>JBAUSF010000040.1:0-9831 GCA_049581565.1 Acidimicrobiales bacterium
GAGCGAGCTCGACCTGTCCTACACGCCTCCGCTTGGGAGCCCGTGGGACGCGATTCAGATGGGTGCACAAGCGTGGGTTCGCGAGCAGCGCCTCAAGCGACCATGAAACAGTTAGCCCAATCAAGCCAGGTTTCATTGCCATAAGAAGGTGGCCCACTGAGTTGGGTCGAGCACCCTTGGAGCGGGTGACGGGAACGGAGCCCGCATGCCCAGCTTGGAAGGGTGAACACCATGCGAAAGGCAGCCAGGTATCACTCTTATTCAAGCGACGAGGCGTCTCGATTCATTAAATGATAAATGGAGGCGTTGTCGCGGAGATTCCCGAGCCCGTGACGGTGATGGTGACGGACTGCCCTGAGACGTCGTCGCCGAAGTAGCCCTTCGCGAAACCCGACGTGCTGGTCGTGAGAGCTAGGGTCGCGGTTCCCGTGGAGCCGGACCCTGTCGCGAAGAAGCCGCTGCCCGAATTGCTGAGCGTGAGTGACACGCCGCTCGGGGTGGGAACGTCGTTTCCGTACTGGTCAACCAATTGCACGGACACGGTCGCGTTGGTCGTCGTGCTCTGGGCGGGAGCGGCGGGACTGACCGTGATCTGAACCGAGCTCGCGGCGCCGGCCGCCGGAGTCACCGTCGTCGAACCCCAGGCCGTCGTGCCGTTCTTCGCCGTAATCATGTCTGCTCCGGCGGTCGTGTTGCCGTAGTAGGCCGACGCGGTCCCGGCCCCACTGGCGAAGGTGACGCTGAGCGTCGAGGTACCGGCCACACCGTTGGCGGTCGCGAAGAATCCCTTGTTCGAGTCGCTCAGCGTCAACGTCAGGCCGGTGCTGCTGGTGGCGGCGTTGCCGAGCTGATCTTCGAGTTGGAACGTCAGCGAAGTGGAGGTGACTGACGACACCGTCGGCGACGCGGTGCTGGGCGCGATGGAGACCTGGGCGGGCGCCCCTGCTTGAACGGTCAGCGACGCCGTCCCCCAGTTGCTCGTGCCGTTCACTGCCGTAATCGTGTCGGGACCGGTGTTCTCGTCGAGGAAGTAAGCCGTCGCGGTGCCCGTTCCGTTCGTGAAACTGACGTTGAGCGTTTGGGTACTGCTGGCGATGCCGGTGCCGAGCTTTGTAGCAAAGTCTCCGTCGCCGATGTCGCTCAGCACGACGGTTGTCGTTCCGCTGCTGTTCACGGGGACCCCAACCGCGTTCTCGAGGGTCAACGTGATCGTCACGTTGGTCGTAGAACTCGCTGTCGGGGTATTCGTGCTGAGCGCGAGCCCTACTTGGGTCGCCGCGAGGCCGCCGACCGGGAAACTTTGCGTCACTTGCGCAGCCGGAGCGTAATTGGGATTTCCCGCCGCGGGATCGTTGAAGTCCAGTGTGCACGTTCCCAGCCCCTTGAACGACACCACACCGGAGGTGATAACGCAGACACCCGAAGAGGATGAGGCTACCGTGATGACCACCGCGTCAAAGCTCGTAGCTGTGGCCGTCGGCGTGTACGTCGGTCCATTCTGTGTGGCATTGGTCGGGGCCTTTGAGGTCACGGTGATCACGCTCTTCTGTGTCGTCACGACGAAGTTGCTGGATATTGCGGACGCGCCGCCGTCAGATGCGATCAGGGTGTAGTTCCCGACGTATTGAAGAACGATGTTCGTGAACGTCGCCACTCCTGAGGAGTCCGTAACCGCGGTGAGATTGCTGGACGCCGAGATGCCATCCTGCGGTCCACTCTGCTCAGAGATCCCGACCGTGTCGCCGGCCACGGGGTTGCCGCCGGCATCTTTGACGGTGACGGACGTCGCAGTGCTCGCCCCCACACTCGTGTCGGAGGGTTCACCCGAGAAGATCAGCTCGCTCGCGAGACCCGTGGTCGATATGGGTACCGACGACCCCCACCCCCAACTCGAGACAGTCATGCCGGATCCGCACCAGACCGTGCACAGATTTTGAATGGGTGCACTCGAAGCCGGAGCGGGCGGGTAGTCGTCGAATATCACTTCAGTTGCCAGGAGAACGTTGCTGCCCCGGCACGCGGCAGCCGACACGTCAATCGGACACGCGTCGAAAGTGACGTCCCTCGTCTGGTAGCTGAGCGGCTCCCAGACGGTGCTGCACCACACGGCAACCTGATCGCCGTCGATGACCGGGACTAACTTCGTCTCCTCGCCTCCCCAGCACGCGACCACCGGGCTCGGTACGCCCACGGCTTGGCTCGACGAGATGACGGGGTTGTAGCGAACGTACTGAATCGCCTCGTTCATCATGTCGGAGGCGGCAAGTGTCAGTGAGTTAGCCGAGCTGAATTTTGCAGAGTTGTTGAGGTCGTTCGTCGCCCAGCCCGACAGCATCAGGACCGCGAGGCTCACGGCGGTGAGAAACGCCAGGGCCAAGATCAGGATCGCGCCGTCCTCGCCGGCACGACGTTCTCCGCGACGAGCTCGACCGGGGCGACCCACTCCGTCTTCTCGGCGGCGTGTGAACGGACCCCTTCGTGTCGTTCGCGATCGCTTCATCAGCTCGCCTTCGCAGACGTCGTCGAGACCGACGGGGCGCTATTCAGGTAGCCCGTCGTCCCAATTGCGGTGACCTCGACCCAGTAGCTTGTGCCCGACACGAGGCCGGTGAATTGAGCGCCCGACGTGTAGGTCGTCACAGTGACACAGCCGGTGTTCATGGATTGCGTGAGGCACGCCGTTGCCGTGTAGCTGAGTGGAGTGACTCCCGTCGAATGCGAAAAGGTCACCACGATGGCCCCGTGGCTGAACCTCGTGGTGGAGGTGGTCGGAACCGGGGTGCCCGGAGCCGCGACCTGACCCGTCTCCGCTTGACTGGCTTGAGTGGACGGAGCTGACGCCACGTAGGCCGCCGAGGAGTTGGAAGTCACTTCGACGTAGTACGTGGTGCCGACTGACCCCTGCGTGTAGGGCAGCCCGGTCAGGGACGACCCGGACGTGAAGTTCGAGTTGGTGACGCAGCCCGCGTTCATGTTCGTATTGGTGCAGGCAGTCATCGTGTAGGTCTGACCTCCCGCCACGGTGCCCTGGGGCGTGAACGACACCAAGATTGAGCCGGCAGTGGCACCGTAATTGAGCGTCACCGTGGGAGCGTCGAGTTGACTCGTCTCCGCGTGACTGGCCTGAGCGGACGGAGATGAGGCAACGTAGGCCGCCGAGGAGTTGGCGGTCACTTCGACGTAGTACGTGGTACCGACTGACCCCTTCGGGAAGGGCAGCCCCGTCACGGACGACCCCGACGTGAAGTTCGAGTTGGTGACGCAGCCCGCGTTCATGTTCGTATTGGTGCAGGCGGTCACGCTGTAGGTCTGACCCGCGGCCACGGTGCCGGGGGGCGTGAACGACACTGAGATCGAGCCGGCCGTGGCGCCGTAGCCGAGTGTTACGCCCGTGGGCGCGGCGAGTTGGCTCGTGTCGGCCTGGCTGACTTGCGAGGAGGCCGCTGAAACCAGAAAGCCCGAAGACGGGTTGGCCGTCACCTCGACGTAGTACGTCGTGCCGGCTGACCCCACGGTGTACTTGAGCCCGGTCAAGTTGGCGCCCTCCGTGTAGCTCGTGTTGGTGACGCACCCCGTCATCATCGTGACGTTCGTGCAGGCCGTCGCGGTATAGGTCTGGCCTGTGGCGGCCGGGACGGGCGGCGTGAAGAGCACCGAGATCGAGCCAGCTTGGGTGCCGTACGTGGCGCTCACGCCGGTGGGCGCCATGAGCTGAACGGTGGCGATGGTCGCCGATGAGACGGCGGTCGTCGCAGACGCGTACCCGACGGTCGTGGATACTGCCGTGATCGTGACGTAGTAGCTAGATCCCGGAGTCAGCCCGCTCAACTGGGAGCCCGACGTGTAGTTGGCCACGGTGATGCAACCGTTCGTCATCGCCGCATTGGTGCAGGCGGTCGCCGTAAATGAAGTCGGCCCCACCCCTCCGGTGGGTTCGCTAAACGCTGCAGTTATGGAACCGGCCTGTGAGGCCGAGGGTGCGGTGGAGAAGCCCGTTGGCGTCTTCACGGCGCTCTCGTCCACCGGACTCAAGACCGGAGTTGTTGGAGGGGACACGAGGTAGCCGGTCGAGGCGTTGGCAATGACGTCGACGTAGTAGCTGTCGCCCGCGCCACCCGGCGTGTAGCCGAGGCCGGTGAGATTGGAGCCCGGCGTGTAGTTCGTGTTGCTCACACAGCCCGAACTCATGGTTTTGTTGGTACAGGCGTTGACCGTATAGGTCTGGTTAGCAGCGACGATGGCAGGCGCTGCAAAGTTCACCGACAACGAGCCGGCGACGGTTCCCGCGGTGATCGTGGGCGTGCCCGGCACCTGGAGTTGCACCGTCGCCATCACCGCCGGTTGGTACGGTGGCGTCGTCGACGCGAGATAGTTGGCCGTGGCCGTGGCCGTAATTTGGACGTAGTAGCTGGATCCCTGAGTGAGTCCAGTGATGGAGCCGCCGGACGTAATGGCGGACGGGGTCGAGCAGTTGAGGCTCATTGCGACGTCCGTGCAGGCTTTGGCGGTATAGGTCTCCCCAACGGGTGCGTTGTCGGGCGCGGTGAAGGAGATCGTCAGCGCACCGGCCGTTGTGGTGGACGGGGTGACGCTCGTGATGGTGGCCGTGGCGAGTGGAGCGGAATAGACATTGAACGGTGCGCTAGTACCCGACAACTGATTAGTCCCCGAACCATAGGTCGCGGTCAGCTCGTAGCCCGTGCCGGCTTCATTGATGCTGCACCCGGAAAACGTCACGATGCCCGAGGTCTCGCTGCCGGAGCAGGTCGACGACAGCACTGCACCGAAGGTTCCCTGGCCGGGCGTGATGCTCAGCGTGATGGACGACAGGTCCGTCGTCACGAGCGTGTTACCAGCGAGGACTTTCAGTACCGGCTGCGTCGTAAAAGGTGCTCCGACCGTCGCGCCTTCGGGCTCCGTCGTGAAGAGGACTTGTGTGGGCGTGGAGCTGTTCGCGCCAGTCGTTTGAACCGGGGTGGGGTCGACGACGACCACCGTGTCGCTGTGTGAAAGACCGGTCGCGGTGTCGGTCACCACCACGTTGATGAGCTGAGGCTCGGACACGTTGCCCGGAGTGGTGGCCGTGGGATCGACACACGTCGCGATGAAGGAGCCTCCATCGGAGTACTCAACGGCCGACTGGGTGCCCGACGCGGCGATCTGCGCGGTATATCCGTTGATGTTGAGGGCAGCGGTCAGTACGTTCGAGCTCGGGTATCCCGCGAGAGAGCCGACGGGCGTCGGACACGCACTGAACACGTTGGCGTACCCGTCTTGAATCACCGAACTCACCATCGCCATGGAGCTGGCCAGAGCGGTGTCGAAGTTCGCCAGTTTGCGGTGCTCGCTCGACGCCGAGATGTCGGTCTGAAATGCCGTGATCAGGGCCACCGAGGCGAGCGCCAGCACGATCAACGCGAGTAAGACCTCGATGAGGGTGTCTCCCGCTTCCGAACGCGCACCACGAGCCCTCGAGGCCACAACTTCGGTCAACTTTCGAATGCCCGGTCGCGGTCGGACGTGAAGTCGCCAGCGCCGCGTCATGAAATCAACAGACCGAAGGCAACCGCATTGTAACCTTCGCCTTTCAATACGGCCTGAATGGTGACGGGCTCGGCGCTGCCATTCACGGTTGGTGGTGTTATCCCGAGCATGGCGGTGCCCGTTCGCAGATACGGAGCTTGGGTCTGCCAATTGGACACGCACTTGACGGACGCGGTGCCCAACCCCGTCAAATCTCCGCTGTAGTTGGTTCCTCCGATCTGGACCGTGGTATCGCCGTCGTCAATGCTCCAGCCCGTGGCGTTGCCCGCGCCCGTGTCGGCGGAGGGCACGTTGTTGCAGGCGTTGCCCAGATCCGAGCTCGAAAAGTTCGGAACTAGGTTGAACGGCAGCGGCTTGGAAGCGGGCGAGGTCGACGTCCACTGGACGTATCCGTTCGGGTCGATCGTCTCGGCGTCGACGGTAATGACCTCGTAGCCCGTGGCCGAGTCTCCTTGGGGATCGGTCACGTGGATGTCGGAGAGAGTGACGGTGTCAAGTCCACCATTCGTGGTCTGAAAGATTGCGGGATCGATGCACGACGAGGTCACCACGTTGCTCTGGAGGGTGGGCGTCGACGAAGGGCACCCGATGCCCGCGTAGAAGGGCGTGGGGGTACCGTTCACCGTATTGTCGTTGCCGAGGAATCCTTGCCCGTTGCTCTTCTGGCCCCAGTCGCACGGTCCAGATTTCTGCGTGTCGCAGGTGCCTCCCCCGATGGGAGTCGAGACTGCTTCCAACGGGGAGGGGTTGGTGGCACTCTGACTTTCGCCGCTACCCGGCACCACGGTCAGGCAGAACGTCATCACGTAGCCACCGGGGACGTCAACCGATAAATCCACCCCTTGCTGCCCGGGGTCAGTCGAGGTGCACGTGTTTCCTTTGCTCGGGTAGGCCGCTTCAAGTTCCGGCGTCGTGAAGCCGACGAAGCACATAGTCGAGGCGTACGTGCCGGTACCCGGGAGCGCGAAGCCGCAGAACGACAGAGTGTTCAAATTTTCCCCACCGAGGTTGGTGGTGGAGTTTCCTCGAGCGGGCGTCGCCGCGAGCTGGTACTGATACGAGCTCTTGGGCTCTTTGATCGGGAACTGCAGCGACGTCATGCCAACCGTGGACACCGGGGTTACCCCAGCCGTGTTGATCACCGTCGTCCCGTCGTACGCGACCGGAGCGGGCTGGAGTCCGAGTGAACTGCACAGCGAGGGCGAGTCTGTTGGAGGGCACGGTGCGAGGAGATCGTACGAGAGATACGCCGAGCTCGTCACGGCCGTCGTAGGGCCTGCGTCGCAGACGTTGCGCACCAGTGCGTACGTTGATGCGGTGCTTTGGACCTCGTCGTAGGAGATGACTTCCTGGCTCACGCCCCACTCCAGGCCGAGCAACTGAGTACCTGAACCGCACAGGGGTGTGGCGCTGGTGGTGACAGATATGGCGCCCTGTACGTCCTTCGTGAAGCTTGCCGCAACCACTTGGGCGTCACTGGAGTCGCCGAGCCGGTTTGCGACCCCCGACTGGAGCGAAAAGACGGCGATCAATCCCGCCGCCAGTGCGCCGATAATGATGGGCACCACTGCGATCACGATGAGCAGCTCGACCAGCGTGAATCCCCGGTCGTCATGATTCAATGTACGGCCCGACCACTGACGTGCGCGGACGACCAGGCGCGGGGAGACATGCGTTGACGACATGTCAGTGTTCACGCGACCCCTCCCCGCCACCATTTCCTACGTCCCGAAGGTCAAACCACTGGTGGGAGGATCGAATTGAGCGAAGGGCTCACGCGAACTGCTGCCCTCACTGCGTCTGCGCTGGGCGGCACGGCGTAATCCAATGGCAAGAGTGACGTAGGCCATACTGCTCTCCTCAACTGCCCCTGCAGAGTGGAAGTCTCATCGTTGAGGCGGAATTTGTCAAGTGGTGTGCGGGCGTTGTGATTTACCGCCCCGTCAGACTCCTGGGCTAGGTCTCAGACGCGATTGAAAGCGCTGATCAGAGGGAATGTAGCGGATCCGTGATGACGGTCGCGACCGGATCACGCGTCAGTCGGCGCTCGTACCGGAGCAACCGGGCGCGGGGCCGAGGTCAAGAGGACAGCCACGTCGGCTCGTCCGAAATGGCTCGCGAAACGATGAAGCACTGAATTTCGCAGGCCCCTTCCAAGATCGTCTATGCAAAAGGCACAACTCTCCTGTTCAACAGTTCTGTCCAGGCTGGAGTGACACGGACTGGCGAGCAATCGAATTCGTCACAGAGATCTACTCAATAACTCGCTATCGAGGTGATCAAAGGTGCCTCTAGTTCACGCAGCGCACTGCGGACAGTGGTACCGAATGTTCAGGCCCACCTTGATCGAGCGATTCATTTGTGTCTTGGAGCATGACGAGTCGTGACGCCGTCGCGCCCATTGCGAAGATCGGGTCCGCGCGGGTATTCGAGGGAAGAATTCCGGACACTGAGCACCACCGCGCCGCATCGGGCGTCAAGAGGAGGAGTCGCTCCGTCGTTGCGTATGGTGGGCCTAGAACAACAAGCAGATCGCCCGACGGCGTGACCGTCGTCACGTCGTTTCCGGCTATCGGAGAGCCGCCAACTTTGTGCCCGTCCCTTTCCGGGAGCTGGACGGGCTGCCAGTCGTAGCCGCCGTCGACAGATCGAGACAGCGGATCCTGCATTGCGAAATCGAGCAAGTACTCGTCGTTGTGCTGGGCGGTGAAGAGGAGGGCGGGATCGCACTCGGGGATCCCCGATACCCACGACGTTCCCTCCCACACCGGATGACCCTGAAGCGAGCCAGGAACCGCAACCAATAGAGCCTGCTGCCAGTTCGACATGCCGCACGCCCCCTGGGGGATTTGTGGACCAAAGGTCACGCACGGACCGACGCTCGGGCACGCCAGTGAGGCCGCGTCCCACGCCCTGCTGCTCCCCTCCACCACGGCGTCGATTCTCCACCGGCTCGAGGGACGTGCGAACTCAACATCGTTCGTGAAAATTGACTGCACGACATGGTTTCGAATAGCGAACCCACCGAAATCGAGATATGTCATGTGCGCAGGAGGGGGAACGAAGTGCCACGTCACGCCGTTGTTTCGCGTGTACATGGCCACCGTGGCAACCGGTGGAATCGAATGGTTCTGGCCCGCCTCAAAGCCGGCGTACACCGTATCGGAGTCGAGAGGGTCGGTGACAACGACGTCGCAGGCAAGCTTCGAGGTGTGGTTGATAGTGAGCGCACGAGCCGCAAGCATCGCTTCGACACTGGCGTCCGGGACGGATTTCACCGAACCATTCGATTGCACGACGCGGATCCCGTTGGCGCCACACCAGGCATAGGTCGAAGACGCCGAGCTTGCGTCGACGGCGCTTCCCCATTGCGACGACTGTACGGCAGACGGAGTAAGGGTCCCGAGTGACGCCCAAGTGGTTCTTGAGGTGGTCGCGCCGCTCAAAGCGTAAGGAACCCCAAGCAACGAGAAGAGCAGACCGCATACGAGAACTAAACGCGCGTATAGCGCTGTTGGTTTGGTCATTCCGCTCATGACACCTAACTTCTCCGCTACGCCTCGCCACTCGTGGTTTATCATCCTCGATGCGTCGCGCGGGAAGCTCTGAAAGCATTGCGCCTTCGAACTAGCCCAGTTGGAGCGGGTGACGGTGGAACGGGTGACGGTGGAGCGGGTGACGGGAATCGAACCCGCATGGCCAGCTTGGAAGGCTGGAGCTCTACCATTGAGCTACACCCGCATCTCAGTCAGACTGAGAAGACCATTCTAGGCGATGCCATTATCGTGTCTGGGTGGAAGAATCGATCTTCGATCAACTTGGCGGAGAGGCGTTTTTCGTCCAATTGGTGGATACCTTCTACGCTGCGGTGGAACGTGACGACGTTCTTCGGCCCATGTACCCTGACGATCTCACTGACTCGAAGCGACATTTCACGATGTTCCTCATCCAGTATTGGGGGGGTCCTCGCACGTATCAAGACGAGCGCGGTCACCCACGTCTGAGAATCCGTCACGCACCGTTCGAAATCACCAAGAGCGCGCGCGACGCGTGGCTAAGAGCCATGAACGGCGCGCTCGATTCGGTTCGCGATCAGCTGAACGATGAACAGTTCGAGGCACTGATCTCGTACTTTCAAATGGCCGCGACGCAGCTACGCAACGCGTAGCCGTCGCCGCAGTCGTCCCTGTCCGATCGCCGCGCCCAACAGCACGATCGCTCCGCCCACGGGCTCGAACCAGGTGAGACCTTCGTTGAGAAAGATGATGCCCGCGACGACGGCGACGA
>JBAUSF010000041.1:0-2361 GCA_049581565.1 Acidimicrobiales bacterium
GGGGATTGCGCCACACGTCGTAGCTAAAGGGGTGCACCCCGATGGGAACGTCGAGCTCGAGGGTCTGACCGCGTTGGGCCAGTCGCGATGCGAGGACGTGAATCTGCTCGTCGATAATCCACTGAGCGAACATGTGATAGCGCACGAGGATCGGGTCGACATCGTTCCAACGCAGCAGGCCGCTGCGGGCGGTCGAGGGCCACTGATGGAAGTCCAACCCGAAGCGTTCTCCCGCGGCGCGAAAGCGCGCGTAGTCGTTGAGCTCGGGGTGGTCGAGGACGTAGGTGCGCAGGCCGCTCTCGTGCTCGGACATGAACTCGCTCTCGGTCGCGGCCCACGCTTGGATGACGTTGCGCTTGGCCGCGAAGGCGGCGGCGGCGTCGACCACGCCGTTGACGACCCATTCGTTGCGGCGGGCCGGCGCGTACGTCTCGTTGATGAGGTGTTGAGCGGCTGGCGACGTGGCGAGGCCCTCAACCTGGTCCAAGTCGATCCAGCGGTCGTGCCAGAAACGGCGGCTCACTGGCCGGTAGGGGCTCGCTTCGAATTCAGTCGGGCCGAACGCGGCGAGGAGGGGCAGCGTCGACACGACGCTCGCGTGCTGGGCGGCGACGAGGCGCGAGAAGTCGCCAAGGTCGCCCACGTCGCCGAAGCCCCAACTGCGCTCAGAGTGAAGCGAGAAGACTGGCGCCTGGACGGAGTACGCGCGCCAGTCACGTGCGAAACGATGTAACGCCCCACGAAGAGGTCGCACGAAGAGCGCCGACTGCGTGGTTCGACGACCGACCGTGATGAAGAGGCGATGGTAGCCAATGCGCATCGATGGGACTCCCAGAAGGAAGTGCCGTCCGCCGATGCCTCGAGCGTCCGCCAGCGCCTCCAGCTCGTCCGATGACGTCCGCCACGAGATCTCTCCGCCGAATTCGAGTTCCACCCGGCATTCGAGGTCGAGCACTCCGCTCGCGAGCACGATGGGCACCCAGGCAGCGACCCCTTCATCTACGACGTAGACCGGCTCGACGATCCGGCGTTGGAGACGATGACGGTACTCGCGCAGTGCGAGGCGCGCGTCGTCGGGTCCGTTCAGGGTCTCCATGTCACCGAGGGCGTTGAGGGTCGAGAGGACGCTGTCGAGGTGGGCGTCGCGGCGGGTCTGAAGGCCGTCAACGTAGCTCAACAGAACCCCACGCAGGCCGGCCAGCTCACGAAGAGCGGACGGGAGCTTGGTGGCGCGGTCGCCGTTTAGTTTGACCACGTGATTAACCCCGCAATGGCTTCGCCGTCGGTGTGCGTCGGCGAAGGGAGTATTCGCGCCACCAGTTCTTCGATCGCGCGGTCGTCGCCGATTGTGGCCACGTACGTGGCCCGTTCGCCATTGCGCTCAATCAGTGTGGCGTTCACCGGCCGCGCGCGGGCGCCCGTCGTGACGACCCAGGCCTGTACGAGGAGGTCCGCAGGGTCGAGCACCCCGAGGTCCACCGTGAGCTCGACGCGCTCGACGCCCCCCGCGACCTCGCGACGGGCCACCGTGACGGCGAGCGAAGACCAGTGTGCGCGCAGGCGAACCAGTTCCCGGGCCCGATCCCGCGCGTAGCGGCCTCCGCCGGCGCGCAACTGTCGGACCCTCGAGAGGCCCGGCACGTAGTACGACTCGGTGTATTCGCGCGTCATTCGTAACGAGTTCCAGGTGGGGGCCAACGTCGACATGGCCTGTTTCACGGAGGCGATCCAGGCCCGCGGTACGCCCTCGTCGTCGCGGGCGTAGAAGCGTGGGACGATCTCATTTTCCAGCACGTCGTAGAGCGAGATCGCGTCGAGTTCGTCCTGAGTCGCCTCGTCGACGTAAGGACCGGTGGTGCCGATGGTAAAGCCAATAGGTGCCGCCGCGGGGTCCGCGTCGATGCAGGCCTCGTCCCACCAGCCGTCGACGGTCGAGAAGTTGAGCGCACCATTTATGCCGGCCTTCATCCCGCCGACGCCGCAGGCCTCGAGGGGCCGGCGCGGCGTGTTCAGCCAGATGTCGACACCTTGGGCCAACGCGCGGTCCATCGTTACGTCAAAGTCGACGATGAAGACCACTCGATCGGTCACACCGTAAGCGGCCGCGAATTCGATCATTTCGCGCAGGAGCTGCTTGCCCGACTCGTCGCTCGGGTGCGCCTTACCCGCGAAGACGATCTGCACCGGGCGTTCGGCGTTCTTCAACAGTCGGGCAAGGCGCTCGGGATCGCGCAGCAGCAGCGTCGGACGCTTGTACGCCACGAACCGCCCCACGAAGCCAATAGTCAGCCACAGTGGGTTCAACAAGGTCACCCCCGTCACGCGTTCGCTGGGTGCGTGACGGCGCGCGAGCTCTTGGCG
>JBAUSF010000042.1:0-10285 GCA_049581565.1 Acidimicrobiales bacterium
CTTCTTAAACAGCTTGTTCGTCGGTGACGCCTCGACGGGCTCTTGGTGATCGCAGAGCTCCTGGCCGTACGGCACCAGCATCTCGACGTAGAACTCGATCTTCCCGCTCTTGGTTGGGAACTGCTTGTTGTAGAAGGGGACGTACGGCATCGGGTCGGTGTTGATCCGCACGCAGTCGGTGGTGAGCTGCTCCCACGTAAGTCCCACCACCGTAGGATCAGCGTCCGCCTTGCCGATATTCAAGATCTGCTTGAGGTACTCTTCCGCCGGCTGGTCGAAGTACTGTCCGACTCCCATCTTCTCGGCGACCAATCTGATCGCTTCGAGATCCGGCTTGGACTCGAACAGCGGGTCGATGATCTTTGGCATGTATTGCAGGTAGAAGTTGTTCGACGACAGAAGGTCGGTCTTTTCAACGTACGTGCACGCGGGTAAGACGACATCGGCAATGTCTGCTGTCGCCGAGAGGTTGTAGTCAGAGACGACACAGAAGTCCAGCGCTTTCATTGCCTTGATGACCTGATTGCGGTCGGACATCTGCTGAGCAAAGTTGTCAATCATGAACCACGCCGCCCGCACGGGGTACGGGTCGTCTTTGAGGACCGCGTCACAGAAGTCCATTGGCTCGAGCACGGGATAGGGAGTTCCCGTGGGATTCCACCACGGACCGAGGTCGAAGGCCGCTGTGCACATGCCGCCCGCGAAGGTGGTCACGCCGCCGCCGTGAACGCCAATGTTTCCCGTCAGTGCTTGCAGCGTGAGGAGGGCCTGCATGTGCAGGTCGCCGTGGTACCAGTGCGAAAGACCGAAGCCGACCCTCACCGCGAGCGGCTTCACGGTTCCCCATGTCTTTGCGAGGGAGATGATCTGGGACTCGGGAATGTCCGTCAGCTTCGAGGTGTATTCGGGCGTGTATTTCTCGACCATGTCGGCCAACGCCTGGAGGGCGGTCCCGGCTCGCTTCGTGCCGACGGTGTAGGTCCCCAATAGAGCGGGTGACTTGACCGATGGGTCGCTCGCTGCCTTCACCACGTGATCCGACTCGTCGTAGACGACGTAGTCATCCTTGGCGCCAGGGATGACGTCCTTTGCACGTATCCACTTCTTCGTCGACGGGTCAACGAGGTACGGCCCCACCGTGTAGCTGCTGATGTACGCGCTGTCGTACAGCTTGTGCAGGAATATGTAGTTCATGACGCCGTCGATGAGCGCCGTATCGGAACCTGGGCGAATGGGCAGCCACTCGTCACACGCCGCCGAGGTCGGGGTAAAGCGTGGATCGATAGAGATCAGCTGCGTGCCATTCTGGGCGCGCGCGTCCAGCATGATCCGCCAGTCCGGAATCGACGTCTCGGCAACGTTGTTCGCCCAGAACACGGCCGCCTTGGCGCTCAGGAAATCGACAGATTCGTGACCGATGAAGAAACCGCCACCGTTGTCTGGATTTGTCGGATCGACCAGCACGTAGTTCCATCCGGCCGGCGTCGCCGAGTCGCCCTCGTTGTCACCCTCGGAGTCTCCCGCCGACGCGCCGATGACGCTCGCGAACCGGAACCCCGCACCCACGACGCCCTCAATGAGCGCGAGCGATCCGGTGTACGGGGCAATCCAGACGGCTTTCTTCCCGTACTTTTCTTGAACCTTGGTAAAGTTCTCCGCGATCAGGCTGGCCGCTTCGTCCCAGCTGATGCGCATCCACTTCCCCGAGCCCCGCTCTCCGACCCTCTTGTACGGGTATTTGATCCGGTCCGGGCTGTACGTATTCGAGATCTGTGACAAGCCCCGGAGGCAGATTCGCGGATGGAACGTCGGTGTCGCGACTCCGGCAATCGTCTTCGTGCCCCAATTCGCGGGTCCGATCTCGGTGACTCGACCATCGACAACGTGGACGAGGTGCCCACACGCACCGTCACAGTTGTTCGAGTGTCCCGTTCGATAGACCAGCTCTTTGCCGTGGTTGACGAGTGCGTCGGACGCCGCTGCGGCCGACGTCGGTGACAGGAAACGCAGGTGATCGGCGAGGGCAACACCCCCGACCGTTGCCGCGGTACCGCCAAGGAAAGTCCTTCGACTGAACTTCATCCACATGCCCCTTTGCATATTCGTTGATCTCCGTGCAGGCAACGAGAAGGAACGCTTCTGAATTCGCGTTACGTTTCTTTTCGAGCAAACCCGCCTGCATCAATCTACGCCCGACTGCGTTCGCGCTTCCTTAGCGAAGTAGGGTACAAAGTCCTAAATTGCACCACGTGCGTTTCGACAATCAGTTGTCGACACAATCTCTCGGCAACGCGACACCGTTCGCGCACGCACGCGTCGCACATGCGTGAGTGAGATTACTTCGTGACCGCGTGTGGCGCGAGACTCGCCGCAGCGAAAATCGATGCCGCCCCGTCGTCACCGCGGGACCGATGGTGAAGGCGTCGACCGTCATTCACTTTTGTGACTGCGACCATCACGGTTCTCGATGCCACCGCACACGTCACTCCGCGATAGTGGCGCGACTCCTTGCTCGTTGACTTTGCAGGAGCGTCGTGACCGCGTTCATTGTGAGCGATGCACCAACCCCGACGAACACTCTCAATAGTGCTTTGGGAAGCCTTGTCCCGATGCTGAGTCGGCCCGGCCCCGTGATCACCAACGCGCTGGCGAGTGCAAGATTGACGAGCGGCAGCTCGAATCCACCGTGCTGCGCCATGGGTCCCTTCTCCCTCAGGGCGACGGACGCGACGGCCATGTTTCCGGCGATGAGCAGTGGCCCCACTGGATCCGCTGCTCCCGTCAGGACCAGGATGCCACCGGCCAGCTGGCTCGCACCGGCGAGCGCCGCTCCCGTTTTACCTGGTCGTATGCCCATTGCTTCGAAGCCCTTAGCCGTGGCGTCCAAACCTGCGCCGCCACACAGCTTCGAAACCTTCTTCACCCCGTGAACGACGAAGTATGAACCGAGCACCAGCCGACATGCGAGTAACGCGAAATGGCGCATCACTTTCCTCCGATGAGTACGCGAAGCTGCGATGTTGGTAACGCTCGCCGCTCACGACGACGCGTGGCACCACATCCAGGTCCGACGATAGTCCACTCCGAAGGTGGCACTCGCACGTGAGTACCTCCATCGACATCGCGGCAGCCGACTTGCTACCTTGGCGATTCGAGTCGGCGACGTTATGGCCACTGCCGAGGCGACTCCATCGACCGTCGTAGTGTGTCCCTCAGAAGACGTACTTCGAGGAGAGAGCTCATGACTGTTGGGGAATCACTTCAGCGAGTTCGTGAACAGAGACCCCTCATTCACCAGATCACCAATTACGTGGTGATGAACGAATCCGCAAATGCGACGCTGGCGCTTGGAGCCCTTCCCGTCATGGCGCACGCTCTCGAGGAGGTTGCCGAGATCGCTCAATCATCCAACGCGTTGGTACTCAACCTCGGCACGTTGTCCGCGCAGTGGATCGAAGCAATGCTGATTGCGGGACATACCGCAAACCAATGCGACATTCCAGTTGTGCTCGATCCTGTTGGTGCGGGCGCGAGCAGGTTGCGCACCGAGACCGCGAAGCGACTATTAAGCGAGATCAAGATTGCCGTCCTCAGCTGCAATGCCGGCGAGTGCGCGTCCCTAACGGGTATCGAAGCGTCCATGAGAGGTGTCGAGTCACTCGGAACGAACGTGAATGCGATCGATATCGCGCGAGATGCTGCACGGGCGTTCGGAGTCGTAGCGTCAGTCAGCGGGCCAATCGATCATGTCTCTGACGGAGAACGAGGCACCGCGATCGCCAACGGCCATCCGATGCTCACCACGATCACGGGAACCGGGTGCATTTCAAGTGCGGTCACGGCGTGCTTTCTCGCTGTGTCCGAAGACCCATTCGACGCGGCCGTCGCCGCTCGCATCGCAGTGGGCGTCGCCGGCGAGGATGCCGCAGTAACGGCCAGTGGGCCTGGCACGTTCCACGTCAATCTCTACGATGCCCTGGCGGCCCTCGATCCTCACACCATTGGTCGACGGGCTCTACTGTCGTGAGAGTGCACGCACTCGTCGACAATATCCATGCAGGTCAGCGGGCTGTTCTTGCCGGAGCAACGGTCATTCAATTGAGAGCGAAACTCCCAACGAAGGAGCTCGTAGCACTCGGAGCCGGATTTAGAGCGCTTCCTGCGCTCTTCATCGTGAACGATGACGTCGACGCCGCGCTTGAACTCGGGGCGGACGGAGTGCACCTAGGCCAGGACGACAAAGGCGCTGCGAAGGCGCGGGAGTTCGGGCTCATTCTTGGAGGGTCCGCCAGCTCGTTGCGAGAAGCCACCTCCACTGATGCGGATTACCTCGGCGTCGGTCCCGTGTGGCCAACGACTTCAAAGCTCGACGCCGCGAACCCGATGGGACTCGCCGAGCTGGCAAGGATTTGCCAAGCGGTGGCAATACCCGTCATTGCTATTGGCGGGGTCACCGCTCGCAACGCCGCATCCTGCATCCAAGCTGGCGCGTACGGTGTCGCCACAATTCGAGCAGCGACCGACCCCGCGCTTCGTTCTGCTGTCGACTTGGCGGTCGCCCATCGCTAAACGACTTGCTGGCTGCACGCGAGACGTTGGACGTGCGTCGTGACACGGCGAGAAGCGCTGGGCAAGGGAGTGGCGGGCTGGTGAGCGCGTTCGCTCCTCTGCCTATTTATGCACTGACTCAAGGAGGCGCTACCCGTGTAGGCGTCCTACTCGGCGAGAATGTTCTTCTTCCCCGCCTTCTTTGCGTGCTTCTCGTTGCGCTTCTCTTTCAGCGATTTACCGACCTTCTTCGTATTGTGTTGGTTCGGTGATTTATCGGCCATTGTGACTCCTCAAGTAGGCGTCGTCATTGTTGGCGGCGTCGAGAACGAACCATGCGGGAGCCGACGAGACCCACGACTTCACGGATGCTTCTCCCAGCTGGTCTCTCGACACCGACCTTAATCGTTGCCCGCCTGTCGTGTGAAGGGAGAGGTATACGCAACGTACCGCCGTCAATCAAGGAATCTGAGAGAACCTGCCCCCAACCGGGCGATGACGACTGATCTCAGGCATAAGAATTAACGGATGGCCCTCCTCGCTCCCGTGCCGACTTCGCGGCGCGTTTCACGTTTCGCGCTCCTCCTTGGGGGCCTCGCGCTGTACGGATTCAGCGACGGACTCTTGGTGCGGGCCAACTTGGGGTTGGACCCCTGGGACGTGTTTCACCAGGGACTTTCGCGCACGGTCGGCCTTCAGGTCGGCACGTGGTCCATCATCGTCGGAGCGTTCGTCCTGCTGCTCTGGATTCCCCTTCGTCAGCGCCCCGGCATCGGCACGGTGTGCAACATCGTCATGATTGGCCTCGTGATTAATCTGACTATCAGTGAGTTCCCGAAGCCCGAAGGCTTGCTCCCTCGCGGTGTGACCATGGTCGCCGCAGTCTTGCTCAACGGCCTTGCCACGGGGGCGTATATCGGGGCCGAATTGGGGCCGGGCCCGCGCGACGGATTGACGGTCGCCATCGCGGCGCGAGGATACTCTCTGCGCCTGGTGCGTACGACGATCGAGCTCACGGTGCTCGCGACGGGCTGGTTTCTCGGCGGCACCGTCGGCGTCGGCACGGTCGTCTACGCCCTCTGCATCGGGCCGATCACTCACGTGACGATCCCCGCGCTTCGTTTGTCGAGGAAGTCCAATAGACACGCGAACGGCGACAGCGAGCTACGGCATCGATAACGATACTGTTGAGGCGGTTGCGTTGACCACAACAAGTCATCGCGCGGCGCGCGAGATGACACTGGACTGAAGGAGCCAGCCGTGCCCTCCTCTGACGCTTTCTTGGGCATGGCCCTCGTCGCGCTCGGGCTTGTTGTCACTCCGGGACCCAACATGATGTACCTGGTCTCGCGCAGTATTGGCCAGGGGTACCGAGCCGGACTGGTGTCACTCGCGGGCACCGGTACCGGCTTTGTCATTTATATGGTCATGGCCAACGTCGGCATGGCGGAGGTCTTCGTCGTCGTTCCGTGGCTCTACATCGGGCTCAAGATCAGCGGAGCTCTTTACTTGTTGTATCTCGCGTGGCGCACGTTGAGGCCCGGTGGTGTGGCGCTCTTCGAGCCGCGAGACCTGCCACGTGACTCGAGAATGAAGCTCTTTCGCATGGGGCTCGTGACCAATCTTTTGAACCCCAAGGCCGCGATCTTGTATCTGGTATTGATTCCCGAATTCATCCGTCCGAGCGCGGGCCACGTCATGCTGCAGGGCTTCTTCCTCGGGGGTGAGCAGATCACCATCAGCATGACGGTCAACGCGTTGATCGTTGTCGCGGCCGGCGCGATCGCGGTCTTCATGAAGGACCGGCCATCGTGGTCCAAATGGCAACGCTGGGTGACCGGCGGACTCCTCACCGCCATCGCAGCGAAACTCGCTCTCGGGGCCTTCACGTCGGCGACTTCTTAAGCTGCACTGCGAGATCGAGGGGCGACCGAGCGCAGCCTCTTCAGTTGCTCTCCGCAAGAAGCTGGTCGAATGAGCGCGTTCTCGTCAGGGTCATCTAGCATGATCGTGCCAATGTTGACCGCAACGAGATCCATCGCCCTTCTAGCCAATGTCGCCGTACTCCCGCCGAAGGGCCTCAACACCACTACCTACCTCGATATCAATAGCTTCGCCCGCGACACGGCATGGGCGCACGGCTTTATGCACACATACGCGCTGTGGCTCGGGGCGGTCTTGCTCGCCACCCTCTTCGTACTCGCCTACGCGACTATCTGGTGGCGTCGGGACGATCACGCTGCTGCACTCATGGGACTCGGTGGTATCGGCACACTCGCCGCCCTTGGTCTCAACCAGATCGTTGGCCATGCGGCGAAGGAATTGCGTCCCTACGACACGCTGCATCACGTTCTCGTGCTCGTCCCGAGGGCACACGACTACGCCTTCCCGTCCGATCACGCCGTTATTGCCGGCGCGCTCATTACCTCGATTTTGCTGGTAAGTCGCCGGGCGTCGGCGTCAAACCGGCACAATGAATTCGTGCCCGCCATGGTGGCCCTCGGGCTCCTCAGCGTCGTGTTCGGACTCTTCTTATGTTTCGCTCGCGTCTACGTCGGTGCGCACTACCCGGGCGATGTTGTCGCCGGCCTGTTGCTTGGTGCGTTCGTCGTGACAGTTGTCTCGCTGGCTCGCCCCATTGCCTACCGATTGACGGACATCATCGAACCGATGCCCCTCGGCATACTCATCCGCCGCGCGCCCGCGACGCTTGCACGTAAAGTGACTTCCAATTAGAAACTTGGAAAGTTTGACCTTCCGCGGTCGCTCTCGCCCAACCGCTGCCGGCGAGGGCGACCGCATTGGATTAGAGGCTGAGCTTTGAGGCTTTGATGGTTGAACCAGAGAGCGTGCCGGTCACCGACATCATCGCTCCCGCCTTCACGTCCTTCGACGAGCCCATCGTGAACTTCGTCATCGTGGTGTAGTCAACCTTGTAGGTCTTCGTCCCCACCTTCAACGTGAACGATTCCTCCGTACCCATTTTCGCATTCACCTTCTCTACCGTGCCGTGCCAGGAGTGGCTCATCATGGTGCTCGCTGACGCAGGATTCGCTTG
The DNA here is from genome assembly GCA_049581565.1 of Acidimicrobiales bacterium. Classification (GTDB taxonomy): domain Bacteria; phylum Actinomycetota; class Acidimicrobiia; order Acidimicrobiales; family RAAP-2; genus RAAP-2. Next base: position 7,607 of record JBAUSF010000042.1, read on the forward strand.
GGCTGCGAACGCTACTGCCACTGCTCCAAAGGATCCAGTTACGACGGCAAGTGATGCGACGGCGCTGCGAAATGTCTTCTTCATTTGTTTCCTCCGGAGGGTTCAATCGATAAACAACGCGAACGGAGAGTTTCCATTCGGTTGTTGAGTCCCCTAACTCGTAGATCCGTTACAACGAAACCCGTCCGGCAGCTTCTTGAGATCGTGAGCCGAGCGACGTGGCTCGCCCTAACAATCTGCATCAGTCCGACGGCTGCAACGCGAGATGTCCTCCGCTGACCAGCTGACGGCTCCACGAGGTTTCGTGAGCCGACGCATTCAGCTACGCTCGCACCAGTGAACGACGAAGTGTTGCTCGAGCGATTCTTGGCTGGCGACCGCCAAGCCTTCTGCGAGCTGGTACTCCGCTACCAGTCGTCGATCCTCGCCATTGCGCGGAACTACGTCAACACTCCGGCAACCGCCGAAGACGTCGCGCAGGATACGTGGATAGCCGTACTTCGTGGCGCCGAGAAGTTTGAAGGTCGATCCTCGTTCAAGACATGGCTCTTTCAGATTGCCGCGAACAGAGCGCGACGCACCGGGACTCGTGAGCATCGGGTCATCAGCGTAGATCCGGTCGACCCTGTGGCTTCGTCACGCTTCAACAGCGGCGGAATGTGGAACGAGCCACCAGAACCGTTCACCGAGCTGCTCGCAAAACAGCTGGACAACGCAAACGTGCTGCGATGTGTTCGCGAAGCAATCAGCAAACTGCCGGACCCGCAGAAATCAGTCGTAACACTTCGCGACGTTGAGGGACTATCTACCAATGAAGTCGCCAACATTCTCGATCTCTCCGTGGGCAACACTCGCGTCCTGCTTCATCGAGCCCGAGCAGTGATTCGCACGTCACTCGAGGAATTCAAAGGGGCGGAGCACTGATGGCCTTCGTTAAGAACATCAACTGCCACGAAGCGGTCTCCCTGATCAGCGACTATCTCGACGGTGCCCTGACGGGTAGAAACCGTCGCCGGCTGGAACACCACTTGGCGGGGTGCGATGCGTGCAGCGCGTACCTTGAACAGATGCGCGCGACCATTGCCCTGACCGGCTCTGTCGGTCCCGACGATCTCGATCCCGAAGCGCTCGAAACACTGGTGGAGATCTTCGACCGCTATCAGGACGAGACAACGGACGACAAGTAGCAGATCTCGAACTCTCCAGCGACGATGACCCGGGACCGGGTCGACCCGGACCGCGGACGACGAACCACAACAGGACCTGTGATCAGCCGTTCTGGCCTCGTGTCGGCCAATCAAGGGTTCCCGCTCAGCTCTGCAGCCTCGCTGTAACGGTTACGAGCTCCGTGATACTAAATCAGCGGAGCAAGGAGCAGGTATGGAGCAACCCTCAGAGTCGAAGTTCGCCAAAGTGCCGGTCGGCCGAAGAGTATTTCTTGGCATGGCGGCACTCGGCGCGGCGGGGATCGCCTTCGGTGCCGAGGCCCAGAACCTTGTCGGAAACAAGCTGGGCTCGGGAATCGCGTCGTTTTTGCCGGGGGGCGACCATTTCCGGATCTATTCGATCACGGGGAGCTATCCCTACATCAGCACTCGCAAATATCGACTCGAGGTGAGCGGTCTCGTCGAACGAACAGCCACCTACACGCTCGCTGACCTCCAGTCAATGCCCGCGTACGAGATGGTGAAGGGCTTTCAGTGCGTCACCGGATGGCGCGTTACCAACGTTCAATGGAAGGGTGTCCAGTTGTCGCACCTCCTCAAGGAGGCTGGTATTCGACCGAGCGCCGTAGCCCTCAGCTTCGACTCCTACGACCGTGCCGACACGGAGAGCCTGACTCTCGACCAGGCCCACCTGTCTGACGTCATCGTCGTCTACGAGATGCTCGGCGCTCCCGTGACGAGAGCACACGGCGGTCCGGTCAGACTCGTCGTTCCCCAGATGTACGGATACAAGTCGCTCAAGTGGTTGTCGGCGATTCGCGTGGTCGACCGGGTCGAACCCGGGTACTGGGAGCAGAACGGCTACCCCGTTAATGGATGGCTCGACGGGGCGACCGGGCCCACCGACCCAGAACCGAGCCTCTCGTGACGGTGGCGGAACGTAGGAAGAGCACCGTCACGCTCCTTCGTTTCGACGCCGTTCAACGCACGGCCCACTGGACGAACGCACTCCTTTTCGGCATCTTGATGTTCACGGCGATCCCGCTCTACTTCGGTTCGTTCTTCGGCATTGTGTTCCAGCGTCACGTCATTGAAGAGATCCACCTGTGGACGGGTCTGATGCTGCCCGTCCCACTCGCGGCGTCCGCAGTTGGCCCCTGGGGACGGCGTCTTCGTGAGGACTTTCGTCGATTCAGATTCTGGACCCGCCCGGAGATTCTTTGGATGAAGACTCTCGGAAGGTCGAAGCTCGACGCCGATAAGTACAATCCCGGTCAGAAGGCCAACGCGCTCTTTGTGACCGGAGCCATTGCGATCATGTTTGTGACCGGCTACATCTTGCAGTGGTTTCGGTTCTTCCCCGTCTCGTGGCGTACCGGCGCGACGATAACTCACGATTTCTTTGCCTTTGCCATCTTCGCCGTGGTGGTGGGGCACGTGGTCATGGCCGTCACCCACCGCGACGCCCTCGTGTCGATGTTTCGAGGCACCGTCAGCGAGGAGTGGGCTGCCC
>JBAUSF010000043.1:0-5173 GCA_049581565.1 Acidimicrobiales bacterium
GCCTGGGTCAGACCTAGTTCTGCAACGTGCGACGAGTCGGGGAACTCGCCACGCAAAAATGGCACGAGCTTTCGGGAGATGTTCTGATCGAGGAGAAGCTTCACGCAGGAGTTGCGAGGCGGCGTTCACGATCTGCCGCGAACTTGAGTGCAGCCCGAACATTCGCTTCGGTCAATTCGGGGAAATCGGCGACGATCTGCGCCGCCGTCATTCCCGCGGCAAGATACTCGAGCACGTCGTACACCGTGATCCGCGTCCCCGCAAAGACGGGTTTGTCGCTTCGGACACCCGAGCGCACCTCGAACGTGGTCACTTCGCTCACACGACCATTGTATCCTCGACCCTTGCTCCTCGGGGCTGCTCAGCGCCAGAGTCGAGAAGTGCGAGCCGAATCCACACGGGCCCCGCTTGCCTCACGGCCATCATCGGCGTTCATAGTCGCGCCCATTTCTAGGGATCTGGGTCGCCAAGGTTCGGCGACATGCGTCACAAAGACCAAGGAGCAGTCGGATGCCAGCACGGACATTCTGACATTCCAGGCGTGGTCGTTCTTCCAGCTTCGCCTGGCAGCCAAGTCACAGGCGAGCGCATCAAGCCCGGCATCCCGGGCGACGTCTTTGGGTGGGGGTATCCCGGCAAAACCGTGAGAGAAATTCGGGAGTACACGTTGTGGGCATTGATGAGGGTTCATTGAACATTCGTCGTAGCAGATGCCATTGGTGCTAGGGGAACGATGACTCACGACGAAGTCGCTTGTCGATGAACCGAAACCACATAATCTCCACCGCGGGAGAACGGCACCCGGTCCCACGTCGACCACCTATGCGTGAGCAACAAACCGCAGGCTTCGCACGCGAGATCGTACTCCGCCACGCTGTAGCGGCCATCCAACTGGAAACCGGCGACGAGAGCTCCGCCCGGGCCCACGTGGGCGGCGCAAGCCCTGACGAGTGCGGGACGAACGTCGATCGGGCAGAACAGCGGAACATTCCCAGCCAGTACCACGACGTCAAAGACCCGGCCGAGCGCCAAGGCGACAAGGTCAGCGAGTACCCATGTGAGCTGCGGTGCCCGACCTCGGGCTTCGGCGATCATCGACGAGTCAACATCTACGCCCACGACCTCGACACCGTGGCGAGCGAGTTCGATGGCGACTCGCCCGGTGCCACAGCCGGCGTCGAGCACTGTCGCGGGGTTCAACGAACGAACGAAGGTCGCCTCGCCGTGGACATCAACGCCCTTCTGGGCCAGGGCGTCGAACCTGGCCTGGTACGCCTTACCGTCGAAGTTCGTCACGCTCATAATCTAAGCTGACCACTCGCTGACACGAAGAGGTCGCTGAGAAAACGTTACTGATCTAAGACTTGCCCGGCGTAAAATCTGTCGGTCGAATCGAGCCTCCCGATTAACTATCTCGATCCCGCCAGAGTGCGGGTTCGAATCGGAGAGCCGTCGTCCACAATCCGAGTGGAGGATTCATCCTTGGTCGCGTCGCCCAATGAAGATGCAATCACCGGGTCCCTTACGTAGAAAACGTGCCGCAGGATACCTCGAAATTGACGTGGGTCGTCTTACCGAACCTAACCAAGACGCTGTATTCCTTTGATCCCCACCACGTAGTCGACAAGGCATAGCGCCCCACTGGCACGTCAAAGTGGTACGAAGTTGTTCCAGGATCGGCTGAGACGTTATAGGTTTCATATGTCTTGTGGCTTCGTGTCAGAATCACGATGAGCGGTTCGGCAGGCTGCGCATCGAACCGCTTCGCACTACAAGGTTGCACGTTCCCGACAAGAAGACCGTAGCCACCCCCGGATGCGCTTGCCCTCGATGAGAAGGTGTTAAACGTACCAACTGCCGCAATTACCAGTCCCGAAAGAACGAACGGCGCGATCGCTTTCCGACCTGATTTCATACCGTCAACGTACTCTCGGCTTCGCCGCATGCGCAGGCGTGGGGACGGCTGGCGGTTCGGTTGACATCTCGTGAGGACTCACCTCTCGGGTTGCGGTCGATCGACCCAAGGTCAGCAGCGCCTCTACTCCTTTAGGAACGAAGCCTCGAGGACTGCAAAAAGAGAATACTCGTCGTCATGGACATGAACACGTTTCCAGTGACAGTGCACGTGCTCAATGGGGCGCAGGAAATGGCACTTACCTGCGCGCCGACAGCGCCGGAGAACGATGGGGCGCCGAGCGCCTCCGCGAGGCCCCAGCTCCCATTGACCTCGTTTGACGCAAAGGCCTGAGTGTATCCGCCCTTGCCGTTGTAACCGCCAATCACGCCACAGTTTCCGGCGCTGGGGCACGATACCTTGTCCACCGTTGTGAACTTTCCCTTGTTTATCGTCGCCAAGCCGGGTATCGACATTGGGTCTCCCCACTGACCGTTCACTTCGTTAACGAGAAAAGCCTGCTCGTGACTGCCCGTGCCGTAAGCACCGCCGGCGACACAGTCGCCGGGCGCGCCGCACGAGATGGAGTGCAGCTCCTCAATGTGCCTGCCGTCCAGCGCCACTATTCCAGGTATGTCGAACGCTCGGCTCCACGTCCCCTCTGTCTCGTCGACCAGGAACGACTGGGTGACGCCGGAATCGTCGAGATAGTTTCCCTCCGCACTGCAATTAGGGCCTCTAGAGCACGAGACGGAGATCTCTACATCGGTGCCACCCGAGATCAGTTCGGCCAGTCCCGGGATTTCTGTGGCGGAGCCCCACACTCCGTTCTTCTCGCTCACGGAAAAGGCGGAGTCGCCTCTCGGAGTTTTATTGCTGTCCCCGACCGCGCTGCAGCTGCCGGGCGACGCGCACGAGATCGAGGAGACGTTGGTGCCATGCATGCTGTAGCCCTGTGCGCCGGAGAGAAGCGTGACCTTGCCCCAGACGCCGCGCACGTCGTCGACGACGAAGGCTCTCGAACCGTGCGTACCTCCGAGGTTGCCGCCTGCTGCGCAGTTGCCGGGCGACGCGCAAGAAATCGAGGTGAGATAGCTGTTACTACCAGCCTTCTGGATCGACGGTCCAGCGAGAGGAACCGCATTGCCCCATCGGCCGTGAGTCTCGGTCGCAACGAAGACCGACATCGTGTTGCGAGTGACCGAATACGAGCCCCCCGCGGCACAGTCACCCGGCGCAGCGCAGGAGACGACAGTCGCTCCGGTATTGAGACCTTCATTACGAGTCGAGAGACCTTCCAGGATCTGGGCACCCCGCCACTTTCCGTCGACCTCATCTTCGACGATGGGCTGGTTGCGGTTCTGCTTACGTTCAACTTGCCCGACGGCGCTGCAGTCTCCGATACCGGGGCACGAAATCGAGTACAGGTTGGCCCCCGTCTCGAGGCCTACGCCGGGAACTCCGCGCACTTTGATGGCCCTGCCCCATACTTCGCTGCTGCTATGGGAAGGCAGCGCATACAGGAGAATGCCCCCGACAAGGAGTACGAGGAAACAAATGGCGGCGATGAACTTCACTTGACGGCGAATTGTCATCTGCGATGCCTCTGCACACTTGGATACTTAGGGACCGCGAATGAGCGGCACTTGGGCAAAATTTACTCGTCCGAGGCGCACATAGCTGGGGGTTCACGCCAGAGACCCGACGCAATAGATCTGATACCAGCCATTGGCGGACGAGTCTGTTGCTGCGCACGGATTCAGAATCCGACGTCAAAGCCCCTGTAATCAACGGAATGTGATCGACCAATCTCATCGAGAGCATCTACTCGAGGGAAGAATCTGGAGGAGCGATTGATTGAGGCCAGTGGTTCTGAGTAGGTACGTGCTGCGCCCGCCAAAGGCCATTGCGCCGTATTCGACTCCAACTGGGCCTCCACGGGCTCGCACAGTTCCGTCAGCAGGATTGGCACATACCGTTGGGCCGATTCCACCGGCGTCAACGAGCCAGAGGATGCCATTTCCCGTGTACGCGTTGGTATCAAATGTGAATTTGCCTAACGACGAACTTGGTGCCAAGCCTCGACCTTTGAAGAGTCGCACCGTCGTCGACTGCGTCTTCGTGCTTTGCACGGGAACCCAGACTCCACTGCGTACCACGGCGAACGGTCCGTCACTGAAGTTCGGATTCCTCCGTGTGCCGAGGAGTCTTCCGGAGATCGACGAGAAGACGGACATCACCAGGTGGCTTTCGGGACGTGCGCCACCGAGTACGTAGAGCCAGGCACCGTCGTACGACCCAGCCAGAGCCGCTGGGAAGTAACCGAGGTGGTCGGTTGCCATGATGGCACCGTTCGCCGGATTCACGCGGAAAAGATTGGTCGGTGTCGCTACCCACACGTTGCCCCGAACGACCGTGACGAGTTCGGTCGTCCCAGGAAGTTTGAAGCGGCCGGTGACCTTCAAACTCGTCGGATCCACCTTGAGCAGCAGCCGCCCATGACCGGGGGTCAACGTCGTACCGGCGTTGCCGAGCGGCGCTCCGGTCGCCCACCACAGCGCGTTGTCACCATACGCCACGCTCGTCACGCTCGGAAGCGTGACTCGGGCAACCACTTTGAGTGTGTCGCGACTCACGCGTATCAAGTCTGCCGGCGTGACGTTGCCGCAGCTGAAGGTCCCAGTGAGGTAAATCGACGATGCGTCCAGCGCGACAATGCTCGCGCCTGGTCCGCAGTTGCCAAGACTGAGTCGCTTGGCCACTGAAAAAAGCGTCGACGTCCCGACGGACGCACTTGCTACGACCGGCGCCATGGCGACACTGCCCAGCAACGCGATTGCGATGAGCCATCGAAACTGGAGTGTGCGTTTCACCGTCACGAGGATGACTGCTGTGAAGCGGGCACGGTGAATCCAGTCGTCGCCTTTGAGGGAGGAACCACCTTGACCCACCCCGATCCCCCGTCGGTGGTTACGTACACCGATGAAGTCTGACCAGTCCCTACTGTGACCAGAGCGTCGTTGTTGTTCAACGCCGATAGCGTCACGCCGTGGGTGGTTGCAGGTAGTTCAGACGTGGTTATTGACGTGTAGCCGTCACTCTTGTACGACTTCACTTCGGTCGTGTCGCCCTTGGGTCCGGGGCGAACGATCCACCAACTCACGGAGCTAAAGAGGTCAACCGACACCGGAGAGCCACTTATTCTGGACTGAAAGCTGCACGCATAGTTCGCAGATCCGTAGTGAATGGATATGGCGCCTTTCACCGACATGAGAAACG
>JBAUSF010000044.1:0-1641 GCA_049581565.1 Acidimicrobiales bacterium
CCTTTGTGGTGGGCCGCTCAGATCCCGAGCGGCGCGCCACGGCGACGACGGTGGACCCGCCGAGCCCGTTCTACCTCGTTATCGGTGGGTCATCCTCCCTCGGCACCCAGCCAACGGGCATTGCCACCGACAACGGTCACCGAACCCTCGTGGGTTACGCCAACGACGTGTTGATGATCGAGCGGCGCCGGGGCGTCTCGATGGTGCTTCATCAAGTGGGCTGTCCCGGCGAAACCGTCGCGACGATGCTCGAGACGGCGATCGGCGATCACTGCTACAACCCCCCGGCCACCCAGCTCTCGGTCGCCGTGAACTTCTTGCGACGCCACCGCGATGACCCTGGCCTCGTGTCCATCGACCTCGGACTCAACAACATTCGCCCCTGCATCTCCCACACTGCCGTCAGCTTGGGGTGTGTCGACGAGCAGATCACCATAACCAGAGAGGACCTGCCGAAAATCGTGCGGGACCTCACGTCGGCGGCCGGTCCAAGAGTGCGCTTTGTTGGCTTCGAGTACGAGGACCCCTTCCTCTCGCGCTACCTCGACGGCGCGAGCGGGCCCTCGATCGCCAACGAGACGCTCGCGGGGATGAACAGCTATAACGCCGTCTTGGGTCAGGTGTACGACGCCGCGGGGGTGCGAATCGCGAATCTGCCCGCGACCTTCAAGAACGACGACTCGGCGTTGGTCACCCTCGACAACGTAGGCGCCATTCCCGAGAACGTGGAGGAGGTCTGCCAGCTCACGTGGATGTGCCAGCCGCCACCCTTCGGACCCGACGACCACCCGAACAACGAGGGTTATATGGCCATCGCCGAGGCCATCGCGGACAATCTCCCGCGGTCAAGTTGGTGAACTTGGAGCGCGAACCCGTCCGCGCGGTGGCAGGAGCCTAGAAGATCTTGGAGTAGGCGATCGTCGAGGTGGGGACCTCGACCTTGACGTCCTCGCCCCACTTGGAGAAGGTCGTCTTGGACTTGCTGGACGACGTCTTGACCGACTCCTTCAGCGGGAGCGCTTTCGTCCCCGACGAGATGGTCATGATGCTCGTCGACTTGGGCGTCGACGTCGTCGCCGCCTCGGTCCAGCTGAGCTGGTAGCCATTGGTCGCACTGTCGCGCTTGGCGAGGAGCGTCGTGCCCTTCGCCGGTGGCAGCAGGCCCGAGAACGCGCCCGAGGTCAGGTTCGTCTGGAACGTGCTGTAGGGCGTTGAACCCTTCTTCATCGAGATCGAGTCGGTGCCGACCTTCGACTGCTCCGCCGCGGTGAGGCCCATGAGCGTCGTGAGGCCGCTCTTGCTGCCGCTCAGGTAGGCGTAGGTGGGCGTCACCGTGATCGTAAAGGTCTCATCTCCCGACACGTAGGTCTCGCTCCCGCTCGTCTTTCCGATGTCGGCGACGACCGAACTGTCGACCTTGCCCGAGATCGTCGTCACCTTTACGTGCACCCCGCTCTCGTTGGCGAGGGCCGCCTTGGCGGCCGCCAGGACGGTCTTCGTCGTGGGGTTCTTCACCGCGGCTTGGGCCGCCAAGGGAACGCCGAGGACGAGCGCCGAACTCGAAAGGACGATTGCGCACGCGCGAAGTGAGGGGGAACGAAGGAACGTCACGGCTACGAGCCTAACGGGGCGCGTCGGGAC
>JBAUSF010000045.1:0-15774 GCA_049581565.1 Acidimicrobiales bacterium
GAGCATGCCGGACTCATCCACCGGGTACTGGCCATCCCACCCAAACGCGCACCCCGCGCACTTATTTCCTACCTGACCACTCCAGAGATCACCGCTTTACTCGCGGCGCCCGATCTCACCACTCGGATTGGCAGACGAGATCGAGTGATATTGCTGGTTGCCATTCGAACGGGTCTGCGGGTTTCCGAACTCACCAGTCTTCGGCGCGCCGATGTCGCATTCGGTCCCAGCGCCACCGTGAGCTGCGTTGGCAAGGGTCGAAAGCACCGGACGACCCCTATCGACGCGTCGACGGCCAAAGTTGTTCACGCGTGGCTGGCCGAGACGGTCGGTGATCCTGACGACCCGTTGTTCGCCGGTCCGCGGGGCGATGCCCTCAGCCGTGACGCAATGAGTCGCCTCGTGAGTCGTCACGCCAAGACAGCGGGCAAATCCTGTCCGACCCTTGGCGCTAAGCGTGTGACTCCGCACGTGCTGCGTCACACGTGCGCGATGCAGCTCCTCGCTGCTGGGGTGGACGTGGCCGTCATCGCCTTATGGCTCGGGCACGAGTCAATTCGAACCACCGACATCTACCAGCACGCCGACCTCGCGCTGAAGGAACGCGCGCTGTCGAAGACAGCGAGTCAAGTCACGACGTGGACCCGTTTCCGGCCACCCGACAAGTTGCTCGCCTTCCTAGAGGCACTGTGATTATGCCGACTCCTTCGTCACCGCCCACCAGCGCCGAACAGGTCGAATGTCATCGCTCTGGCCGGAAGTCGGCATAATCACGCAGTCGACATAAAAGTTGCCGCGGCCTGCAAAATGTCGTTGGCCCGCTGCAACTCGAAATTCTCCTTGCGGAGCCGTTTCAGCTCCTCACGCTCCTCGGTGGTGAGGCCAGGGCGGGTGCCGGCGTCGATGTCAGCCTGCTTCACCCACGTGCGCAGCGACTCACCACCCACCCCGAGTTGTCGGGCCACCCTCGAGATGACGTTCTTGTCGCGCGGGTCCGCCTGCTGCAGTTCTCGGACCATGCGCACGGCACGTTCCTTCAACTCAGACGGATACCTCTTTCCGTTCTGACCTTTTTCCATGAGTACATCCTCTCCTCCAAGAAGGAGAGCCTCCGGAATACCCAGGCCGGTTCATAGTTACGAGTACTCGTCCAGTGTGATGACCGTTGAACTCACTCGTGGGTTCGTCGAATGAGCGCGAACGCGCGCTTCGCTTAGGTCCCCGACGCGCACGTCCTATGCGAGGCCCGATTGGACGCCTTAACGTTCGCCGTTCGCGAGCGGCTCCCAGCGAAATGTTCGCACGGCGACAATGAGCCCGAGTGCCCCCCAGAGTGCCAACGTCCCGAGGTCACCCGGGGTAATCCCGGTCGAGCCCGGAATGAGGAGGCCCGACTGCAGTCCACGAGCGAGGTGTTCGAGAGGAAAGACCTTGCCGAGATCGAGCATCCACGCTGGCATGACTGCCACCGGGATGAAGACGCCCGACAAGAAGGCGAGGATGGTCGCCATCAGAGGACCGATGGCTGACGCTGCGTCCGATGTTGCACAGACCCGCGTGAGTGCCAGCGCCATTGCGCTGAAGCAGATCACGCCCACCACGAGGTACGTGAAGAGGCCGAGGAGGACACGTGCGGAGAGGTGGACGTGATAGAAGATGGCCCCGACCGCGACCAGCGCCACGACAGTTGACGCCACAACGACAATGGTGCGGGCGATCTCGGAAAACAGGTACACCCAGCTCGGCATGGGCGTGCCTCGGAAGCGCTTCAAGAGCCCGCGTTCTCGATTGGTCGTGACTCGAATAAGCAGGGAGCTGAAGCTGACGAGCATGATGTCGTAGGCGATGATCGACGCGGTGTAGTACGAGGGCGCGGGTACGTGCACGCCGTTGAAGGTCGTATTCCCCTTAAAGATCGCGTTGAAGAGCAACAGCAGCAAGATCGGGAAGAACACCGTGAAGCCGAGCGCGCTCGGGTCGCGCAGGAATCCCCGAAGCGCGTACCGCGTCTGGGCGATCGCCATCGACACATCGCTCACGACGCCACCTCGTTCATTTCGGAGGCGGGCTCGCCGGCGAGCCTCACGAAGACGTCGTCGAGGCTCGGGCGGATCGCCTGCAGGTTGGTCAACATAACGTGTTCGCGCTGTGCCCACTCGAGGAGCATCCGTAACTCATCTTGCACGTCATCGGTCTCAAAACGCACGGACGATTCGTTCGCGGTCACTGCCCTTCCGACCACCGAACTCAGGCGTGCGAGGTCGATGCCCTTGTAGGGATCGAAGGTGACCTCGGTGTGATAGCCAAGGCTCGCGCTCAGCTCATCGGCCGTTCCTTGGGCTGCGATCTCGCCCGCTCGGAGGATGATGATCCGATCGGCGAGATGCTGCGCTTCGTCCATGTAGTGCGTCGTTAAGAAGATGGTCTTGCCCGCGTCGCGCAGCCGCTCGATCAAGGTCCACATTTCGCGCCGCGCCAAGGGATCTAGACCCGTCGTCGGTTCGTCCAAGAAGAGAATCTCGGGGTCGCCCACGAGACCGACTCCCACGTCTAGGCGCCGCTTCTGGCCGCCCGAAAGCTGCCCCACCCGACTGTCAGCCTTATCGGTCAAGCCAACGGCGTCGATGGTCGCCTCAATATCCGTCGGGCTGAAGAAGTAGCGGGCGAAGATTGCGACGGTCTCGCGGACCGTATAGACCGGATCCAGCTCACACTCTTGAAGCACCAACCCAATTCGATTTCGCCAGTCTCGCGTCGCGCGCGCGGGGTCCACACCGAGCACCGAGACGTGGCCCCCGTTTCGTGACCGGTAGCCCTCGAGTATCTCGATCGTGGTCGTCTTTCCCGCGCCGTTGGTCCCGAGGAAACCGAGAATCTCACCGCGTCGAACGTCAAAGGTGATGCCGTGGATCCGCGGTATGTCGTCATACGACTTTCGCAGGTCTTCGACCGAGATAACGGGCTCCATGCGAGTGACGCTAGTCTCGCTCGGCTCGCGAACAATATGGACCAAATACCTTCCAATGAACTCGAAGGAAGCATGGGCGGGCGTGACCCCAACTCAGTGCCCGCAGATCACAGAAGTAGGCTGACGACAAGGCGAGTCGTGACGATCGCGATAGCACACCGAGGTGGCACATGACTGAGGCCGATTCTCCGAATGGAGCGGTCCCCTGGCTCATACAGGGTGGCATGGGGATCGCCATTTCCGGATGGCCGCTTGCGAGGGCGGTCTCCAGCATGGGCCAACTGGGTGTCGTTTCGGGAACGGCCATCGACAACGTGTTCGTGCGGCGGCTACAAGATCACGGAATCGACGACGAGTTGCAGCAGGCCCTCGACCGCTTCCCGGCGCAACGGGTCGTCGAGGACATCGTGCGTAAGTACGGCTCCGTACGGCGAAGGGGCGCGGCGCCCTACCGCAGTCTTCCGGCGTTAACCCGTCAGAGCACCGGTCGCTCCATCGACGCGGTCGTGCTGGCGTCGTTCATTGAAGTAACGCTCGCGAAGATGGGCCACCGCGGTGTCGTCGGCATCAACCTCCTCACCAAGGTCCAGCTCCCAACCGGCCCTGCACTGTGCGGCGCACTGCTCGCCGGGGTCGATTATGTCTTGATGGGGGCGGGGGTCCCCACACACATTCCCGGTGCACTGGATCAGCTGTCGCGTGGCGAGCCGGTCGTGCTTCCGCTCGGCGTGACCGGTGCGTCGAGTGATAATCCGGCGACTTCGCTTCGTTTCGATCCCACTCCCTATCTGCCCTCGCACCCCCTCACTCGACCGCGTTTCATCGGCATCGTCTCGTCGCACGTGCTCGCGACGGCACTCGCCAAGCGCAGCAACGGCCCCGTCGACGGCTTCGTCGTGGAGCGTCCGACCGCCGGCGGTCACAACGCACCACCCCGAGGCTCCTTCGGGGTTGACGACGAGGGCAACCCGCAATACGGCGAGCGCGATGTGGTCGACTTCGACACGCTCGCGAGTCTCGGGAAGCCGTTTTGGATAGGTGGCGGCATCACGTCGGCCGAACACGTCCGCGAAGCCCTCGCACTGGGCGCGAGCGGCGTCCAGGTCGGCACTCTCTTCGCCTACTGCAATGAGTCGGGGATGGATCCAAGCCTGCGCCACGACGTGCTCCAGGACGTGAAGACGGGGCCGGTGAACGTCAAGACGTCACTGCGGGCCTCATCGACGGGGTACCCGTTCAAGGTCGCGTCGGTGAGTGGAACTATCTCTGATGAGAGCGTCTACGCAGAACGTGAGCGAAAGTGCGACCTCGGCTACCTCCGCGAGGCGTACCTCAAGCCCAATGGCTCAACGGGCTATCGCTGCGCCGCAGAGCCGGTCGACGCCTACGTGCGTAAGGGAGGCTCGCTCGAGGCGACCGACGGTTCGACGTGTCTGTGCAACGGGCTGATGGCAACGTGCGGGTTGGGCCAGTATCGAAGTGATGGGTACCGCGAGCCACCCATCGTGACGAGCGGTGACTGCATCAACGACATCCGTCAGCTGCTGGTTGGCAGAGACAGCTACAGCGCAGGTGACGTCATTGCACACCTGAGCGGCGTCCGTGTCGGTCCGCTCTCCGCCAGCACCCTCTCGCATCAGCGTTAGTCTCGCGCCATGATCCTCGAGATGTCCGCGAGTGAGATCGACGAGTTCGTGATCTCCCAGAAGATTGGGCGAGTTGGCTGTCACGTCAGTGGTGAGACCTACGTCGTGCCCGTGATCTACGCGTGGGACGCGGACTGCATTTACGTCTATACCACCGAAGGCAAGAAGATCGAGATGATGCGGGAGAATCCGCACGTCTGCTTTGAGATCGACGACTATCAGGCGAATGGCGGTTGGCGGAGCGTCATAGTCCAAGGCGTGTTCGAGGAATTAGGAGGAGATGACGCGGTGGGGGCGCTGCGGATCATCAGCGAGCGCGTCCGCTCTAACCGAGACGCGGAACGCTCCGGCGAACGCGGCAGTCGAGGCGCCGGTCGCACGCCGGTCGCTTTTCGAATTCGCGCGCGCGTCGTCACGGGACGCAAGGTCGACGTCGAGTCGTAGTCAGGGGTGGACGTTGGCTATGCGGGCCGCGTCGCTGACGCGAACGCAGCCGGGATCGGACGCCAGGGGATTGCCGTACGTCGCAAAGGCGCGCGAACGCGATCCCCCGCAGAGGTTCGAGTGCTCACAACAGCCGCACGCGCCCTCGAACTCGGCCGAGCGAATGGAGCGCAAGAGCTCGTGATCGCGATACACATCGATCAACGGGTTATCTCGAACGTTGCCGAGAGTGATGGGCAGGAACCCCGAGGGATAGATGTCGCCGTTCGCCCCGACGAAGATGATGCCCTTGCCGTCGCGCGTGGCCGCGCTCGGTGCGCGAATTGGAGCCGAGCTCGGCCCGAGCAGCTCGAGCAGGCGACTTCGCAAGAACGCGTAGGTGGAGTTCGCTTCGAATTCCGGTGGCTTGTCAAGGCTCTCGGCGCGCTCGAGTGCGACACGCCGGAAGAACGGGGCCTCGACGGTGCGCACGGTGAAACCGTATCGAGAGGCGTCGACGAGGAAGTGGCACACCTCCTCGTTCTCCTTAGCCGACGTGGCCGCGATCTCAGAGCCTCGTCCCGTCGTGATGAGAAAGAACACTTCCCACACGTTGACCTTCAGATCGTGCAGCAAACTCGCGACGTCGGCCAGCTCGCGAACGTTCGACGGCATGACCGTCGTGTTGACCTGCATGGTGAATCCGTGCGCACGAAGACGCGTGATGGCTCGAATCGTCGAGTCAAAGTGTCCCTCGATTCCCCGGACGGCGTCGTGCGTCGCGGCGGTGGCGCCATCTAGGCTGAGCGACGCGCTCGACACGTCAACCTCGCGCAGCGCTTGGAGCGTCGTTGACGAGAGGCGAGGGGTCACCGAAGGGGCAATCGCGACGGGTACGTTCACCGAACGCGCGTGCGCAGCCAACCCCACGATGTCGTTGCGCATCAGGCAGTCTCCCCCCGTGAGAATCAGAATCGGGCGGGGCCGACCGAGCGAGGCGAGCGAGTCGATGAGTGCGCGGCCCTCGTCGGTGGTCAGCTCGTCTGGTCCCCCGACCAATTGGGCATTGGCACGACAGTGGAAGCAGGCCAGCTGACAGGCCTTGGTCATCTCCCAAAAGATGAGCAGCGGCCGTTGGTCAAACGGTCCCTTGCCGGATCCGTGAACCTTCACTACGGTCACGAAACGTCCTTCGTTGCACCGGCCCCGAGCACCTCTCGGCGGTCACATTCATCCTAGGCATGTCGGAAGCGGGGTCCTGAAGAAGAGAAGATCGGCCGATTATTTGATCGTCCCGATGCGTCTCGTCGGCGAGTTCACTCGTTCGACGAGTTGACCATCGATCAACCGCCACCCGCTCGGAAGCTCCGCTGGCGTCCCGGTGATGCCGCGCGACACGCATTCGGTCAGGTCGGCGTTCGTGAGACTCACGCTCGTGAGGTCCGCTTCGGTGAAGTTCGCGTTCGAAAGATCCGCGCCCACGAGGTTCGCTCGTACGAGCGAGGCTCTCGTGAGATTGGCGCCTCGCAGCGTCGCGCCAACCAGATTGGCGTACGCGAGATTGGCGTCCGGTCCTATCAGGTAGCCGCTCTCGAGGGTCCACTCGTTCGGCAACTGCGCCGGCGTGCCGACAATGCCGCCCGACGACACACCCGCGAGGACGGCGTCGGTCAGTATCGACCCTTCTAGGTTCGTTTCGGTGAGATTCGCATTCGTGAGGTCGGCGCCGGTCAGATTCACCCCGGCGAGGTTGAGACCCCGAAGTGAGGCGTCGGCGAATTTGGCGCTCGCGAGATTGCTGCGGGGCCCGACGAGGTAACCCTCGATCAGCGTCCATTCGGTGGGTAGCGAAGCCGGGGTACCCGAAATCGCTCGCGACGTGGCGCCCGAAAGATCCGCGCCGTCGAGGACGGCGCCGTCAAGATCGCACCCGTCGAGAACGGCGCCGGCAAGATGAGCCCCGTTGAGCTGCGCATTCGCGAGCGCGGCGGCGGTGAAGTTTGCTCCGGCGCAGCGCGCGTCTGCGAGTCGTGCGCCGACGAGCGTGGCATCGGTGAACTCGGCACCACCGAGGTCGGCACCCGTGAGGTCCGCCTCGGTGAGGTCGACGCTCGTAAGATTCGCCCCGACGAGGTTTGCGTAAGAGAGCGTGGTGCTCGCGAGGCTCGTGCCGAGAAAATAGGTTCGAGAGAGGTCGGTCTTCTCGAGGTTCGCGTGGGGCCCGACCAGGTAACCAAAGATGAGACGCCACCCGGTCGGCAGCGCGTCCGGCGCGCCACTGATCCCGCCCGAGATTACGTCGATGAGGTCCGCGCCCTTCAGGTTCGCGTGGGCGAGATGCGCGTTCGTGAGGTTTGCTCCTCGAAGGAATGAGTTGGCGAGGTTGGCGCCAGCGAACTGTGCTCCGATCAAACAGGCCTGGCGGAGGTTGGCTCCGCTCAGACTGGAGTTCACGAAGTTCGCGCGCGTGAGGTCGGCGTGGGGGCCAACGAGATACCCGTCGACGAGTTTCCATCCGACGGGGAGTGACGCGGGCGCACCCGTGATACCGCCGGAGACGACGCCGTCGAGTGTGGTGTTGGCCAGTGTGGCGTTGTCGATGTCACTTCCCGTCAGAATCGCTCGCGCGAGCGTGGCGTGGGCGAGATTGGTTCCGGTGAGGCGGGACTTCGTCAGAATCGTGTCGTCGAGCATGGCGTTGACGAGGTTCGCGCCCGTGAGATTGGCGCGGATGAGCGTCGAACGGGTCAACGACACGTTCGCGAGGTTCGCGTTCTCTAGATCCGCGTAGGTGAGATTGGTTCCCGCCATGTTGGCGTTGGCGAGGTTGGCGTTCGCCATATTGGCGTTGGCGAGCACGGCGTTCGCCATGCTCACCTTGGTGAGATTCGCAGACGTGAGCAGCGTGACGAAGAGATTGGCACTGGTGAGCTTGGCGTAGGCGAGATTGGCGTAGGACAGATCGGTTCGCGCGAAGTTGCAGCGCGTGAGATCCCGCCGAGATAGGTCGGTCCCATTGAGGTCGAGGCCCGACTGGTCAGATCCCGGGTCAATCGCCAACACCCCGTCTCCCTTTGCGCAGCACAACGATGCGCGTGGCGATAGCGGAAAGCGGCGTGCGTCGAGAAGAAAGAGCGAGCAGAGACGTCATCGTGATCCAGTTATAGCAACGGTTCGTGCGACTGGAGCGGTCGGGGATGCGGACGTGACGGGCTCACGACCGCGGGGGGGGTCGACCCTTAATCTCAATGTCAGTCGGACGTCAAGGGTTCCCCCTCGGCGACGTCATGCGTGAGTACAGTCGGGCTGGTGGAACGATTCACGAAGGTCATGGCGGAAAACGACGTGGATCAGGACGTCCATCTCCAGAGCTCCGCCAACCCGAACTCCACCCTTTGCGGCATGAAACCGGGCGCCGCCACGACGCGTGACGTCACGTGCTACCGCTGTCACCAGTTCTCGGTGGGTGACCTCTAGCGAGACGGGACGGCGTCTCGACTCCCCGGTGAGGACGGCCGTACAGTGACCGTATGGAGGTTGTCCTCTCCGATTCGGCCCGGGAGTTTCTCGTCGGTCACGGTGGCGTCGCCTTCGTGCGCGCCCACTCCTATCGCTGTTGCTCGGTGGGATCGCTGACGCTGCTCGATATCGACACTCGCGCGCCCAAGGATGCCGATTGTTTTGTGACGACCACGTGTGACGTCGACGTTCGGATCCTTTTGGCAGCCCACGGTGCCCCCGACCAACTGATCATCGATACCCGCGGACGACTGCGTCCGCGGCTGGTGGCATTTTGGGACAACTGCGCGTTCAAGGCGTAGTCACCAGTGAACGTCACGGTGCCGCCCGCGAGTGAAGTGACGTCGGTCACCAACCCGAGCCAGCTCCAGAACCTCTCACGCTACTGGTCGGAGAACCTTTTTCCGCAGCCGACGCAGTACGACTGTCCAGGCAAGCGCATCTTTCCGCAGGTCGGGCAGCGAGCCGTGGAGCTCGATACGTGCGTCTCGCTCAATGCGTAGCCATCTGCGTACCGGTTGTTTTCGGTCTTGCTCGGCGTGCAGAGCAGGTAGATGCCCCACGGCGGAATGATCGAGGTCAGGATCCACCAGCCCGAGCGTCCCGCGTCGTGCATGCGTCGTACGCCCACCGCGAGCGAGGGCAGAAACAGGACGAGTGACGCGAGCGCACGGAGCGTCCCCAGACCGCTCAAGAAGAGCGCCACGTCAATGATGAAGTAGAAGAGGAAGAACCACCAATATTCGGGCCGCGAGGCCACTCCGGTGAACGTTGCGTACTTGCGAAATCACGTCCGTACTGACTTGGTGAAGGTCATGGGTCTCCCGCTGGTCGAGTGCTGTGGTCAGTTTTCCACCTGCGCATCGATGCTCGTGACCGACGAAGCCGTGACGGTCTGACTGTGTCCGGCACTCAGGGAAACCAAGCCGCGAGGACCGGGCGGCCACATCATGCTGGCCAGCCAGTGCAGTCCAGTTCCCGTGATTTCTAACTAGATACCAGGAGTAATACGATTTCGTTTGGCCAAAGTCAAGTGAAAGCCGTGTCGCCGTCGCGATTCGAGCCAATGGCATGTTGCACTGGTGCGGTCCGCACGACCTCACCACAAGGAGCGCCGCGCCGCGCGCGGACTCCGAAGAGACAAAAAAACGTTGGTAGTGTTGAGCGACGCTAAACCATACTTTGCAGGCTCTGCTGGCCGGTCAGCCGTCATCGACGAACACGCATTAGGAGATTTCATGAAGGTACTGGTTCTAGGCGGCGATGGATTCTGTGGCTGGCCCACCTCGCTCCACCTTTCGGACCTCGGTCACGAGGTCACCATCGTTGACAACATGAGCCGTCGCGAGATCGACATTGAGCTCGAGGTCGAGTCGCTCACGCCCATTCGGCCCATTGGCGAGCGCATTCGCGTGTGGCGCGAGCTCACCGGCAATGAGATCGACTACGTGCGACTCGATCTTGCGACGGAATACGACCGTCTCGAGTCGCTGCTTTACGAGAAGCGTCCCGACGCGGTCGTTCACTTCGGCGAGCAGCGTGCGGCGCCGTACTCCATGCGCAACGAGGCTTCCAAGCGCTACACCGTCGACAACAACGTGCGAGCGACGCACAACGTGCTGGTGGCGATCGCGACCACCGGGCTCGACATCGCGGTGGTTCACCTCGGCACGATGGGCGTGTACGGCTACGGCTGGTCGGGATCGGCTCCGATTCCCGAGGGCTATCTCACGGTCAAGGTTCCCACGCCCGACGGCGAAATCGAGCGGGAGATTCTCCACCCCGCGAACCCCGGTTCGGTGTACCACATGACCAAGACGCTCGATCAGCTGCTCTTCGCCTTCTACTGCGCGAACGACCAGCTGCGCATCACGGACCTGCACCAGGGCATCGTCTGGGGGACCCAGACTCCCCAGACGGCCATCGACGAGCGCCTGATCAACCGCTTCGACTACGACGGCGATTACGGCACCGTGCTCAACCGCTTCTTGATGCAGGCGGCGATTGGTCACCCGTTGACCGTGCACGGCACGGGCGGCCAGACCCGCGCTTTCATTCATATCCGCGACACCGTGCGCTGTGTACAGATCGCTCTCGAGAATCCGCCCGAACGCGGCGACAAGCCGAAGGTGTTCAACCAGGTGACCGAGGTGCACCGCGTGCGCGAACTCGCTGAACTGATTTCGAAGCTGACCGGCATCGAGGTCGCCTACCTGCCGAACCCTCGCCGCGAGGCCGTCGAGAACGAGCTCAACGTCAGCCGTGATCAGTTCCTCGCCCTCGGACTCAACCCGACCAAGCTTTCCGAAGGTCTGCTCGAAGAGGCGCGCGACATCGCTCTTCGCTACAAGGACCGCGCGGACACTACCAAGATCATCGCGCGTTCGACCTGGCGTGCTGGAATGGAGACGTCCCCGGACCTGATGAAAAACTGATTTGGTCCGGTCCGCGCGATTCTCGCCACCTCGTGTGAGAATCCCAACATGTCAAAAATCTACGAATACATTCGTCATCCGCGGGCGAGCGAGCTCGCCCGCGCGGGCCGACCGCTCAGGACCGAGGATTTTCGAGAGAAAGGCAACACGTTCTTTGCCAAGCTGAATGCTCGGTTCGGCCTGCGCGTGACCCTCGCCGTCGGCACCATGTGGTGCGCCTACATCTTTACGATCCTCGCCCTTTTCGCACTGCCTGACGCGATAAAGCAAGGCACTTACTTCATCATTGTCTGGCTCTCGAGCAGCTTCCTCCAGTTGGTGCTGTTGCCGATCATCATCGTGGGCCAGAACATTCAGGCGACCGCCTCAGACAAGCGCGCCGAAGAGACGTTCAAGGACGCCGAAGCCGTCCTGAAGGAGGCCGAGGAGATTCAAAAGCACCTCATGGCCCAAGATGAAGTGATCACCGCCATCATGGCGCGACTCGAGGCCCTACACGGCGGAGCTCCGACGCCCGCGAGTCAGTAGCCCCGACCGTTCACGATCTCAAGAATCTGTTGGCACATCTCGCTCCACGTCGGCACGCCGTCGCGTAGGAGCGCTCGTCGGAACGGTTCAGCGAACTCGTTGAAGTCAACGCTTTGGGTTCGCTTCGTGACGGTGGACAAGAACGACACGCCCACCGTGCAAAAGACGAGCGAGCGGATGAGAAACCGCAAGCGATTCTTCTCGTCGTCGCTCACGTTGGTGAGCATCGGCACGATGGCTTCGAGTTCGGTGACCTGTCCCAAGATCGCGTTGCGCAGCTTGGCACTGTAGGCGGACGCGAGCGCCGTCTCCAGTGTGAAGTGTTGGCGCACGGCGTTTTGCTCGCTGGCGGTCGAGTAGAGCAGTTGGGTCAGTGAGCCCTCTTCGAGGATGTTGACGAAGTTTGAGATGTTCATCCACCGAGCGCGCATCAGCTGGTGAAGAGCCGAGATGACCAGGTCTTCTTTTGAGGGATAGAGCTTGTAGATCGCTCCGGGCGAGCAGTT
Organism: Acidimicrobiales bacterium; assembly: GCA_049581565.1. Classification (GTDB taxonomy): domain Bacteria; phylum Actinomycetota; class Acidimicrobiia; order Acidimicrobiales; family RAAP-2; genus RAAP-2. Next base: position 12,026 of record JBAUSF010000045.1, read on the forward strand.
GGCGCGCCGGGCAATGCGCGAAATTGTCGCTCTGGTGTAGCCGCTCTTGCCCACGACGCCGAAGGTCGCAAAAGCCAGCTGGGACTTGAGCTCATCGCTCTGCGCCAAGATGATGCGGTCGTCGGGCTCGGTGACAACCACCGGCTTCACGTCCTCGGGATCGACCTCCAACGTTTCGATGAGGAGCTTTTCGAGCACGCTCTGGTATTCGGCCTCCCATCCGAACTGTGAGGCAGCGAAGACCTGAATGAGCGCCATCGCGAAGAGGGTGAGCCCTCTCGTAAAGACGGCGCTCTCCTGTTCGGAGGCGAATCCGACCGGCTCGAGGTAGTCGTGAATGAACGGCTCGACCTCTTCTTGGAGGATAGGAATGCGCCGGGCCGTCAGTAGAACCTGGACGCTCGCGACGTCAGCCACCTTCGCGTCGCGAATGAAATCGAACAGCGCTCCAACCGTCTTGCCGCCCGGGGACTTCGCCGCGTTCATCGCCAGCTCGAACAGCTCGATCGCGCGCTGACACAGGACCGAGTTCCAAAGGTCGACGAGCAGCTCGTCGACGTCCTCGTAACGGGCGTAGGTGGCTCCGTGGGTTAGCCCCGCCTCGTGGCCCACGTCGCGGAGCGACACGTGGTCAACCCCGACGCGCAAAACCTCGCTGATGGCCGCGTCGCGGATCGCCGTGTCATTGGCGATCGCTCGCGCACTCCTGGTGCGCTGGCTTCTGGGCATAACTCATCTTACCTTTGAGGTCCAATTTTCGATAGGGCTTCTTGCTATCGAATAAATTGAATATTTAACGGTGGGGGCGCGCAAACGCCGTGGGAAAGTTGAAGAGTGGGGCTCCTCATGAACGGTGTGCTCGCGACCCTCGTGGCCGGCGTCGACGCTGCGAACGTCCACCGCGGGGTGGTGCTGCCCGAGGGGCGCATCGTGGTCATCGTGGTGCCGCTCGCGGCGCTCGCCTTCTACTTCTTCGTCGTGCGGCGCAATCGAGGTCGCTGACGTGACGGCGTCGATTCCCTACGTCCCGATCGACCCTCGCGGCTTTCGACTCGCGATGGGGATGCGCCCGCTCAACCTCGCCACGTGGCTCGAGCTCGACGAACGGCGCGACGACGAGCTCGAGCTGAAGGATGAGCTGCTCTCTTCCAGCTACGACGTCGTCGTCGCGACCGAGCCCGAAGGCGACGCCGCGAGTCACGAACTGCTCGACGAGGTGAAGAGCTTTCTCGTCGCGTACCATCCGCTCGTCTCGACGGCCACGGATTCGAGCGAACACCCGATCGTTCAAGCGAGTCGACTCGCCCAAGAGGACTTCTGCGTACTGGTGCGCGAGGACGCCTGGCGCCTGCGCGCGGCGTGCGTCTGCTTTCCCAGTCGCTGGGACCTCGCGCGAAAGATCGGTACGACACTCGACGACATCCATTCACCGATCCCCGGCTACGACGAAGCACTCTCGACGCCGACGAACTCCTTCTTCGATCGACTGCGCCCCGAGCGCTCTTACTGGCGTCTCAATTGGACGCTGCTCGATCGGCCCGATCTCTACCAGCCCCACGTTCCGCGGGGCTCCCCCAGCGGCGAACTCGCCGACTGGTTCTTTCGCGTTGAGCGCCAAACTCTTCGCCAGCTGCCAAGAACGAGCGCCATTGTCTTTACCATTCACACCTACGTCACCTCGGCCGCCCTGCTGAGCGAGCGCGATCCGCAGTTCCTGCCCGCTTTGCTGCTGGGACTCGACACGGCGCCGGCCGACATGCAGCGGTACAAGGGCTGGGTTGGCGTGGCCGACCGCCTGCGCGAGGCTACGAGCGGGTGAGGTCCTTCGCGATTGCAACCACCTGCATCTCGTCGGTTCCCGCATAGATGCGCAGCACTCGCGCATCGCGGCTCAACTGCTCGACACGGTACTCGGCGATATAGCCGTTTCCGCCCATGATCTGGATGGCTTCGTCGGCGACGCGGCACGCGGCCTGAGCCGAATAGAGCTTCATCGCCGAGGCTTCGGCGAACGTTGGCGTGGCCCCCGCGAGCGATCGCTCGATGTGACCGAAGACGAGATTTTGCACGTTGATTCGAGCGACTTCCATCTCGGCGAGCTTCAGCTGGATGAGCTGAAACTGCGCGATGGGCGTCTGCCAGAGCACGCGGTTCTTCGCGTAGTCAATCGAGAGCCGCAGGCACTCATCAATGATCCCGAGCGACATCGCGGCGACCCCGGCCCGTTCGGCAACGAAGTTGTCGCGCGCGCTCTGGCGCCCGCCGCCTCGGACCTCTTCGCTCTCGCCGAGCAGCCGGTCGAGACCGACGCGCACGTCACGCAAGAAGATGTCGCCGGTCGGCGAGGCGTGCTGGCCCATCTTTCGCATCGGGGCCGATCGCTCCAGCCCTTCTATGCCCGCGTCTAACACGAAGGTGAGGACGGGGCGCTCGCGCAGTTCGCGCCCGCTGCCGTCGTCGAGCTTCGCGTAGAGCACGATGGTGTCGGCGTAGGGGCCGTTCGTAATCCAGGTCTTCTGGCCGTTGAGCACGTACTCGTCGCCGTCGCGCGTTGCGCTCGTGCGCATGCCGCCGAGCGCGTCCGAACCGGAGTCGGGTTCCGTGATCGCCCACGCACCGACTTTGTCGAGGGTCATGAGATCGAGGGCCCAACGGCGCATCTGATCAGGCGTGCCGAGTCGGTTGATGGTGCCCGCAGCGAGTCCGGTCGAGACGCCGAGGGTTGTCACGAGCCCCGGACTCACCCGGCAGAGCTCGATCGTCGGAATGATCGTGAAGGCGGGATCGTGCGCGCGAGGCTCCTCCGGCCCGTCGTCACCGGCGATCTTGCGTTCGAGCAGACGTTCAAAGCGTTCGCGCGCGGCGTCCTTCAGCCCGAAGGTCTCGAACATGGTGCGGAGCACCTCGTACGGTGCGCGGCCGTTGTGTTCGAGATCGTCGAGCTGCGGTCGGACCTCTTCATCGACGAAGCGTCGCATGACGGCGATGATCGCCTCGTGTTCTTTGGACCACTCGTACATCGTTCCCCCCGGCTGGCTCGCGCGCGACTTAGCCTACGGCGTGCGTCTCGTCGATCGTTGGTGGCCCACTGAGCTGATCGATGAACGCGCTGAACCACGTGGACTCGACGTAGGCGACGATCACCGGTCCGGCGCAGAGCCAGAGGTCGTTGCGCGACGAGACGACAAAGATGCCGAGCAGGACCATCTCTGAGACGATGCGCCAGACCCGCCGACTTCCGAGCCGTCTCGTTACGAGTGCGCTTGCGACGAAGAGGTTCACTCCGGGGATGAGAGCCTCTAGGGTCCAGCGACCCTCGAGCTCTTTGACGCCGAAGGCGCAGACGACCGACCCGACGACGAGCAGCACGCCCGCGACTCCGGTCGCCGTGACGGCGAACCACTGGGGCGCAGGGTGGGCCGTGCCGGGCCAGTGCGTGAGCACGCTCACGAGCAGCCCGAGCCCACCGAGTACGCCGACAATGCCGAGCGAAAGGACGCGACGGAGGGCCGAGACCAGGCCGAAGCTCGCTGGGAATCGCGCCGGACCGGCCGCCTCGCCGTAGGGGCGAGTGACCTCCGACCACCCGGCACCCGTCCAGACCCGCCACTGTCGAGCACCAGAGGGATCCGGGTACCAACCGGGAGGAACTTCGTACCGCGATGACTGACTCACGCAACCAGCCTTACATGCCGTGACGCTCGAGAGATTTCGGCCTACGTATTAGTGGGCACGCTCAGGAGTGTCGT
>JBAUSF010000046.1:0-15858 GCA_049581565.1 Acidimicrobiales bacterium
GCCTTCTCGTGATGGTCGCTTGATGATCGATTGAGAGACGACCAAGCTGTTCTTATTGTGTGACTCAAGGTCCCCTTTGTTGTGGAAATGACAAGTGTGAAAATGACAACTTTTGTGTTGATAACGGTGATTCGCGATCTGTCCGCACGTATTCCACATGAGACTATTGCTTCATGAAGCGCGCACAACGATGAGGCTGAAGGGCGTCTCGTACGACGTCGGCAGGGAGCTCGGAGGCAACTGGCGTCCCGACTTTGACTTGCATATTGTGCGTCGCGAACTGAAGATCATCGTCGACGATCTTCACTGCAATGCCGTCCGGATCTGCGGTCGGGACATCAATCGGCTTTTGTTGGCGGGTGAGGAAGCGCTGAAGCTCGGGTTGGAGGTCTGGCTCTCGCCTGAGCTCTGGAACAAGAGTCCCAAGGCGACAAGTGCCCATGTACTCAAAGCTGCGAGAGCTGCCGAAACACTTCGTTCTCGTGGGCCAGGGCGAGTTGTCCTTGTCCTTGGTTCTGAGCTGACGCTGTTCATGCGGGGGATCATTCCAGGTCATTCGTTGATTGGAAGGATTCGCAAGTTTCGTAAACGTGCCAAGAATGCAGCGTCCTCTGGCGTATCGAACTCAGACGTGCTGAATCAGTTCTTGAGCGAGGTGTGTGCGGAAGTGCGCAAGGTTTTTCATGGCGACATTTCTTACGCAGCACTCATTTGGGAGGCCGTCGATTGGAGCATGTTCGACGTTGTTGGCATTGACCACTACCGAGACAGTCGAGTGAAAGATCGATACGTCGATATGATGAGCCACTCGTTCGAGTACGGCAAGCCCGTCGTCGTGACTGAGTTCGGGATGCGGTCGTACAGAGGAGCCGAAAGTTCTGGAACGCTTGGCTTCGGAATCGTGAGCATCCCTTCTCTGGTCCTTCACAAGCTTCCGATTGTTGGCCACTTTGTTCGAACGAGGCTGAAAGGCCATCCAGTCCGCGACGAGACTCTTCAGGCGAGAGAGATTGTGGAAACACTCGAAATCTTGGATGCAGCCGGAGTCGATGGCGCATTCGTTTGCACTTTCGTCGACTACTTGGCTCCTACGGACCATCAGCCTAAATACGACCTGGACATGTCCGCGTTGAGCATCGTCAAACTTGCGGAGAATCGACGAGGGTCAACCTATCCCGAAATGGAGTGGGAGCCAAAGGAGGCGTTCAAGGCGATTTCCAATTTCTACTCGGACGACAATGTGTCGTGACACAGAAGCACCTGCGAGTCGGTTCTCTTTTGATCTTCGATGGAGACTGCGGATTTTGCACCACGGTTGCCGGATGGACAGCACGACGTTTTCGGCGTGGTGAGCGAGCAGAAGCCTGGCAACTCCTTGATGCTGAGGTGCTCGAACATCACGGACTGAATCAACGAGACGTTCAAGACGCTGCTTGGTGGGTCGACGAAAGTGGGCTTCGAGAGCGTGGACACCGTGCAGTCGGCCGAGCGCTGCATGCTAAAGGCGGACTTTTCAAGGTGTTGAGTTTTTTCATTCTCAACCCTCCAACAAGCTGGCTGGCTGCGGTGATCTACAAACTGATTGTCCGGTCGCGCTACAAGTTGCCCGGCGCAACCCCGGCCTGTCGAGTCATCGGACACAATTCGAAAAGCTCATAAACGAGCACCTCGTCGGATCGTTAATGTCTTTGATGAGTTGGATCGCTGCGTATGCCACACTGCCCGGGTACCTTGAGCGAAGCGCGGCGTCATTGATCGGCTCGATCAGTGTCGATGACACTGTCCAATTTCAGATCGCCGCGGTTTCGCCGCTCGTAGATTGGTTGACTCGCATCGCAGGACGCTTGGGTCGGGTCGTCAAGTCAGGTGCCACGTCTGGTTATTTGCGCTCTATGCGACAATATGTGCAACGCAATATGGGGTTCGAGTAAACCTAACCGATACGGGACATGGCGCCATCGACGGTCCAACGCAGCGATTCCGTGGCGATAATACACCTGATAAACAGATGTGTAAGGGGGTTCGAACATAGTCTCGTTACCTCCACCACTGAAATCTGTCGGGACATCGTGAACAGCTGAACCTGTGCACGTTTTCTGAAGCCGTCACCCTTGGGTTGGTAGTCGCGGTGGGGGTTGATTTTCGTTTCGCCGATGAACTCACCGTCGTCGGTCGCGAAGGTGACGACGTCGTCGAGAATGTAGAGACGGATCGGCTTCTCTCGATAAGCCCAGCCGACGTTGAGGTGCCGCAGCTTGCCCAGATAGCGCAGCGTCACGTGTCCGCGCACGTCAACCCCGCGAGGTGGTCGATGACTTCCTCGCCGCGCACAACTGAACGGCTATCGCGGCGGGTTCCCGCGCCAGAGCCACGGCATCTCATGGTGAACGTAGCGTGAGGCCCGACGGAGCTGATGACGTTCAAGGCGCTGGGCGGCGCTCAGCATCGAAGGACGCCGCCGAGCGCGCGCGGCGCGGTAGAAGCGGGTCTTCGCGAACTCGACCAGCAAGAGGTAAACCACGACCATCGCGAACAGCAGAAGGAAGAATCTTGACGGAAGCGGCGTGAAGCCCAGCAGGTGCGCGAGCCCCGTATAGGGCAGGACCGCGCCGACCAGTGCGGCGGCTGTGGGCACGACGAGCATGGGGACGCTCGGGCGGCTGCGGAAGAACGGGACCCGGCGGGTGCGGATGACGTAGATGACGAGGGTCTGGGTGGCGATCGATTCGACGAACCAGCCGCTGCGGAACTCGACGTGACCAGCGTGCAGCAGCACGAGCATGACCCAGAACGTCGCGAAGTCGAAGATCGAACTGAGGGGGCCGAAGATCTCCATGAAGCGTCGAATGAAGCGCATGTCCCAGGCGGCCGGTCGAGCCAGGGTCTCCGCGTCGACCCGGTCGGTCGGGATGACCAGCTGGCCGGCGTTGTAGAGCAGATTGTTGAGGAGGATCTGCGAGGGCAGCATCGGCAAGAACGTCAGGAAGGTCGAGGCGCCGGCGGCGCTGAACATGTTCCCGAAGTTCGACGACGTGGCCATCAGCACGTACTTCATGGTGTTGGAGAAGATGCGCCGGCCCTCCATGACGCCTTCGGCGAGGACGCCGAGGTCCTTGTCGAGTAGGACCACGTCGGCTGCGTCCTTCGCCACGTCGGTGCCGGAGTCCACCGAGATGCCAACGTCGGCGTGGTGGAGGGCCACCGCGTCGTTGACCCCGTCGCCAAGGAACGCAACGTCCTTACCGGTGCTGCGCGCCACCTTGATGACCCGCGACTTCTCGTCGGGGCTGACGCGGGCGAAGATCGTCGTGTGGGGGATGGCGGCGGCCAGTTGATCGTCGCCCATCGATTCGAGGTCGGCGTTGGTGAGGATGCCCTGATTCTCCAGGCCGAGCTCGCCGCAGACCGTTGCGGCGACCAGTCCGTTGTCGCCGGTGATGATCTTGACCTCGATGCCGAGGCTCTCGAGCGTCGTGAGCGAGTCGCGCGCGTCGGACTTCACGCGGTCGGCAAAGGTTAAGAACCCCTCGAGCGTCAGTCCGCTCTCGAGAGCGGCGTCCAGGGTCGTGCCGCTGGCGACCTGTCGGCTGGCCACCGCCACCACCCGGTCGCCTCGCCGGAAGAGTCCGTCGAGAAACGCGGGGACGCCCTCGGCGACAGAGTCGCAGCGGGTCAGCACGACTTCGGGGGCTCCCTTGGTGATCACGAGCGTCGTCGTCACGTCGTCGACGAGAACCGTCACCAGCTGACGGTCGTGGTCGAAGGGGAGGATCCCGTGGCGCGTGTACCCCGCGACGCGGCCGCGAAGACCTGCCGCGTCGGATCCGAGTCCGGCCCACAGCGCCTGGTCGAGCGCGTTGCCGCCGACCGGACCTTCGTCGGTCATCGTGGCCTCATTGCAGAGGAGACCAAGCAGCAGCGGACGATCGACGGTGGCCCCGGACGGGTCCAGGCTCCGGTCGAAGGTGATCACCCCCTCCGTGAGCGTTCCGGTCTTGTCGGTGAACAGGATCTCGATGTTGCCGAGATCCTCGATCGCGACCAACCGCTTGACCAGGACCCGCTTGCGGGCGAGGGCCTTGGAGCCCGACGAGAGGCTGACGGTGACGATGGCCGGCATCATCTCCGGTGCGATGCCGACGGCGATGGCCAGTGAGAACAGCAAGGCCTCCAGGATGGGACGGGCGAGGATGATGTTGATGAGGAAGATGAAAGCCGTGAGGACGGCGGCCACCGCGAAGAGGAATCGAGAGAACCGCGAGAGACCCGCCTCGAACGCGGTCTGACCGGCGTGTTCGGTGAGCCCTTCCGCGATGCGTCCGAAGGCCGTGCGAACGCCGGTCTCGACGACGACGCCGACGGCCGATCCCTGGTGCACGATCGTGCCCATAAGGGCGCACGTCGCGTGGTCGGTCGCGGCGCCGGGCTCGACGGCCTTCGTGACCGGCATCGACTCGCCCGTCAGGATCCCCTCGTCGCACTCGAGATCGTGGACCTCGAGGAGCCGAAGGTCCGCCGGTACGAGGGCACCGAGGTGCAGGGCCACGACGTCGCCGGGCACGAGGTCCGACACGTTGACGTCGCTCAGACGGCCGTCGCGCCAGATCGACGCGCGCTGACTGATCTTGGCTCGCAGCGAGGCCATCGCAACCTCCGCCGCGTATTCGTTGAAGAAGCCGAGCCCGACGCTGAGGGCGACGATGACTGCGATGATGATCGCGTTGGTCCCGCCTCCCGTGAGTCCGGAGATGAGGGCCGCGACGAGAAGCAGGATCAAGATGGGGTTGCGCACCTGGCGGAGGAAGACGGACCACGCGTGCACCGTCCTCGTCGTGAGCACGTTGGGGCCGTAGATCGCTCGACGCGCCTCCGCCTCCCTCGTCGTGAGACCCCGGACACTGCAGCCGAGACGGCGAAGGACGTCGTCGAAACTGAGGCCGGCGGCCGTGTCGAGGTCCAATGTAGTAATCGGCGAAGAAGTGGTGTCTGCCACGCCGCCAGTCTTGCTGACGGAGCACCGCGACGAGGACCGTGATTAGTGGATTGAGCCAGACTCAGCCCTCTCCAGGTGATTTCGATAATTCTGCGCTGTAGGGGACGTGACTACTCGTCAATCCTCCGTCTTTTCTTCTGTTCCGCGTCCTCCGTGGGTGGCGCGCGCCGCGCACGACGCGAGTACTTTGCAGCAGTGAACGACGTCGAAGTGGTCGGCCGCGAACTCGGAGATTCGAGGCGCGATGCGTGGCCAAGATGTCATCAAATTCTGCCGCATTCCTGGTCTGTGGGCCCTTTGGACCCAAACAAATAGGGACGTAAGTCCGCCAACTTATGACCTTGGTCCCTACGTTCTGACGGCACCCCGCGGGAAGAATTGGGCACGTTGTAAGAGAACCAACAAATCGGATAGGAAGTACATGAAAAGTACGAGAAGCGCAAAGTTGGTTGGGGTTGCACTCGTGACCTCCTCTCTAGGTCTCGCGGGCGCCGTCGGTGCCGGAGCCGTCCAAGTCGCGCGCCCGATCGGTGCTACCGCCGTCCAGGCGCACGCGAAAACTATGACCGTGGCCTTCAGCGGTAGTTACAAGGGCACGATGGCACTCCTGTGGAGTTCCAGCGCGGTCACGGTCACCTCGGTGACCGGCACCGGTGCCTCCTCCAAGTTGGGCACGGCGACCCTCAAGGGCACGGGCGCGTCCTCGCCGTCGAGCACGTGCGATCCATTCTCCGGTTCGGGCACGATCTCTAGCGCCAAGGGCAAGCTGATCTTCAAGGTGGTGTCCAGCTCGAAGCAGCAGGCCTGCGCCACGGGCAGCGCCGCCCCGACGTCGGTCACGGTCAAGGGCGTAGCAACGGTGACCAACGGCACGGGCGTGTACGCGAGAGCCAAGGGCACCCTCACCCTCAAAGGCACATTTTCTATTCAGTCCACCACCGCGGGCTCCAGTGAGACCGACTCCTTTACGGCGTCGCTCACCGGGAGGCTCACGGTGACTGGCTAATGGCAACCAAAGCAACAGAAAGGTACATAATGAACAGACTGATCCGTAGTACCGTCGCCGCAACGTGCGCCGTAGGCAGCATGTTGATCGTCGGCGCGGGAGTGGCGGGTGCTGACACCACCACGACCACTGCTCCGACGACGACGACCACTGCGGTCCCGTACGCGAGCGGCAACCAGTACATGTCATTCAACGTGGAGACGGTCGTGGGCGGAGGCAGCCCCGCGGGATCCGTCTTCCCGGGCAGCTGCACGCTGGAGAACGACTTCGGCCTTGGCGCCACGGTCGTCTTTCGCATGTGGGGCACTGACTTCGAGAACGCCGCGCCACTGGTTGGCGGAGCGGGCGCGAATCCAAATGTGTCGAGCGTGACGATCAATGGTTTGCCGGGCGCCACAACCGCACCAACCATGAGCTACTCCACGTCGGATGGCTACTGGACCTACGGCTGGAAGACCTCGACCGCAACGCCAACGGGCACCGTGGCCTACACGGTTACCGTGACGCTCAACCCGGTGGGCGCCGTCTACAAGCCCGCCTTTAAGAACGTTGTCAAGACCGTCAACGGCAAGAAGGTAGTGAGGAAGGTCTCCTACAAGAGGCTGGTCTCGGCGTCGATTCCCGCTGAGAGCTACACCTTCGTGCCGCCCAAGACCCAAGACGTCGTCCTCAGCGCAAGCGTCTGAGGCGCGATTAGCAAGCAGTTGTTGCAGTAACTCCTTATGGGCTCCGGAGTAACCGAGTCCGGAGCCCATAAGGCGAAGTACCGGCCCTGTACAGCCGTCAATGTGCGGACAGCAAATAAACGATGCCGGGCCGGTCACGTCCCGACGCCAAGGAGGTCACAGTGAACCGTAAGACACCAACCAAGGGGTGGGTGAGGGTGATGTCCGTACTAGCCGGACTCTCCTTGCTGCCCGCACTACTCATCACGCCAAGCGATGCCGCTCCGTCACCGACATTGATGGCAGCTACGTCCGCGCAGATCGCCGAGGCGGCGAACGCCCAGGCCTTGACGGCCCCGGCGTCGGTGACGTCCGCGCCGCTGCCAGGCGCCGTGAGCTCCGCGTTCTCGGCCGCGAAAACGATCGGCGTCCTCACAACGACCTCGGGCGGTCCCCAGACGGGCGTCTCGGGTTCGGGTACGGAAGGACAGCCGCTCACCATCACGGGTTCGGGCCTTCCCCAGAACGCAACGGTCACCCTCGACTGGTCGACGAACAACGCCACCTGGGTCGCCGACGTCGAACCGTCGACAGCTAACTACCTCGGTATGACGACGTCGAGCTTCAACGTGACACTGGGTACGGCCACGACTGACGCAACGGGGAACCTCTCCTACAAGACCACCGTTCCGGTCGACTTCGGCGGCGTGCACAACGTCTACGCCGTGGTCAACGGCACTGAGGACGCCGTGGGTGGCTTCACGTTGTTGCGCACCATCACCATTTCCCCGACGAGGGGACCCATCGGCTCCACGATTCACGTCACGGTCACCGGCCTCGGCGAGACCGCTTACACGACCGGTGACGGCGTCAACTGGGACAACCACATGACCGGCCTCGTCACCGCCCTCTGGACTCGCGGAACAGCGAGTTTCACTCTGCGCGCCGCTGGCCCTCTGGGCAAGCACACGATTGAGGTCGGCTCGTCGCTGAGCACGCTCTACATGAACCCGGAGCAGTCCCCGGTTCCCTACGCCGGCTTGAACACGGCCACCTTTACGACGACGGCGGAGTCCTCGCCCGCGGCCGCTACCATCGATCTCCCCGCGGACTTCAACGCAACACCGGGGGAGTACACGACGTTGTCCACCGCCAACCTGGACCCCGCAAGCAGCGCGGTCGCCAACTTGTCGGTGAACCGCGGCCCGGTCGGCTCCCAGGTGACGGTCAACGTCACCGGACTCAGCGCCAGCGGCACCGACCAGCTCGAGTGGTCCTCGGTGGTCGGCAGTCGCGTCAACTGCCCGAACGGTTCGTCCTCATGCTGGCAGTACGCCTCCACGCCCCTCGGCAGCGCCAGCGTATCTAACGGCACATTGAGCTCGACCATCACGGTCCCCACAACCAACCAGCAGTATCCGGGTGCCGGTCTTGGTGGATGGCACGTGATCCAGGTGATCAACGGCTCGAAGGTTGAAGCCGAAGTTCCCTACTACGTCCAAGAGAGCGTCGTGGTATACAAGTCCGCGAGCGGAAATGTCCTCACCAAGGGTCTCGCCACCGCCGCTCCCGTGCCCGACATCGCGTCACCGACGTTGACTCAGGTCGCCGGGGTGGGGACTCCGACACTCACCTACCATGAGGGTCAGGAGTTCACCGTGGCGGTCAACGGCGTGGGCTGGACGCAGGTGGACAACACGCTTGCAGTCGACTACGACAACAGCCTCGTGGGCTACGGCTGCGGCTTTAACTCGAACGGCTACATGGTCGTGCACCTGTACGCCACCGGCGGACTCGGGACGCACATCATCGACCTCTACCCGCAGATGTACACCCTCAACCCCAGCTTCACGACCACGGCCTACGGGATGACGCCGATCCTGGATTACGGCACCAACTACCTGGGACTCGCTCTCGGGTACCAGATACCGGCGATCCACCTCGCCATCCGAGTCGTCAAGTAAGGCGCGCGACCTCGCTGCTTCCCGGTCACCCCCGCGCAGGAGGTGACCGGGAAGTCACTTTTCGTGTGTCCGAGGACTCGTTGTCCTAGGTGTCGTGACCAGTCACCGAATCTTCTGATACTGGCGGATCCACATTCACAGTCGCCCCCGACCCTCCAGAAGACTCCAACAGCCAGTCGTATCCCACCTCGGCGAGTTCGCTCACGTCAAGGCCAGCGTCTTGATCCGCGATGCTCACTCGTAGACCGATTGTCTTGTCAACGATCCACAAGATGATGAACGTCAAGACAAACGGATACACGATCGCGGCCACGGCCAGTACTGCCTCGCGGCCGAACTGCACCATTCCACCTGCGACGCCGAGCGCGTCGACGGCGAGGCTCGCGAAGACCCCCGTGAGCACGACACCGACGAACCCTCCAACCATGTGAACGCCCACCACGTCGAGCGCGTCGTCGTAGTGAAGGTGATCCTTGAGCCGAACCGCTAAGTAGCACAGCAAGCCCGCACCTCCACCAATCACGAGCGAGGCCCAGGTCGGCACGTAACCCGACGCCGGAGTGATGGCGGCCAACCCCGCCACTGCGCCCGAGGCGATGCCGATGCCCGAAGGCTTGCGCCGTTGGATCCATTCGGCAGTCATCCACACCAGCATCCCCGCACACGCCCCTATCTGAGTGTTGACGAGCGCCGCTACGGCGACTGACCCGGCGCTGCCGGCACTACCGGCGTTGAATCCAAACCATCCAAACCACAGGATTCCCGCTCCGAGGAGAACAAAGGGCACGTTGTGCGGGCGGTCGACCTTGTGGCGGTGCCCGAGGTAAATCGCCGTCGCCAGAGCCGAGGCTCCCGCCAACTCATGAACGACCGACCCACCGGCGAAGTCAACAGCGCGAAGACCGCCCGCACCGAGGAAACCGCCGCCCCATACCCAATGGGCGAATGGGCAGTACACGAGGAGCGACCAGAGTCCTATGAAGGCGAGGTACCCCGAAAAACGCATTCTCCCGATGAAGGCGCCGGCGATGAGCGCCGGTGTGATCACGGCGAACTTCATTTGGAACGCCATGAAGAGCAAGGGAGGAATGCTCGGCGCGAAGGATGTGGGAGTGTTTCCGACGCCGTGCAGCATGAAATTCTGGAAGCCGCCAATGACCCCCGAGTGGTCCGGTCCAAACGCCAGCGAGTAACCAACCACGATCCACAGCACGGAAATGATGCCAATGGCGACGAATGACTGAGCCATCGTGGAAAGGACGTTCCTTTCATCTACCAGTCCTCCGTAGAAGAAGGCTAGGCCCGGCATCATGAAAAAGACCAGCGCAGTTGCGGCGAGCATCCATGCGGTATCACCGGCGTTCACGTGCACATGGCCTCCGAAGAACTCTGGCGGCCGTCTGAAGTTGGACGCCAAAAATCAGACTAGGTCGCCGCACGGTGGACATCAGTGACTCATCGCCGAAAGGAGCTCCGCTGATCTATTTGGCGATCTCGGGGGAAAGAAAGTATCGAGACGGCCGTTCCACACCTCGAGAGAGGCCAATGCGCGCCGACCGGCCAATCAACGCCGCATCGACCGGCGACGGGCTTCGTAGAAAGTGGATGCGTGTCGTGTCGTCGCAACAGTCAACGCCGTTGTCGACTCCGGTAACGCCAAGACCGCGAGTGAGATTTCCTGGACCGCGGAGCAGAACGGGTGTTTTGGTCGCGTCGTCGCTGGTCGTCACTTCGGCCGCACGCAACAAGACGGCGCTCGCCGTCCCTTCCCCTTGGGTCACCACGTTCATGCACCAGTGGACGCCGTAGCTTCGATAGACGTAGAGGTGCCCCGCGGGACCGAACATGATGGCAGAGCGCGGCGTCGGTCCCCGGTGCGCGTGGGAGCCGGGGTCGTCCAGTCCGCCGTACGCCTCGGTCTCGAGCAGTCGTGCTCGTCGCACCGTGTGCGCGTCGCGGACAATCATGATCGAGCCAATGAGCTCGCGTGCGACAAGGTCAGGGTCTTGTTGGAAGAAGTCACGCGTGCGCATCTCATCTCGCGCCTCGTTGAACCTGAAGGGTGAAGTCGCAGCCACGTCGCCATCGTAGGAAGAGGAGGAGGGCAGCGTAAGCAGTTGCGATTACGTTCTTTGCCTAAGAATTAGAGATCGTGTATACAAATCTAAGACGAGGAAAGATACGCGAGGCTGCGCGCCGACGGGGCAAATTCCGATACCGTGACAACGACAGCGAAGTGTGTCGCTTGTGAGGTACGTCATTGTGCAGGTGGAATCGTCGAGTGCGGTCAGCGGCTTTTGTGCTCGTTCGCGAAGGTCAGATGCCCAGCGAGGGTAAATGACCTCGATGCGCAACATTGTGCGGGTCCTCGTCGCCGACGACCAGCGCATGTTCGCCGAAGGCCTCGCGCGCATTGTCAGTGACGAGCCAGAGATCGAAATTGTCGGCATCGCGAGTGGTGGAGCGGAAGCAATTGAACTCGCGAGTGAAGTTCATCCCGACGTCGTGCTCGTCGATCACCTGATGCCGGATCTGAACGGCATCGAAGTGACCGCCGCCATCAAACGGCTGCACCCCGAGATCGTGGTTATCATGATCGCCGAGTTCCACGACGATCGGACGTTGATCTCTGCGATCGAAGCGGGGTGCAGTGGCTTTCTCACGAAAGACCGGGCCGCCGCCGAGGTGTCAACTGCTATTTTCGCTGCGGCGGCCGGTGAGTCGATCATCGAGCCCGAGATGCTGGCTCGGCTTCTGCCCACCATGATTCGCCCGCAACGCCGACTCGGCGAAGATCTCACGCCTCGTGAGCGCGAAGTGTTGCGGTTGCTGAGTTCGGGCGCCTCCAATAAAGCGATCGGCCTTCAAGCAATGCTCAGCGTCAACACGGTGCGAAACTACGTGCAATCGATACTGACGAAGCTTGATGCGCACTCCAAACTCGAAGCAGTAGCGACGGCCATCCGGGAGGGGATCATCGACTACCCCACGCGCCGCTAGGGCGGTTGACCTTGCAGCGCTCGTGCAACTGCAAGGGTTTCTCGTCGCTGCGGCACACGTAGTGCAAATGCACCGCAGAATAGGGTACGAACGTCCCTGTCATTGTTCGCCCTGATGAATCAGGCTACGGGCATGACACGCGTACTCGACGACAGCACCGAACACGCCGGTGAGGAGCGACCACTCTTATGCGATTCGACGCTTGCGATGGCCGTGGTAACCCTTGACGGACACTTCGTACGCGCGAACGCCGCGTTCTGCGAACTCGTCGGTCGCACGGCGCTCAATGCGACGAAGTGGAACGACATCGTGCGCTCGGATGATGTGACCACGCTCCTCGAACTCTCGACTGCGATCACAAGCGGCACGAGGGTCACGTTTCGAGCGTCGGCCGAACGGGACGGAGAGAAGTTGGCCTTGAGCGTCAACTGCGCGATGGTGCGTATCGGAGGAGAAGATGCCTTATCAATGCTGCTGACCGACGCGGGCGAGCACGAAGAAGCCCTGAAGAGCACGCCTCGGCGCCAACTGCAGTACAACCGTGTCGGTAGACGCGTCGCCCTGGCGATCAACTACGCAGCCCGTACGTCGTGAGGCGAGTCGTTCGTCGGACCGCGACTTTCCGCACTGGACAACGGTGCTCGTTGAGCATTGGCTTCGACTATGCGAAGCGGTGTTGACGAACTCGCCAGAGGCGCGTTAGGTCGCAGGACCGGTGCCCGCCGCGTTGCAGGCACGCGGGTCCCAGGGCTGCAGGGGCATACTGGTCTGACTCGGCACCGTGAAATCCGCGTTTCCCTTTATTCCTGGCGGGGTATAGACAGTCGTCGTCGTGACTGACGACTTCGGCGATGTGCTCGTCGTTGCGCCTGACTCCTTTGCCTTTGTTGTAGTCGTGGCGGAGGTCGTCGAAGCGCCTGACACCGTGAGTCCCGTGCCCGTTTGGACCGTGACGGTTGCGCCGGTCGAGACCATCTTCGGGTTGTAGCCGAGTACCGCTGGTCCCTGGAGTTGGGCCAGCACGCTTTGCGCGGCTGCCTGCGCCGGGCTCGTCCAGTTGCCGTTCGCGGGCGGCGGTGGCCCGCCGTACCAGACGACCGTTTCGGCAACGGGACCATCGGGCGTGACGTCACCCGTTGAGAGCACGTCGTAGCCCTTCGCGCGAAGGGGATTGGCGATCAGGGCCGCTTGGTTGGTCGAGCCCGTGCCGTTCTCGACGGTCAGCTTGATGCTCGAGGGCGCCGGAAGGGCGGTGCCAGTAAAGGAGTTGTATCCCGCCTTGACGCCGAAGATCGCGTTGACGGCCTTGAGTCCATTTGGTTCCACTGGGAACACGACGTCGCCGTAGTAGTAGCCCTGGTACAGCAGCGAGCCCGTTTCCACGTTGGTGATGGGGTAGGTGTCCTGCGGCACACCGGCGACATTCGTGTGGGCGAAGGTCTCGGCGAGGCTGACCATCTTTGACTCGGAGAACCCGCTGTCGACCGTGAGATCGGGCAGAACCTTCGTCAGCATGCTCTGGTCGGTGAACGGGTTGCCGAGGCCGCGGGCGGCGACTTTCGCCGCCAGCACGCGAAGGAACTCGTGCGTGCGGCGAATCCGGGCGATGTCCGACAGCGACTCGTAGGGCCAAGTGTGGGGTTCGTGATTGGACGGGTTCGGCTGAATCTGGAGGTGGCGTGCGCGAACGACCCGCAACGCGTGGTAGCCGTCGAGGTCGTAGCAGCCCGCGTGCTCGATGTTGAGTCCGGAATACGCGTCGTAGACCGGGACGGGGAAGTACATCCGCACCCCGCCCAATGCGTTGACGACGTCAGCGAACGTGTCGAAGTTGAGCTCGACGTAGTTGTTGATGGGGATGGCGAAGTCCTCTTCGATCGCCGTGACCAGTTGGCTCGGTCCTTCGTAGAGTGCCGCGTCGATCTTGTTGGCACCGGTCTCTCTGGCGTTCGGCACGAACGTGTCGCGGGGGATTGACAGCAGCGAAACCGAGTGCGTCGCGGGCACCAAGTGAAGGATCATGTCGATGTCGCTGTTGACGCCGTTCACCCCACTTGAGCAGAGGCCGTAGGCGGGGTTTTGAACCTTGAGGGCGCAGCGGCTGGTGGAGCCGATGAGCAGAATGTTCTCTGTCGGGCCCGACGTCTGAAGGGTCTTCACCGTGATCTTCTTCACGAGAGAGCCGAGGTAATAGTAGTCAGCCGCGACACCGGCGACGATGAGAACGATGACGAGACCAACGGCGATCAGTGAACGGCGAACCCATTTCTGTCGGCTCGTGCGTGCCCGACGCCCGCTCTTGGTGCCCCCGCCGTTGCGTCGTTCCACCGCCTGACCCATGGCAACGAGCCGGTCGTGGTTGGCGATCTTTTTTGCCGATGGCTCGCGACGGTTTGAATCACGTTCGCCAGGCACCCCGCAATTCTACTTGGGCGGCAACGCGACCTCGAATCATTGGTCTCCTAATCAGCACCGACATCGAGCGCATTCGCGCGAATGCTGCACTGGCTGGATGGTGGAGTTCAATGAGCCGTGCGCTATCGACGTCGGATCCACCAGATGCTGAATGCAGCGAGCAGAGCGGACAGCACCACGTAGCAGCCGAGTTCGTCCCACTGAAAGGGCCAGTAGCGGTTCGCCGGCTGGTACGTCGTGTACCGGAACAAGTGAAAGGAGTTCACGCACTCTCTGAGAGCAGCCCGGACCGCGTAATTGGGACCGTTGTTGCCACCGGTACGCAGCGCGTTCGGGATTCTGTTCGGACATCGACCGAGCCCCGTGATGGTGACCGTGCCGCTCGCGCTGGTGTTGATGTTGAACCCGTTGCTGAGTTGGGGAAACACCTTTCCGGCCGTGTTAACGACTCTGTTGGAGAGGGTCCAGCCGGCGGCTTTCGCGTCACCGCCGCCGGGCGAGCCATTCCCAAAGGGGAGACTGAATCGCTGAGCGACATGCAAGGGGCTCTCGAAGTGCGGCCGGATGAGCAGATTGAAGCAGCCTCGTACCGCAGCGAAGATGGCGATGGTGATCGCCATTGCGGGAATCGTTCGGCGAATCACTGCGCCGACTGCGACGCCCAACACGAAGGCGAAGAGTGCGTAGCCAATTGGGACGATGTCACGAGTGTCAAAGAGGCTGAACGGCGTGCCGCGGACCCGGTCGATGGGGCTCGACCACCATGTCGCCATGAGCGTGAACAGACCGGCGGTGAGGACGCTCGCGAGCGCCCCAACGAGGAGCTTGGCACCGAGCCAGCGTGTGCGACTCGCGCTTTGAGTCCACGCGAGGCGATACGTTCCGGTGTCGAATTCGCGGGCGACGATCGGAGCTCCCCAGAAGATGCCGATCAAGACCGCAAGAAGGCCACTTTCGGTGAGGAGATTCTGAAGAAAGGGGTCGCGAGAGAGAAAGCTGCCGGTGACCGCGTTGCAGTCGTCGTGGCTCTGACACGTCCTAATCACGGTGTCGTAGTAGTGCACGACCCCGGGTCCCGTGATGAGAAAGGCAATGCCGAGTGCCAGCAAGAGCACGAACGCCACCAGGGCCTGCCAGCGAAACTGGCGCCACGCGAACCAAATCATTCGGACTCCTTGTGCTCGGAGGACTCCCGAAATTGCTGGCGCCCTTGACCCATGTAGGCGAGGACGATGTCCTCGAGGCTGACCGCTTCGATGAGCCAGTCCGGGTCGACCACCGGTCCCTCTGAGCGCACGAGAAGCGTGCTTTGTCGGTCGGTGAAGCTTGATTCGATGACGACCTGGCTCGAAGGTGCTCGTGCCTCTCGCGGTCCGATGAGTCGGTGGTGCGTCGCGAGCAGATCTTCGACGTCACCGGCGAGTTGCACCCGTGACGACACGAGGACGACCAGGTAGTCACACACGCGCTCGATGTCAGCGACCAGGTGCGAAGAGAGCACCACGCTGACGTGGTGTTCGGCGACCGTTTCCATCAAGATCTGGAGGAACTCACGTCGAGCGAGGGGATCGAGACTCGCGACTGGTTCGTCGAGGAGAAGGAAGTCGGGTCGCTTCGCGATGGCGAGCGTGAGGGCGAGCTGGGCGCGCTGACCGCCGGAGAGTTTTCCCGCTCGTTGAGCGAGGTCGAGCCCGAGCTGCTCGACGCGCCGATGGGCGAGCTCATCGTCCCACCGGGGATTGACGTGCCGGCCGTAGCGAACGTGATCGCGAACGCTGAATCCGGAGTAGACCGGCGTGTCCTGGGCGACGAAAC
>JBAUSF010000047.1:0-1707 GCA_049581565.1 Acidimicrobiales bacterium
ATTCTGCGCCTCACCGTAGAGGCCGTTGCTCGAGAATCCGGGCGTGTCCGCCGTGTAGGACTCGAAGAACGCAACGTGGTCGGCCTGCATTTCGGAAACCTCGGGCGTGATCGCGGACATCGAGATAGACGCCGACGCGATGTACTTGTACCCTTCGTCAATCGCAGTCTGAAGGGCCGCACCCGGGTCCGTCGCGCTGTACGTGACGATCGTCGGCTTCCAGCCCAGCTCCTTGGCAGCCTGGAGGAATCCCACGTCCAGGGTCGCGGCGGTCGCCGAGACCGTATTGAGGAAGATCACCTTGACGCCTCGTGGCGGCACCTTCTTCAGCGGGACGTTGACGCCGATCGACGTCGGTATTTGGGTGTACTTCGCGAGAAAGGCCTGCGCCGCCGCGAGTCCTCCAGACGACGCTCCCGACGTTCCCGCTTCCACGCCAATTGATGCGATCGACGCCAACAGCACTGCCGCCACCGCCGTTATCCTGAATGTCCTTCCACGGACCTTGAATTTGTTATGAGTCACTGACCCCCCCTATGTCGACTGCCGAGCCCGAAAGGGCTTGTCAGAATTAACTTCAGTTTGTTTCACGTAAGAGTAGCCATATATTTCGACAACTTACGCTAAATAAACTGACTTCACCTCTCGACCCTAGTCAGCCCCGTCACCAGTGTCAAGTACGCCCCTATTTCAGTACAAATCGGTCCGTCGCGGACGTCGCCTCACGTCGAACGGGGCACAATTCCTGAGCCGGCGGCTCACCACGGCGGACGGTCTCGGCGCGACTGGGACTCAACCGCTCATTGAGAATTCGTTGCTGTCAGGGCTCGCAGGGACGTGCTGTCGCCCCGGACTTCGCTCGGTCCCGCTTTCAGAATTGGTCAACGACGATCGCGCCGGAGATCGTCAAGCCAGTCGGAACACCGGTACGAACTCGCTCGACTCACTCTCGCGCTCAAAACCCACGGTCAGTCGCGCACCGACGCTCAGCTGTGCCGGGTCCGCCTCTTGCAACTCGCTCCACCACCAGGGCCCTTCTTCGAACTCCGCAATGACGACGATCTGAGGCGGCACCGGGTCGATGCTCGGTTTGGGGTGATTGACGGTCCAACTGACGATTCGCGCCTCGCCGCTCGCTGTGCGCCAATCGAGGTTGGTGGAGTTACAGACGTGGCACTGCTGGACTCGGGGCGTTGAAACGGCGCCGCAGTCCACGCAGTATCGAAGAAGAAATTCGCCGCGAGCCGTGCCGTCAAAGAACTCGGCCGTCAAGTCATCTCGCGTGATGCGACCTACTGCCATGCGATCTCCCATCCTGTCGTTCTCATGCGATTCATGGTGCGGCGGTTCCGAGGACGAGCGTCGCATGATGGTCGAGCACTCCCCCATTGCCCGACACGAGGGCGAGATCATGTTTGGCGACCTGCCGATCGCCCGACGTGCCTCTCACTTGCATGACGGCTTCTGAAAGCGGCGTCATGCCCCACATGTAGTAGCTCGACAGCTGTCCCCCTCCGGTGTTGAGCTTGAGCGTGCCGTCGGGGCCGAGCACTCCTGACGTGACGAACTCACCACCCTCGCCTTTCTTGCAGAACCCGTAGTCCTCCAGGGTGATGAGCACCGTGTAGGTGTAGCAGTCGTACAGCTCGACGACGTCGATGTCCGAGAGCTGCACGCCCGCCATGGCGAGCGCCGCCGGGCCGGATC
>JBAUSF010000048.1:0-5911 GCA_049581565.1 Acidimicrobiales bacterium
CTCCGGAGCCTCGCCGTCTTCAGTGCGCGGGATTTCGAACTTCTCGTTCGCCGTCGGAGCAGCTGCCGATCAGGACAATGACGGGCCAACAACACCACAAAGTTCGTGCGGGGGATCGTAACAATATGACAATTTGTGAGCCTCGAACACTTCATAAGTGACATCACAGTCTTCTCACACCCCTTTCACAGCTTCCTTAGGAAGACTGAGGACGTTCGAGACCTCTTGAACAATGGGAAAGATGAAACGGAAAGAAAGGATCACTATGCATACCAAATCGATGGGAGTAGTGGGCCGCTCAGTTACCGCGCTATCCATAGGGGTCGCACTCATTCTTGGCAGCGCGAGCCTGGCGTCGGCGGGTTCCTTCCACGGTGGTTGGGGCGGCGGCGGTTACGCCAGTGCCCGGGTCTCACCGTTTGACTACGCCGGGGGTGGCACAGGCGGTTACGTAACAGCCGTGACGCCCAATACATCTGTCACTGTTCAATCGTGGAACGGCACCACGACGACGTACACCTTGACGACGTCGACGACCTACACCGAGGGAACGACCAGCACCACCGCGTCCTCTCTCGTCGTCGGTGACCGCGTCGAGATCGGTGTGTCGCCATCTTCTCCGACCACGGCCTCTTCGGTGACGATCGAGCTCGCGATGCTCTTTGGCACGGTGAGCTCCGTCAGTGGTAACACGATTACCATCAAAGACCCCCAGGGATTCACGCGCACGATCGTCGTGGGCACCACGACCACGTACACCCAAGGTGGCGCGGCTTCGACGCTGGCTGCCGTGACCGTGGGATCGAAGATCATTGCCCAGGGAACGGTTGACACCAACGGCACGTCGCTTGACGCGCTCACAGTCGAGATCGGTTCCTCAGGTCAGATGGGCTTTGTCTACGGCACCGTTACTACCGTGACGAGCTCCATGGTGACGATACAAGCAAAGGATGGCACGTCAACAACCTTCTCCTACACGACCAGTACGGACGTGAAGGCGCTCGGTGACCCCTCAGCCACGTTGACGACGTCAGACCTTGCAGTTGGTGAGCACGCAGGCGTTTCCTTCGACTCGAGCGCGGCGACAACCGCGGTGACCATCTACATCAAGTTGGCGCACATCTCGGGCGTGGTGACTGCCGTGAGCGGCAACAACATCACGGTTCACGACCACCAGGGCTTTACCCGCTTGATCCTCGTCAGTGGCACCACGGTGTACAGCCAGAACGGCGCCGCGGCGACGCTCGCTGCCGTAGTGGTCGGCGTACACGTTAAGGCCGAGGGCATCGTTGACACAAACGGCACCACGCTCGACGCCCTGACCGTGGACATCTGGACACCGCCCACACCGACGACCACGACGACCACGGGCCCGACGCCGATTGTGTCCTACGGACACCACCACCACCACCATCACGGTGGCTTTGGCGATGGATTCGGTGGTAACGCTCAGTTCACGTCCAACAGCAGGGACCACAACCGCTCATAGTTTGAACCTCAGTTGATAGTCACCAGCCGCCCCGCGACCAGTTCGCGGGGCGGCTGGTTTCTCGCTACCTCCTCTCGTCGGCGAGCCACCAGGGATTCATCCATACTGGAGAGATGGAATCCCTGAGGTCCGCCGTCAGCTGGCTCTGCGATATGGACGGCGTCCTCATCAACGATGGCGCGATGGTGCCCGGGGCTGACGCGTTTCTCGACCGACTGCGGGCGACCGAGCGCGCCTTTCTCGTCCTCACGAACAACGCGCTCTTCACCCCCCGAGAGCTGCACGAGAAGCTCACCTCGCTCGGCATCAGCGTGCTCGAAGAGCAGCTGTGGACGTCGTCGCTCGCGACCGCCCAGTTCATCCACGATCAGCGCCCAAAGGGCCGCGCCTTCGTCATCGGCGAGACGAGCCTCCACGACGCGATGAGCGACGTCGGCTACGTAGAGGACGCGACCAATCCGGACTACGTAGTGCTCGGCGAAACGTGGAACTACTCCTTTGACGAATTGACGATGGCCATTCGACTCGTCGACAACGGCTGTAAGTTCGTCGCCACGAACCCCGAGACGAATGGGACGACACCGAACGGCCTGCTGCCCGGCTGTGGCGCGCTCGCCGCCCTCATCCAGAGCGCCACCGGCGTGAAGCCCTACTTCGTTGGCAAACCCAACCCGGTCATGATCCGCGACGCGCTCAACATCTTGGGCGCCCACTCCAAGTCAACGGTGATGGTCGGCGACCGAATGGACACCGACATCGTCGCCGGGGTCGAGGCCGGCGTGGAGACCATCCTGGTGCTCTCGGGCATCACCCAGCGCGAGGAGATCGAGCGATACGCCTACCAGCCAAGTCGCGTCGTCGACTCCGTCGCCGACCTCATCGACGAGCTCTAGGCGCCCCTCACATCCCCGTTTGCTGAAGGGCGAGGAGGAAGGAGTTCGCCCAGTCGTAGACGTCGCGGCGATAGGTCTTTCTGCGCATCCTGGTCATGCGATCCTTCGCTTCCTTTGGTCCCGCGTTGACGGCCAGTCGGATCGCCTCCTTCACGCCTTCGAGGTCGTGGGGGTTCACCATGAACGCTCCGCGCAGCTCCGCGGCGGCACCGGCGAACTCGCTCAAAACGAGACGTCCCGTGAGATCCGTGCGGCACATGACGTACTCCTTGGCGACCAGGTTCATCCCGTCGCGAAAGGGCGTCACGAGCATGATGTCGGCCGCCAGGTACAGCGCCACGAGCTCGGCGAAGGGCAAGTTCTGATGGAGATAGTGGATCACGGGACTTCCGACTTGCCCGTACTCCCCGTTCATCTCGCTCACGGCCTGTTCGAGGTTGTGGCGTTCGCGTTCGTAGTGCGCGTCCGTCTCGCGGCTCGGCACCGCCACCTGCACCATGACCTGTTTGCCCGAAGTGAGCGAGCCGTCTTGGAACATCTCCGAGACCGCCTTGATGCGCTGCTGTATGCCCTTCGTATAGTCGAGTCGGTCGACGCCGAGTAGCACCAACTCGGGGTCGCCGAGGTCCTTTCGGATCTCCTTCGATCGAGCTCGAATGATCGGGTCGTTCGCGAGCGTGATGATCTGCTCGCAGTCAACCGAGATCGGAAACGCGCCCACGCGCACGGTCCGTCCGTTGTAGTCGAGCAACGAGTCCGTGCCCGTCGCGGCGGATTGGCGCCGGGCCATGCGCGAAAAGTTGGAGGCCGCTTGGGTGACCTGAAAACCAATGAGGTCCGCGCCGAGCAGGCCCGCGAGAATCTCTCGGCGCCAGGGCAGCTGCATGAAGAGCTCGATGGGCGGAAACGGGATGTGCAAGAAGAAGCCAATGCGCACGTCGGGTCGAAGCTGGCGAAGCATTTGAGGCACCAGCTGGAGCTGGTAATCGTGAATCCACACCGTGCCGCCCGGCGCCACTTCTTCGGCGACCGACACCGCAAAACGCATGTTCACTTGGGTGTAGGCCTGCCACCAGTGGCGGTGGAAGGTGGGAGCGCGGATGGCGTCGTGGTAGAGCGGCCAGAGCGTGGCGTTGGAAAAGCCGAGATAGAAGTTCTCGTACTCCTCGTCCGAGATATCGACGGCCTTCAGACGAATGCCTTCGTAGTTCGTTGGTGACGTAGCGTGCTCTGACGTTCCCGGCCAGCCGATCCACAGGCCATTTCGGTTCTGCAAGACGGCGGTGAGCGCAGAGACCAGGCCGCCGGGGCTCGGTCGCCACTCCTCAGCTCCATTGGTCGTCAAGTGGCGTACCGGGAGACGGTTCGCAACGACGACGAGTTCTGCTTTCGCCGTCTGGCGATGTGATGCTCGATCCTTTACCGCATCGGGATCTTCTCGGCGGGTGACTTGGTCCACCATGTGACTACCTGGTCAAAGACTAACGGGCGGCGCGAAACATTGCGAGGGGCCCTACTAATCGAATGGATTGGCGAAATACTCCTAATTCATCACACCATCGAGGCGCCGCGGTCGTCCTTTCCGGCGGCGTTCCACCAGCTCGGCGAGCCGGCGGGTCCAATGTGGTTCTCGCTCGCGCGCTGGTCCGCTTCGATGACGTGAAGGACCGCGTTGATGAGCGAAAGGTGCGTGAGCGCCTGGGGAAAGTTCCCGAGGTGTCGGGCAGTCTTTGGATCCAGCTCCTCACCGAAGAGCCCGAGGCTGCTCGCGGCGCCCACCAACTTCTCGCAGTTCGTGCGGGCGCGATCAAGCTCGCCGATCTCCACGAGCGCCGAGACGAGCCAGAACGAGCAGACAGTGAAGCTTCCTTCGTCCTCGCCATGGAACCCATCGTCGGTGTTGGACACCCGGTAGCGGTAGACGAAGGGACCGTCACTCAGCTCGTCCGCGATCGCAAACACGGTCGAACGAATTCGCTCATCGTCCGACGGCAAAAACCCGAGCAAGGGCATCAGCAGCAACGACGCATCCAACTCGCTCGATCCGTAGTACTGCGTGAAGCGCCCCTGGTCGTCGACGGCCTTCGCGCAGACCTCTTCGTGGATCTCCTGGGCGGCGTTCCACCACTCGTCGGCACGGTCGCGCTCACCACGCAGGGCGGCTAAACGCGCCCCGCGATCAGCCGCGACCCAGCACATGACCTTGGAAAAGGTGAAGTGCTGGGGCTCGCCCCGCACCTCCCAGATCCCCCGGTCGGGTTCTCGCCACGAACGCAGGGCCATCTCGACCGCCTGGACCACGATGCGCCAGGATCGCTCGCTGAGTGAGTCCCGGGAGCGGGTGTGCTCGAACACGCAGTCGACGATCGCACCGAGAATGTCGAACTGCACCTGGTTGTAGGCGGCGTTGCCGACCCGCACCGGCCGACTGCCGGCGTAACCGCTCAGGTGGTCGAGTTCGATCTCGGTCGGCGGATTTGCGTCGTCGACCGGATAGAGAATCTGAAGATTGTTGCGCATGCGCTTGGTCGCCATCACGCCGCCTTGGGGTTCGAGCACGTCACCGAGGAACGCCAGAAAGTCGTCGGCCTCGGTGTCGAATCCAAGTGCGTGCAACGCTCGCAAGGTAAAGGCCGCGTCACGGACCCACGTGAATCGGTAGTCCCAGTTCCTGGTGCCGCCGAGGCTTTCGGGGAGCGACGTCGTCGGCGCGGCCAGGAGCGCTCCGCTCGGCGCGTACGTCAGGCCCTTGAGCGTCAGCGCGCTGCGCTGAAGGTATTCGCGCCACGGGTGATCGGGAAAGCGTCCCCCGTCAATCCAGTCGCGCCAGAATCGACTCGTTTCGGC
The DNA here is from genome assembly GCA_049581565.1 of Acidimicrobiales bacterium. Taxonomy (GTDB): domain Bacteria; phylum Actinomycetota; class Acidimicrobiia; order Acidimicrobiales; family RAAP-2; genus RAAP-2. The sequence continues at coordinate 5,230 of JBAUSF010000048.1, forward strand.
ACGACAGGTGTCCACCTCAGCACGGCTCGAGGGCGCGGGTGCGTCGGTCCAACTGAGTACCGCAAACGAAGTCTCACCCTCGGTGAGACGATGACGGGCCCGCACCGCGCGGCCCTCGATGCCAAAGCGCATGTCACCGTTGAGCGTGAGGCGTGCGAAGTCCGGGTTGGTCGTGCGCACGCTGTCATAAGACGTACCTTCGTACTCCCACTCCGCGTCGACTCGGCCGTAGTCAAACGACGGCTCGCAGTTGAGCAGGATGTCAACGCTGCCGTGCAGGCACGTCGCGGTTCGGATGAGGACGTGCTTCGCGTCGAAGTCGCCGGGCGTGCGCCGGTGGTGGGCGGAACGCTCGCTCGTGCGGTACCAGGGGGCGACCGCGAGAAAGTCGTTGACGATCAGCCAGCCACTACGGGTCTGCCAGGTGGTCGCGAGCACCATGGTCCCCGGCACGTACTGACGGTGCGCCGGCACGGCGCTGTCGACCGGGGCCAGGCGAAATGAGCCCGCCGCGCGGTCGAGCAGCGTGCCAAAGATGCTCGGGTCGTTGGGCTTAGGAATGCAGAACCACTCGATCGCGCCCGTTGGTGCGACGAGGCAGCTGTTCTCACAGTCCGAAAGAAAGGCGTAGTCGGCAATCGGAGGAAACAGCGCTTCAAGCGTCTCCTGGTTAGGGATCTTG
>JBAUSF010000049.1:0-5445 GCA_049581565.1 Acidimicrobiales bacterium
GAAGAGATGCTTCCCGTTGCGGGCGTCGCGCTGATCGTCACCGTCGCCGTTGACGAAAGTACGACATTGCCACCAGAGTCTTCAACCGAGACGACGGGGCCATTGCCGAAATCTGAACCGGCGACCAGCGTTGACGCCGGCTCGGTCGTGAAGATGAGTTGGGTCGCTACGCCCGGTACGGTCGGAGAGATGTTGGTACTGGTTGCCGTCAACGAGCCCAGCGTTGCGGTGAGCGTGTATTGAGTACCTACGATTCCAGCGAAGGCGCACGTTTGCACATCGACGATGCCTGCGTTGGGCACCAAGCCGGAGCACGTCGTCAGGAGACCGCCTGACGCAGTCAATCCAATCTGGCTCGATGCGGCCGTCACCAGGCTCAACGTCCCAGAGGAATTCCCGGTGGTGGAATAGTAGATATCAATCACCGGTTCCGTCACGAGCGTCGCGCCGGAGGCGCCCGCTACCGGTTCAGTCGTGAATTCGAGAAGATTAGGCGCCGGTGTGAGGTTGAACGGAAGGCTTGACACATTGGGTAGGCCACTGACTGCCGCGGTTATGGTCACCCCGTTGGCGTAGGTATTGTCCTTGCACCCAGAGAACGTTGCTATGCCATTAGTTGCCGCAACGGTGTTCGAGTTACAAGCGAGTGAAGTAGCGGTGCTGATGGTGAGCTTGACCGAATCGTTGTAACCAGTGTTTGAGGTCACTTGATTGCCGAAGGCGTCTTCAAGCGTGACTTGCGGCTGTATGGCAAAGGTGGCACCTTGGGCCCCATTGGCACCGGTTGGCTCTTGAGAGAAGACCATCTGGCTCGCCACTCCGGTATTGGAAACGGAGAACGGAGAGCTCGTTGCCTGCTGCACGGCAGCCGATCCCGTATTCGCCGTCGCAGTTGCGGTCAACGTGTACGACGTCGGTTCGCTTTGGCCGGAAGCCGCGTTATAGCGATATCCACCCGAGAATGTGCAGTTGCTGGGAAGCGTGAAGACGTCGTTGCCCGATACGACCGTGCCAGTCCAAGTGTTAGCCGGCATTCCGGGGCACGACAGCGTCGGATTCAGATTGGTGCCGCCCGAGGAAGTGAGGGTGACCGAGCCGGACCAGCTTGCCGTCGTCTGGAGAACTCCGCTGCCGTTTACCACCCACACCACTGGCTGGACCGCCGGAGAGACAGAAAAAGCGCTGCCCGACGGGCCGGCCTGCGGCTGAGTCTTGAATTCCAGCGATAGACCAGGCGCTCCGATTGTGAAATTGGCACTCTGAGAAGTTTGGAATGTTACGGGTGGGCTCTGTTCCCCGGCCAGCGTCGTATCGGCGAAGTCACTCGGAATGATGTAGTAGCTACCGGGAAGGCTCACCGTACATCCACTGACGTAGATGTATCCGTTGAGGTTCGTGCCGGAACAGCCAGTGAGCGTTGCGCCTGGCTGGTCACCCGCACCCGCGACATCGGCGAGAGCCCAGCTCACACTCGATGCGTCATCGGCAGAAGCAGCACCATCTGCGCACACGAGTTCCATCGTAAACTCGCCCATGGGTGTGTCTGCGGGAACAGTGGCACCGGAACCTGGCTGCGTTATCCACTTCAAACTCACCGACGTGCAGTCAGATGTTGCTACCGCGGTTCCCTCCGATGACTGTGGAAGCGTGACGACAAAGCTGTTGTAGTAGATTCTGCCAGTCGTCTGATTGTTCACCTCGACGGTCAGCATCTGCGGTTGGTTCGCATAGGCCGTAGAACCAACCGTGCATGTTGGGGTGAAGGCCGTACCCGCGCTCGTCGAGGTCCCGTTCCACCACTCAACCGGATACAGCCCGGCCGTCGAGTTTGCCGTCACCAGATTCGCGGTGTACTGCGTTGCGTACTGGCTCGGGATATCGCCTTCGAGATTCAGCGCGGACACGTACGTAGAAGGATCAGCGCACGAAGCGAAAAGCCCTGACTGCGCTGCCAGCTGCATCTGGGAGGTCGCATCCTGAGAAATGGTTGTTAGAAGGTCAGTGACGTTGGTGATGGTGCGATGCTCCGAAGACGCGGAAATTGAAGAGCTAAAAGCAATGATCAAAGCGACGGAAGCAATGGAAAGAATGACCAGTGCGAGTAGAACTTCAATCAAGGTGTCGCCGGTCTCGGACCGCCGCGCGTCCCGGCGAGCCAATTCCCTGCTCGAACGTTGCTTGGCGCGCGTTTCTCGCCGACGGCTACTCATGCGCGATGACCTCGAACGTCGCTCGCGTCGTGGGACCTCTGAACACGAAGAACACGAGTTGCGACGCCACGCCCGTTCCCACCGCCGACGCACCATTCGCGTGGCGAACGCTACGAACGAAGTGCCTTAACGGCGATTGGAGCGAACGCAGCGAACTCATGACGTGAGCAACCCAAACGCGACTGCTTCAAGACCGCCGGGTCCGTCACCTAATGCGGCAGAGAATGTGTTCGGCATGATCGCCTCGACCATTCCCGCTCCTGTAAGAGTGACGTTCTGGTGATTGGACGGAACGGTGCATTCGACCGTATTGGTCTGAATGGGAGTACCACCGCTGCCGAAATAGTCTTCGGTATCGCTGCTGTTGCCCGCAATACCGTAATACGTCGTTCCATTCGACTGCCAGGATCCACCACCATCGCACGCATTCCCCCACGGATCGGTTGCCGTGTCGCAGGGCACATTGCCGCCAGTGCAATATCCATTTGCCGCCGTGTAACCGTTAGAAATCACGGTCACATTGGTGTTGGAACTCCACGTGACCGACTCTCCGTTGCAGCCCGATCCACAGCCAGAGTCCGTTGACTCCGCATCTGCGCTGAAGATCGCCCATCCTGTAGCGGGCGTTCCTGAGCCATTGATGATCTGGATCTTGCTCAGAGTTATGGTCGTGTCGTAGCCGTCGTTCACTCCGCCGCCGGTGCCCTGCTGATAGAGCGCGGGATCGCCTGGGACGTCGTAGTAGTTGGGATACACACCCGTCGCTCCACAGGCGGCCGACGTACCCGGATTGCCCAAGAACCCGTCGCACCAGGTGGGAAGGGCGAAGGGCTCAATGACCTCGCCGGACTCTGTGTTCGAGATATTGATGCAGAAATAGAGGGTGAAGCCCCCGCTCAGCGGCACAGACTCCTCCAGGCAGGATCCGGGAGTCTCTGCGTCGGTGAGGAGACTCGGCGTACCAAGAAGGTTTGAAAAGTCGATGAGGCAGAGTGACGAGGAGAGAGGTCCCGAACCGGGGGCGGCGTATCCGCAGCCCGTTGAAGCGGTGATTGTTACGGGTTGTCCTCCAGAACTGACGGTCGCAGTGGCCGCAGGAACTGCAGATAGCGAGTACTGGTACGACCCTCCCTTTTCAGTCGAACTGGGTTCGCTTATGGAGAGCTGCGCGCTCTCGACATCGGTGGTAGGAACCCATGAGCCCGCGCTCTGATCGGTGCTGCAGGTTGCTTCGCCCGCAGACGTGCAATTGATGGTAAATGTTGGCGTCGGACCGACGTTGTACGACAGGATTGTGCTGCTGACCAGTTTGAGCCCACTGGGACCGGGCTGGCAGAGATCGCGTACAAGGTTGAATTGCAATCCGTTCGCCGATACCACGTACGACACGACATTCTCATATCCGCCGGTGATCTGACCCCACTCCACGCCAAAGACCTGCTGGGATGAGCATTCGTTCTGCGCCAAATTACCGACAGCGACTTGCTGGGCTTGCTGAACATCCGGCTCGAAGTTTGCCGAGACGACTTGAGCGTCACCACTGTCTGAAAGGCGATTCGAGGTGCTCGTCTGAAGCGAGAACATAGCGAAGAGGCCAGCAGCGAGAGCGCCAATGATTAAGGGCGTGACCGCGCACACAATGAGAAGCTCGACCAGCGTGAAACCGGAAGAATCATCTCGGTGCTTGCGCCAACAGTTCGATCGTGGACACCTTACGCCCCGGGAAACGAGCCATCTTCCACCGTGGCGACGTCGAGGGCTGTTCATCCAACCTTCACCTGATTGTAAATCCCGTACATCGCAGAGATGAGCGCAACCGCGACGAAGCCGACTACGACACCCATGAAGATGATGATCGCGGGTTCGAAGAGCGCAGTGGCCCGCTCCAACTTTGTCTCAAGTTCTCGGTTGTAGTAGGCGGCCGCCACTTCGAGCTGCTGGTCGAGGGTGCCCGTTTCTTCGCCAACTCGGAACATCTGGCGGGCTGCCGCTGGAAATAGCTCGGTGAGATTTATAGGGCCCGAGATGCCCTGACCCTGCATCATCGCTTCGCGAACACCTTCTAGTGCCTTCTTGTACACCGCGTTGTTCGCCGAGTCGGCCGTCACAGCCATGGACCGAGGAAGGTCGACGCCGGCGCGGAGCATGGATGCCAGCACGCGGCACGTTCTCTCGATGATCGCGGTTTCCGTGAGATCGCCAATCACGGGCAACTTCAGAATCCAGCTGTCGAGGATTGCGTGGCCCTTCGGCGAGCGCCGCATAGCGATGAAACCACCGACAACGATGATCACAAAGGCGAGCTCGAAGTACCATTCGTGTCCGATGAAGGAAGTCGTGCTCAGTAGCATTCGAGTCACGAGTGGCAGCTTGGCATTGAGACTCTTAAAGAAGACTTCAAAGCGTGGCATGACGAAGACCGCGAGCACAATGACGACGATGACCGACATGCAGGCCACGACGGCCGGATAGATGAGCGCCGCGGTGACCTTGCCTCGCGCCTTCTGATCGCGGTCGATGTAGTCCGCGAGCTGGTTGAGAACTATGTCCAAGTTTCCCGTCAGTTCCGCCGATTCAAGGATGCCAACATAGAAGTTAGGGAAGGCCTCGGGGTGGACGGCGGCGGCGGCGGCGAACGTATCGCCCGCGCGCAGACTGTCGATCATGTCAAGCAGAACGTTCTTCAACATTTTGTTCTGTGTCTCTTCGGTAATCACCTCGAGAGCTTCCATAATGGGAATACCCGCACGCATGAACACCGCCAGCTGGCGCGTGAAGTTGGTCAGATCTTTGCGCGGCACCTTCTTCTGCGTAATCTCGAACGCGAGAATATTTTTTTTCGCACTGACTTCAAGTGGCTGGAGCCCGCGGGCCAAGAGTGCGACGTGGGCTGCTCCCGTAGAGACGGCAACCTCGACACCAGAGATCTGCTTGCCCGACTCGTCGAGTGCTTTGAAGTGGTAGTCGTTCAGTGACTTATCGCGACGTGGACTCATAGGGTGTACATACTCCGTATTACCTCTGCGATAGAAGTGACATCCTGGGCTACCAGATTGATCGCCTCTTGTCGAAGTGTGCTCATCCCTTGCTTAACGGCCATATTACGCAGTTCCTCCTGAGTTGCCCAGCCCACGATCAGGCGGCGCAGTTCGGGGGTCATGACCAGGAGCTCGTACACTCCAATTCGGTCCTTGTAGCCCGTATTTGCGCAGTAGTTGCATCCAGTTCCCTGGAA
>JBAUSF010000050.1:0-30927 GCA_049581565.1 Acidimicrobiales bacterium
GGCCGGGACCACGCAAAACACCCAGGAGCTACTTGAGCTCGACGGTGGCGCCGGCGGCCTCGAGGGCGGCCTTGGCCTTCTCCGCGTCGGCCTTCGAGACGTTCTCGAGGACGGGCTTCGGCGCGCCGTCAACGAGGTCCTTCGCTTCCTTCAGGCCCAGGCTGGTCAGTGCACGCACTTCCTTGATGACCTGGATCTTCTTGTCGCCTCCGCCCGTCAAGATGACGTCGAAATTGCTCTTTTCTTCAACTTCCTCTTCCGCAGCACCGGCGCCGCCGGCGCCGGGGGCTGCCGCAACGGCCACGGGGGCCGCGGCGGTGACGCCGAACTTCTCTTCGAACTCCTTGAGAAGTTCGCTCAGCTCGATCACGGTCAGTTCCGCGATGCCATCAAGAATCTGCTCCTTGGTCAGGGATGCAGCCATGGTGATTCCTTTCTCTTCTTACGTTGGGTTATTCGGCCGGTGCGTCCTCGGCGTCGCTTGACGCCTCGGGGGTGTTCGAGTCGGAGTCGGCCACAGCCTCGTCCGCGACCTCCGCGACGGGCGTCGCGTCGTCGTCGCTCGCTGGCGAGCCAGCTTCCTCGACCCCGGCCGGAGTCTCGGCGGCCTCGTCGACCTGGGCCGCGGGGGCGGGGGCGCCGCCCTTCGCGTCGATCAGGGCTGCGAGGCCGTAGGCGAGGTTTTGCGGGACGGCCTTGAGGAGGCCGGCCATCGTGGAAAGCGGCGACGCGATGAGGCCCGCCAAACGAGCGAGCAGCACGTCGCGCGGGGGAAGGTCGGCGAGCGCCGTCAGGTCCGAGACGCTGAGCGCCTTGCCGTCAAGGACGCCGCCTTTCACCACAAGCGTCGGAGTGGCCTTCGCGAAGTCGCGCAGGGCCTTCGCAACGGCCGAGACGTCCCCGTTGACGAAGGCGATGGCCGTGGGACCTTCGAGGAAGGCGTCGAGAGGCTCAACCGACGTGCCGGCGATGGCCCGGCGAACGAGGGTGTTCTTGAAGACCTTGTAGTCGGCGTCGAGGGCGCGCAGCTGACGGCGCAAGGCCGAGATCTGCGCGACGGTCATGCCGCGGTACTCGGTCACGACGGCCGTCGTCGTGACGTCGACCTTCGCCTTGAGTTCGTCGACGGTAGCGACCTTTGCGGTGCGGACCTTGTTCATCTGACTCCTTCACCGGATGCCGCCCGGGAACGGGCCGAAAACATCAGTGAACGAGTTCCCAAGGAAACCCGAACCCCTCGTCAGGCGGACACTGGTCCTTTACGCACTTTCGTGCACCGGATGTCTTCGGCGTTCTTACAACTTCTCTGGCACCGACTACGTGCGCGCTACATCGTACTTTTACTGCGGGCTCGCGTCAAAACGGGCTACGCGGAGGCAAGCGCCTCGTCGTGGTCGTGCACGCGCGTCGGGTCGATCTTGACCCCGGGGCCCATGGTGGAGCTCACCGTGATGCTCATGACGTAGCGGCCCTTCGCGCTCGCGGGCTTGACGCGCACCAGCTCGTCGATGACGGCGACCACGTTTCGCACGAGGTCCTCGCGCGAGAAGCTGACCTTGCCGACGCGAAGCTGCACGTTGCCGATCTTGTCGGTGCGGTACTCGACGCGCCCACCCTTGAACTCGGTGACGGCCTTGGCGACGTCGGTCGTCACGGTGCCCGTCTTCGGGTTCGGCATGAGACCGCGGGGACCGAGCACGCGACCGAGGCCACCGACCTGGCCCATCATGTCGGGCGACGCGATCGCCACGTCGAAGTCGAGGAATCCTCCGGCGACCTTCGCCACCAGATCCTCCGCGCCGACGATGTCCGCCCCCGCGTCGCGAGCGGCCTGGGCGGCTTCGCCGGCCGCAAAGACGGCGACTCGGTTGGTCTTGCCCGTGCCGGCGGGCAGCGAGATCGTGCCGCGCACGATCTGCTCAGCCTTGCGCGGGTCGACCCCGAGGCGCACCGCGAGCTCCACGGTCTCGTCGAACTTCGCGTGGGCGAGGTTCTTCACCTTGTCGATCGCTTCGGGAACCGTGAGGAGCTCCTCGCGGTCGACCTGGGCGAGCGCGTTCTTGTAGTTCTTACCGTGCTTCATGACTCTCCTAGCCCGCGACCTTGATGCCCATCGAACGAGCAGTGCCGGCCACTTGACGCTTGGCCATCTCGACATCGTCGGTGTTGAGGTCCTTCAGTTTGGTCTTCGCGATCTCTTCGACCTGGTCCATCGTGACCGTGGCCGCGGTCTCGCGTCCGGCGAGCTTGGCGCCCTTCGCGATACCAGCCGCCTGGCGCAAGAGCACCGGCGTCGGCGGGGTCTTCAAGACGAAGGTGAACGTGCGGTCTTCGTAGATCGAGATCTCGACGGGGATGACCGTGCCGCGCATCGACTCGGTCGCCGCGTTGTACTGCTTGCAGAACTCCATCGTCTGGACGCCGTGGGGCCCGAGCGCGGTGCCGACCGGCGGCGCGGGGGTCGCCCCGCCCGCTTCGAGTTGAATCTTGACGACTGCTACGACGTTCTTCGCCATGGGCGTTCTCCTTGAATCCTTCTAGAGCTTCGTGACCTGGGTGAAGTCGAGCTCCACGGGGGTCTCACGGCCGAAGATGTCGACGAGCACCTTCACCTTGAGCTGGTCTTCGTTGATCTCGGCGACGTGACCCGAGAAGGTGGCAAACGGACCGGTCTTGATCTGGACCGTGTCGTTGACGTCGAACTCGTGGGTCGGCATGCGTCGCTTGGCGACGGGCTGTTCGACACCCTCGACGTGGGGACGGATGATGTTGTCCACCTCGCGACGAGTGAGGGCGGTCGGCTTGGTCTTTTCCGCACCGACGAAGCCGGTAACGCCCGGCGTCGATCCGATGACGTAGAAGATCTCGGGGTCCGGCTCGCAGCGAATGAGCAGGTAGCTCGGGAACATGCGCTTGGAGACCGTGACCTTCTTGCCGGACTTGAACTCGGTGACGTCTTCTTCGGGCAGGTAGATCTCGTAGATCGAGTCACTCAGCTCGCGGCTCTTGATGATGTTGTTGAGCGCCCCGATGACCTTCTGCTCGTGGCCGGCGAAGGTGTGCACGATGTACCAGCGACCGGGCCGATCGAAGGCACTCTCGACGACGGGCTCGTCGTCTTCCTCAATGATCGTGACGTCGAGGATCTCTTCGCCGCTGGCGGCGTCGTTCGCGTCTTCCACGTGGTCGGTTTCTACGTCACTCATGCTCGCCTACTTCACAAAGAGGAATGTGACGAATTTGGAAAAGCCAAATCCGAGTCCGAAAATGAGCGAGGTCATGAAGATGAGCACGAACAGCACGATCGAGGTGTAGTTGAGCACTTCGGGGCGCGTGGGCCAAGAGACCTGGCGCATCTCTTCACGGACCTGACGGAAGAACTCGCGCGGCGTAGCCCGCTCGCTTCGACGGCGCTGGACGTCTTGCGCGGAGGTGCGACGAGAGGCGGGCGCGCCGTCGGCACCCATCTGTCCCTGTCGCTGCATCAAGCGCTTCTGTTCGCGGTTCATCTTCTGTCTTTCATTCGCACTGCGTTACAACGGTCCAGTCATCTCGAGCAGGGCAGGAGGGACTCGAACCCCCAACCACCGGTTTTGGAGACCGGTGCTCTACCAATTGAGCCACTGCCCTAAAGAGGACGCGTCATCAAACACGTCGCGCCCCAGGGACGAAAATCTTACCATCTCCCGACAGGACGCCTTCCGGGCACCCGCGCCACCTGCCAAAGTGACCTTCGTCTCTAGAAAAAATGCGCGCGCGCGTCGTACATTAGCGACAAGTCGACCGTGAGCCCCGTGGAGGTTGAGATGAACCGCTTCTTCGAGTCACTCGGCCGACACGTCGTGCGACTGCGCTGGTTCATCGTCGTGGTGTGGTTCGTCGGAGCCGTGGCGGCGGTCGCGACGCTGCCTTCTCTCGCGAGCCAGGTGAACGACAACAACGGCGCCTTTCTGCCCTCGAGCGCCCCAAGCAATGTGGCGGCAGTCCTCGCGGAGCCCCTCATCGGGTCGGTCAATCACCTCGTCCTCTCGGTCGTCGTGGTCACCTCCCACGAGCACTTCAATGGTGCCGACGAGGCGGCGGTCGCCACGATGCTCGGCCGGCTCGAGCGCGTGCCGACCGAGCTGAGCGCCCACTTCCTCGCGATCTCGCCCGACGGAAAGGCGGCCGAACTGCTCTTTAGCTCTTCGGTCTCCCCGTTCAACGCCGGAAAGTCCCTCACCGTCGTCAACGACGTCGAGGCCGTGCTGACCAAGAGCACCCTTCCGAGCGACCTGCACGCCTACCCCGCGGGGCCGGCCGCCACCGAAGCGGCGAGCCAGCACCAGTCCGCGAGCCAGAGCAAGGAGATCCAAGACGGATCGGTCGTGTTCATCATCATCTTGTTGCTGATCATCTTTCGCTCGGTGCTCGCCCCTCTCATCACCCTCGTTCCCGCCGCGCTCGTCTTGCTGCTGTCGGGCTCGTTCATCGGCGCGCTCGCAAGCGTCGGGGCGCTCCAGGTTTCCTTCTTCACCCAGATCCTGCTGATCGTGCTCATCCTCGGTGCGGGCACGGACTACGGCCTCTTTCTCGTCTTCCGCACGCGCGAGCAACTACGCGCCGGAGCAGAGCCCCACGACGCCGTGATCTACTCGCTTCGCCGCGTGGGCGAGTCCATCACCGCTTCGGCGGGAACAGTGGCCGTGGCGTTGCTGACGCTGCTCTTTGCGAGCTTCGGGCTCTACCACGACCTCGCGGTACCGCTCGCCATTGGCGTGGGAACGATGCTGCTCGCCGGACTGACGCTGCTGCCCGCCTTGATGGCCATCTTCGGGCGGGCCACGTTCTGGCCCACGCACACCTCGACGCGCCCCGCCGTCGAAGGGGGCTGGGGCCGGCTCACGGAGCGACTGCTTCGTCGACCCTGGTGGACGCTGCTCGCCGGCGTCGGTGCCCTCGGCGTGATCGCCCTCTTCGCGCTCGGTTTCGTCCCTTCGGGGTTTGGCGGTGACGTGAACGCTCCCGCGGGCAGCACCGCGGCGGCCGGGAACGCCGCCATCGCGGCCCACTTCCCCCAGGCGAGCGCCAACCCGACCGACATCGTCATGACCTTTCGTCGCTCCGTGTGGACCGACCCTCGCGAGCTCGAGGTCGCCACCTCGCACCTGACGAAAAGCGGATTCTTCTCGACGATGAGCGGACCGCTCAATCCAACCGGGACGACGCTCTCGCCGAGCGAGCTCTCGGCGCTCTACCGACTAGCCCACCGCTACGGCAGCGCCCAGCATCTCTTGACGGGCCCGCTGACACCCCCGGCGGGATCGTCCATCACACCGGCGGAGTACGACACGTACCTCGCGACCGCTTCGTTCATCAGTGCGGACGGTCGCACCGTCCAGTGGGAGGCGAGTCTTCGCGCGGGCAGTCCCGGCAGCAACGCCGCCATCAACGAGGTCCCGGCGCTGCGGACAGCCGTCGCGGCGGCCGCCCTCGCGGCGGGGGCGAAGGCGAACGGCGTCGCCGGTAAGGCTCCCGCGCTCTACGACGTGAGCGCCATCTCCGAGGGCGACGTCGGACGAATCGTCCCGATCGCGATTCTCGCCATCGCGCTCGTGCTCGCGCTCGTGTTGCGCAGCCTCATCGCACCGCTCTATCTCATCGTGAGCGTGGTCCTGTCGTTTCTCACGTCACTGGGCGTGTCGGTCATTGTCTTCATGAAGATCCCCCACGAGTCGGGCCTCGTGTTCCTCTTACCGTTCTTGATGTTCATCTTCCTGCTCGCCCTCGGCGAGGACTACAACATTCTCGTCATGACGCGCATCCGCGAGGAGGCGGCGAAGGGCGGGGACCTGCGTTCGGCAATCGTGCGTGCGCTCGGAGCGACCGGCCCGACGGTGACCTCCGCGGGACTCGTCCTCGCGGGAAGCTTCGTCGTGCTCGCCATCGTGGGCGGCGCCGGGCAGGGCAACGGACAGATCCGCGTCATTGGCATCGGACTCGCAGTCGGCATTCTGCTCGATACCTTCGTCGTGCGAACGGTGCTCGTGCCCGCGACGGTCCAGCTGCTCGGCCGGTGGAACTGGTGGCCCTCGGCGATGGGCCGAGGCGACCAGCACCTCGAGGCGCGCGTCGACACCGTCCGCGTCGGCGCGAGAGCCCGTCAGTGACTAACGGGTTTCCTTGTGGACGGTGTGCTTGCGCTCCCACTGACAGAACTTCTTCATCTCGATGCGCTCGCGGTCGTTGATCTTGTTCTTCGTCGTGATGTAGTTGCGCCGCTTGCAGTCCTCGCAGGCCAGGGTCACCTGGACTCGCTTCTCGTTCTTCGCCATGTCTCTCCTTTGATGCTGCTGGTGCTGCGTTAAGCCTGGTAGCGGCGGCGGGACTCGAACCCGCGACAACACGATTATGAGCCGTGTGCTCTGACCACCTGAGCTACGCCGCCTGGCGAGCCCTCTGTCGGGGTTGAACCGACGACCCCTTCCTTACCATGGAAGTGCTCTACCACTGAGCTAAGAGGGCGTTGCGACGAAAAAAAGTCGCGGCTGCAAAGTGTAGTGCCTCGCGACCCCTTTATTCCAACCGTTCTCACGCTACCCTGGTCCCCTATGAGAACGCGCCTGGTCGAAGTTGACGACGCGATGGCGCTCATGAATATCTTGAATCCTGAGGTGGTCGAAGCCATCGTGTCCTTTGATCTCGTGCCGCGTTCGCTCGAGGGCCAGCGCGAATGGATTCGCGAGCACCAGGCGACCCACCTCTGTCTCGTCGCCGTCAACGACGACGACGAGCTCGGCGAGCTCGGTGCCCGCGACGAGCGCATCCTCGGTTTCGCCTCCGTCTCCCCATTTCGTGACCGCCCCGCCTACGCAACGACGGTCGAGAACTCGGTCTACGTCTATCGTGCGGCCCGCGGACGAGGGGTGGGTGAACTGCTCTTGACCGACCTGATCGCGACGGCCAAGCGCTCGGGCTTTCATTCGATCATCGCGAGGATCGTCGGCGAGAACGCTGGTTCGATCCGACTCCACGAAAAGTGTGGATTCACCCTGGTCGGAACCGAGATCGAGGTAGGGCGCAAGCACGGGCGCTGGCTGGACGTCGTCGAATATCAGTACGTGATGCCCGACGAAATGATCGTTTACGCACCTAGGCCGTTGCGCTAAGCCCACTCGTGTCGGCGACCGCCTCGGCGCGCTGGGGGATCGACTCGATGCTCTCAGGCTGTGGCTCGTCGCTCGGCGCGGCATCGCCCTCGGGCCAGGACCACTGGGTCCAGCGTCCCATGGGCACGATGAGGACGCCACCCAAGATGGCCAGTGCCAGCGCGATCAGGAGCGGGTTCGAGTGCACGAGGCCCGCGAGGAGCTGTCGCCCACCGGGCAGGCCGATGAAGGGGCCTGTGATGGAGAGCAACAGCAGCCAGAAGTGCTCGCGCCCCTCGTAGCTCGCCGCCAACACCACGAGCCCCCACGCGAGGTACCAGGGCTGGACGACCGGGCCGAGGATGACAAAGAGCAGTAGCGCCAATCCGAGCGAGCGCACCCAACCGCGCTCACCAGAGCGCCAGAGCAGCCAAAACGCGAGGACGGCGGCGAGTACGACCCCGAGGAACCTCGTCACCGAGAGCACGGACGCCAGGCTGATCCCGTGCAGGCCCACGGCGTGAAAGAAGTTGGTGATAGCCATGCCCGCCCCGGTCGCCGGGGCGGCCCAGGATCGCACGGTGCCGTTGCTCAGCAGATTGTCGACCCAGCCGAAGCCAAAGCCCGCCATGAGCGTCGTGACGCCGAGCACGGCGGCTGCGACCGCACCACCGATGAGGAACGGTCTGACTCGTTGCTTGATCGTGGCGTCGGGCCCGAGCCAGTTCCACGCGACAAATGCGAGGCCGATCGCGGCGGGTGCCTTGATGGCGGTTGCGAGCGAGACGAAGAAGAGTGCCCAGACCGGATGTCGCTGGACGGCGAGCGCGAGCCCGATCACCAGGAAACCGGTCATGATGGCGTCGTTGTGCGCACCACCGATGAGCGTCAAGAGCACGAGGGGATTCATCGCCGCGAGCACGAACGCCTCGCCCGGATCACGCCCGAGACCCCGCGCGAGCATGGCGACGCCGTAGCCGATCATGACGACGGCGATCACCTCGAGCAGACGCAGTCCGACGACCGTCCAGAGCTGGTGGTGACCGCTGATCTTGTCGACGGTGCTGTCGAGGAAGAGGAAGAAAGGTCCGTAGGGAGCGGGCGTGTTGCCCCAGAGCGGATCGACGGCCATCGTCCAGGGGTTGGAGAACTGGCCCAACGTATAGGGACCATAGAGATAGGGGCTGATGTGGGCGGCCGTCATCTCACCCTGGGCCGCGTAGCTGAAGACGTCGCGGGAAAAGAGCGGCGGCGCGACAACCATGGGCGACGCCCACAGGGCGAACATCCACCAGAGCTTCTTGAGCCCAACGCCCGCGTGCAGCTTCATGACCTCAGAGAGGCGCAGCCAGACGCGCATCAGCAACAACAAGCCGCCGTAGACGAGCACGACCGACAAGATGAACTTGGTGAGGCTCGGCGTTCCAGTCGCGCTGGGTGACGGTTCACCGAAGAACCACGTGCCGGTCATGTTGAACTTAAAGGGAGAGTTCGTGAACGACGAGCCCGCCACGATCGCGGTCATCGCGGCAAAGCCGAGCAGCGCTGGTTGCCAGAGGAAGTTCCATCCTTCAAACGGTCCTGGTGTGAAACGTCCGAGTGGCGTGTAACGACGTTCGAGAAGCTGCACCCCGGACTCGAGGCCGGACGCGGCACGTTCGTACGTCCGCCTGACCCCGCTCGCCCACGAGTTCACTCGAACCACGAAACTCCTCTCGCCACCTCACGTGACAACGTACTTCTCCGGCTCGCGTCGAGCGAGGCCAACCCCGGGGCGGGATTGGCCATGGTGGGCCAGGAGGGATTTGAACCCCCGTAGGCAAAGCCGTCTGGTTTACAGCCAGATCCCATTGGCCACTCGGGCACTGACCCGTCGAGGATTCTACTGTCCGGCGCGTGCCACTACCAACGGGCCGGGACTTCGTACACCAAATGTCGGGCACTTACGACGCCCGCGTGGCGTGCGCTCTAACATCTCTGCATGCCAAGCTTCGACGTGGTCTCCGAAATCGACCTGCAGGAAGTGCGGAACGCCGTCGATCAGGCCAACCGTGAAGCGAGCAACCGCTTCGACTTCAAGGGCACCGACGCGGTCATCGAGTTCAACGAGAAAGAGCTCACGCTCAGCGCCTCAACCGAAGACCGGTTGCGGGCGCTCTACCAACTCCTCGAAGAGAAGCTCGTGAAGCGCTCGGTCTCGCTCAAGACCCTCGATGCGGGAAAGATCGAAGAGGCGAGCCACAACAGCGCCCGCCAGAAGGTCACGCTGAAGGCTGGCATCACCCAAGAGGTCGGCAAGAAGATCAACAAGCTGGTAAAGGACATGGGTCTCAAGAGCCTCAGCTCCTCGATCCAGGGTGACCAGGTGCGCGTCACCGGCAAGCAGCGAGACGATCTCCAGCGGGCCATCTCGATGCTCAAGGAGTCCGACCTCGACGTACCGCTGCAGTTCACGAACTTTCGCGACTAGATCGCGGTCCCTTCTTCGACCCGCAGGTGCTCGTCCATCTCCTCCATCCGCTGGACGCGGAAGATGCGGTTAAAGACGATGAGCTTGAGCACCCAGAACACCCCGAAGCAGAGCAGGTTCGCTCCATCGACGAGGCCGGTGTTGGCGAGGTGTGACCAGTGGTGCGAGCGAACCTCGTTGCGCGCCCACCAGGCGCCGAGTTGAGAGAAGGCGATGCCGAGTGCCGACATCGTCATAAAGGGCATGATCTCGCGGCGCAGGTGGCTGCGGCCGTGCTTGCCCCACGTCCAGCGTCGGTTCAGCTGGTAGGCGGGAAACATTCCGACGACGTTGCCCGCGAGCGTCGCCCAGATAACGCTCGGGATGATTCGAAGCCCGTAGAAGCCCGACACCGCAGCGAGCGAGACGAGCGTCGTAACGACCGACGCCGCCGTGTAGCGGATGAGACGACGGCCGTTGTGGGTCTTCGACCACGCGAGCAGCGCCTTCGGGGAAAGAGTCATCGCGGCCAACCTACCGTTTCACGCACGCGCTGGTGAGCGACAGAGCCCACGGCGTCGCCTCGCTCTAGAACGAGGGACCTTCTTGTACCGAGACGGGCTCTTCGACGGCCTTCTCGTGGTGGGCGACGTGGAAGATCCGGTTGAAGACCATCAGCTTCAAGACGAAGAAGATCGCAAAGCACGCGACGTTCGTGCCCGCTACGAGACCGGTGTTGAAGAGGCGACTCCAGTTGTGCGAGTGAACCTCGGCGCGCGCCCAGAATGCGCCGAGCTGCGAGAAAGCGATGCCGAGGAATGCCATGGACCAGTAGGGCACGATCTCGTGGCGAAAGTGGCTGCGTCCGCGCTTACCCCACGCCCACGCGCGGTTCCAGTAGTAGGAGGGTATGACCGCGACGAGGTTGCCCGACAGTGTCGCCCAGATAACGCCGGGGATGATACGAAGGCCGTAGAAGACCGTGATCCACAGAAACGAAAGACCGGTCGTCAGGATCGAGCCCATTAGATAACGGGTGAGCTTCTTGCCATCACGGGTACGCGACCACGCAAGGAACGAGCGAATCCGAGCCACCATTTGCTCAAGTCTACCGGGTGTCACCAAGAGCTCCGGGCGCGATGGGTGCAAGAATGGTTCATGTCCGAAGCGCTCGAGTTTCTCGTCCACCTGCTCGACCTCGAATCGATCGAAGTCAACGTCTATCGCGGGATTAACCCTAAAGAAGAACGTCAACGTACCTTCGGTGGCCAAGTTGCGGCACAAGCCCTGATGGCGGCGGGCCGCACCGTCGAACGAGGTCGCGTGCACTCGCTGCACTCGTACTTCCTGCGCCCGGGCGATCCGACGACCCCCATCCTCTACGAGGTCGACCGCATCAGGGACGGCAAGAGCTTCTCCACACGACGCGTCGTCGCCATTCAACACGGGCGAGCCATCTACAACATGCAGTCCAGCTTTCACACTGATGAAGTGAGCTTCGAGCATCAGATCGAGATGCCCGTCGTGCCCGGTCCCGAGTTGATCCGTCCGCTCTCCGAAATCCTCCACGACCAGTTCGGCGACCTCGACGAGTGGTTCATGCGTCACCACCCGATCGACCAGCGCTACCTCGGTGAAGTGCCCTGGAGCCCCGATCGCAACAGGGACCCCCACCAGCAGCTCTGGATCAAGGCCGACGGCACGCTGCCCGACGATCCCCTCCTGCACGCGTGCGTCGTCACGTACGCGAGCGACATGAGTCTCATGGACGCGATCTTGAAGCCGCACGCGATCAGCTGGGACGACGGCACCCTCATGGCTGCGAGCCTCGATCACTGCATGTGGTTCCACCACGATCTGCGCGCGGACGAGTGGCTGCTCTATGACGCCGAGTCGCCGATCGCGTACGGCGGACGAGGCCTCGCGCGGGGGTTCCTCTTTTCGAGAGACGGCCAACTCAAGGTGTCAATGGTCCAAGAGGGCTTGACCCGACTGCTGCACAAGGAGTAGCTACGCGCGCTGGTGCATTGGCACGAAGTCGCGGACTTCGGCGCCTACGTACAGCTGGCGAGGCCGAGCGATCTTCGTGTCCTGACTGAGCAGCTCCTTGTAGTGCGCGAGCCAGCCCGACGTGCGCGGAATCGCGAACAGCACGGTGAACATCTCGACGGGAAAGCCCATCGCCTGGTAGATCAGTCCCGAATAGAAGTCGACGTTCGGATAGAGCTTGCGCGAGATGAAGTAGTCATCGCCGAGGGCGACTTCTTCGAGCTTGAGAGCGATGTCGAGCAGCGGGTTCTTCCCCGTCACAGTAAAGACGTCGTCCGCCGCCTTCTTGATGATGGTGGCGCGAGGATCGAAGTTCTTGTAGACGCGGTGACCAAATCCGTCGAGCAGCGCCTTTCCCTGCTTGACCGTCTCGACGAACGCCGGCACGTTCTCGATGCTGCCGATCTTGGTCAACATCTTGAGGACCGCCTCGTTGGCGCCGCCGTGGCGCGGCCCGTACAAGGTCGCCGTCGCGGCGGCCGTCGCTGAGTAGGGGTCAGTGTGCGCAGAGCCGGCGACGCGCATGGCGGTCGTTCCGCAGTTCTGCTCGTGGTCGGCGTGGAGGATGAACAGTGTGTCGAGCGCGCGTGCGAGCACCGGGTCGGGCTCGTAGCGGGGCTCGGCCACCTTCCACATCATCGAGAGGAAGTTCTGGGCGTAGCCCATGGTGTTGTCGGGGTACACGAAGGGCATGCCCACGCTGAACCGGTGCGCCGCGGCCGCGAGCGTCGGCATCTTGGCGATCAGCCGGACGATCTGCTTGTGCAGGGTTTCGGGGTCGTCGAGGATCTTCGCGTCTTTGTAGTACGTGGACAGGGCCGCGACGGCTGAGACGAGCATGCCCATTGGGTGCGCGTCGTAGTTGAAACCTTCGAGGAAACGTTTGCGCACGTTCTCGTGGATGAAGGTGTGATACGTAATCTCCTTCTCCCACGCGGCCGCCTGCTCGGCGTTGGGCAGCTCACCGTATAACAGCAAGTACGCGACCTCGACGTACGTGGACTTTTCGGCGAGCTGTTCGATTGGATAGCCGCGATAGCGCAGGATGCCGGCGTCACCATCGATGTAGCTGATCGCCGACTCGGCCATCGCGGTCGTCATGAAGCCGGGGTCGTAGAACCACACGCCGGGCAGCAACTTCGACCACTCCTTCGCAGCGACGCCGCCATTCTCGATCGGGATCTCTCGCGATTCGCCCGTACGGTTGTCGGTCACGGTAATGGAATCCGTCACAGTTCCTCGATTCAGATTTTTGGGCCCCGACCATCGTAGGCCAACTGGCCGGTAACCAAGTCCGGCTACCCGTTTCCCGACGGCGACATCTCCAGGCGATAGTCCTCCCTCGTGACCTTTCCGGCTGCCGCTCGAGCCCCGCTGACGGTAATGACCACCTCGGCGCGCTCGCTGGCCGCGGTCGTGAGGAGCGGAGGCACGAACGCGTACGCCTCCAGGGGACCGAGCGTGGCGTGCATGCGCGCAGCGTAGGCCTTTCGACGAGGGT
This sequence comes from Acidimicrobiales bacterium, assembly GCA_049581565.1. Taxonomy (GTDB): domain Bacteria; phylum Actinomycetota; class Acidimicrobiia; order Acidimicrobiales; family RAAP-2; genus RAAP-2. The sequence goes on from JBAUSF010000050.1 coordinate 13,127, forward strand.
TGGCGGGGGTCACCGTGATGATCAGCGTCACGGGCTGGTCGTCGTAGCTCGCGTTGAGGACAGAGACCCCGAACTCCACTGTCGTCACCGGCGGCAAGAGCAGCACCCCTGGTGACGAGGGCAGCGGCGCGGGTGAGACACGTATCGCCGCGATGGAAATGGCCCGCACCAGCGCCAGCGATGGTGAGGAGAGCAACGCGCTCAGGCCGTGCGCGGCCAGATACGCCGCGGCGTGGGACGTCGTCCCGTCGAGCTTCATGCGACCTGGTTCCTTCGCAAGAGCGAAGCGGGCACTGCTCCACCGTGTGCTCGTACTGATCAAGGTCGCCGTTGGATCGGTGACGTGCTGATCGGAGGTCGTGGTCCAGGGCAGGCCGAGCGCGTCGGCGATCTCTGCGATGAGCGCCTCGTAGGCGTCGGCCCGCTCGGACGTGAGTTCATAGAACGTCTCGTTCACTTTGTGCGCGAGCGACGGTGATCGCAGCAAGCTCGCCTCGGTGAGCCACCCGGGCAGCTCGTCGTTGAGCTGGGAGAGCCGAGCGTCAAACACCGTGCGCCGAAGCGTGTCGCCCCGAGTGACCAGGCCGTCAAAACGACGATCGAACACGTTCTCCTGGCCAATCAGTGCATTCGCCAGCGCGGCGAAGCTCTTGTTTTCGCTCCGGCGCTCGGTGATGGCTCCGTGTGCCGATCGAGACACGTCGCGCGCGAAGACGAGCACAATGAGCGTGATAATCAGCGCCAGCGAGATGAGCACCGTATGACGACGGCGTTGCGCGCGAGTACGAGCCACGCTGAAAGAACTTACTCGGCGGCGATTTTCACTCCGATTCCTCGAAGCCCTCCAGTTCGAGAATCTCTATCGCACCATCCACGATCGGAAACGATTCATCAACGCCCCATTTGCTCTCATCGAGACGAGCGGCGAGCCGATCGACGTATCCGAGCTCGGGAAGCTCCTTCGCGTGCGCCGCACCACCAAGCTTTTGGAGGTTGCGTGCGCTCACGATCAGACGCGACTCGAAGGACGACACCATTGCGTTGTACTCCTTGACCTGGGTGTCGAGGGCCTTGCCCATTCGCGCCACTGGTTCGGCGACGTAACGAATGCGCTCGAAAATGGTTTCGGCAACCTTGTAGATCTCCTCTGCGTTCATGGCGAGCTGTTGCTGGCGCACCACCATCGCGACCGACCACAGCATCGACAGCAGATTCGTCGGACCCACGATGACGACCCGGTCCTTCGCGGCGTTCTTCAACAGATCGGGGTTCGCGTCAAAGGCCACGCTCACTGCCACGTCGCTCGGCACGAAGCACGCGACGAACTCCGGCGCCGGTGCAATCGCCTCCCAGTAGGCCTTGTCACGCAGCGTCTTCACGTGAGCGAGGAGATCCTTTGCGTGCTTCGCCTCGAGTGCCTTTCTCTGTTCCGCGTCGTCGGTCGCGAGTGACTCTTCAAACGCATCGAAGGGAAACTTGGCGTCAATCGCGATGCGCGAACCGTTGGGCATGTTCACGACACAGTCGGGACGTTGGGCGCGTCCGGACTCGCTCGATGACGAGACCTGGAGCTCGTAGTCGATATGTTGGCGAAGGCCCGACGCTTCGAGCACATTAGCCAGTTGGACTTCGCCCCAGCGTCCCCGGTGATCGGCGCGACCGAGCAACTGATTGAGCCGGCGGGTCTCGACTTGGGTACGGCGCTGCTCGGCGAGCAGCTCTTCTGCCCGACCCTTCACCTCACCGAGCGCGCCCACGTGCTGCTTATCGAACTCCACCAAGTTGCGCTTGTACTCATCGAGCAGATCGGCGAGGGGCTTCAGGGTCCTATCGAGGGTTGTCTCGCGCTCTTTCAAGACAGCTTCCTGGGACTGGTTGAACTGGGCCACGGTCTGTTGCAGCACGCGGCTCGACAGACTCTCAAAGACCGGGCCGAGATTGGCGAGGGCGGCTTCGTGCTCAGCTCGCAGCTGATCGAGGTGCGCCTTTGCATTCTCGAGCTCAGCGTCACGAACGGCCAGCAGCGACCGGGTCTCGGCGAGCCGCTGGCGCTCGTCCTGAGCCCCTCGTCCCGCGAGCACCCAGGCAACGGCGGCGCCCACGACGAGTCCGGCGAGCCCACTCAGCGCAACGACCATGTCTCCCCTTTCGCTCGACCCCAACCACCCTAGAGAAGCGTTGTGACGCCAACTAGCCTTTGGTCAATGAATCGGCTTTTCCGTTCTTCACGACCTGATGAGGAGGAGGCGCCCCTCGTGCAGCTGAGCGACGATCTACGACCGCGTACCGTACAGATATTCGCGCTCGTCGGTGAGGCAATCGCCGGCGCGACACACGCGTTGCTCGCGAACGACCGCGAACTCGCCAAGCGCATCGTCGAACAAGACATCATCATCGACGAGCTCGTCAACAGCCTCGTCTCAACCGCCGAAGAGCGTCTGCTCGAGAGCGCGGCCCTCGACGTCGACGGTCGCCGCGACATGCTCATCCTGCTTCGCATCCTGCCTGAGATCGAGCGAAACGGCGACCTCGCCGAGCACGTCGCCCGTCGTGCAGCGCGCGGACTCGGCGCCGAGATGAGCCCGCGCTCACGAGGGCTGATCGAGCGCATGGGCGAAGTCGCGACGACGATCTGGCGCGAAGCGACCGACATCATCATCGACGGGAAGAATGAAGCTGTCGGAGCGATCGAGGACATCGATGACGAGCTCGACGACCTGCACGTGACCCTCACCGCCGAACTGACGTCGGGTTCAATGCCGGTTCCCGTCGCGGTCGAGGTGGCACTGATGGCTCGCTTCTATGAGAGATTCGGCGACCACTGCGTGAATCTCGCTCGACGCCAGGTCGGGCGAGACGGCGGCGACTAACGCAGCTCGAGGAGCACTTCGGCGATCTGCACCGCGTTCAGGGCAGCGCCCTTGCGCAGATTGTCGCCACTCACGAACAGCGAGAGCCCGTTCTTCATCGCGTCGGCGCGTCGTATGCGCCCGACGTAGCTCGGATCCTTGCCCGTGACAAATCTCGGCGTTGGCATCTCGTGGACAACGACGCCCTTCGCTCTCGAAAGGATTTCCGTGGCGCGTTCGGGCGACAACGGTTCTTCGAAGCTGAGAGTCAATGAGAGAGAGTGGCCGGTGAAGACCGGCACACGCACGCACGTTGCGCTCACCCGAAGGCCCGCGATCTCGAGGATCTTGCGGCTCTCGTCGCGCAGCTTCTGCTCCTCACCGGTTTCGAGCGAGCCATCATCGACGAACGACCCCGCCATCGGGATCACGTTGTGCGCGATCGTCGCCGGGAACTTCACGCCTTCGTCGAGTGGGAACGCGGCACCATTGAAGGCGAGAACGCGCACGTCGTGGTCACGGTGCTTTTCGAGTTCGTCGGCGAGCTCGTCGACGCCGTCGCGTCCGGCGCCGCTCACGGCTTGATACGTCGAAACGATCATCGCCTCGAGCGTCGCCGCCAGGTGCAGCGGCTTCAGCACCGGCATGGCGGCCATGGTCGTGCAGTTGGGGTTGGCAACGATGCCCTTCGGGATCGAGAAGAGGGCGTGGGCGTTGACTTCTGGTACCACGAGAGGAACATCGGGGTCCATGCGCCAGGCCGACGAGTTGTCGATGACGATCGCCCCGGCGGCAGCCAGGCGAGGCGAGAGCACCTTTGACGACGTCGCGCCGGAAGAGGCGAGGGCGATATCGATCCCGGAGAAGTCGGCCGTCGCCGCATCTTCGACGGTGATCTGTTGACCGCGCCACTCAATCGTCGAGCCCGCCGACCGCGCTGACGCGAAGAAACGAATGTCGTCGAGCGGAAACTCACGTTCGACCAGGATCGACCGCATGACGCTACCGACTTGGCCGGTGGCTCCCACGATCGCGACGCGCATGCCGCGAGTCTAGATCACTCGGCGTCGAGGCCGAACGCGCTGTGGAGGCAGCGCACGGCGTCGGCGACTTTATCGGCGTGCAGCACGCACGAGATGCGAATCGAACTCGTCGAAATCATCTCGATGTTGATGTCGTTTCGAAACAGCGTCTCAAACATCAAGGCGGTCACCCCGGGACTCGACTTCATTCCCGCTCCGACGAGGCTGACCCGTCCGATGCGGTCATCGCTCGTCACGGTGGTCGCGTCGATCTCCTTTTGAACCTTGAGACACGCTTTCATGGCCGCGTCGAGGTCGGTCTTCGCGACGGTGAAGGAGATGTCCGTGACGTTGTGCAGGCTCGTGTTCTGGACGATCATGTCAACGTTGATGTTGTCGTTCGCGAGTTCGCGAAAGAGCGTCGCGGCGACGCCCGGTCGGTCGGGCACGCCGGCGACCGTGATTTTTGCCTCCGACGTATCGTCGGTGATCGCCGAGACGATGGCTTCTTCCATTGTGGGGTCCTCCTCCACGATCCAGGTTCCTGGATCCCAGGTGAAACTCGAGCGCACGTGCAAGGGGACGTGATTACGCCGTGCCAGCTCGACCGAACGCAGCATTAACACTCGTCCGCCGGTGGCGGCTATCTCCATCATCTCGTCGAAAGAAACCGTCAACAGTCGTCGGGCTTTTGGCACGACGCGGGGGTCGGCCGAGTAGACGCCCGACACGTCGGTGTAGATCTCGCAGACGTCAGCCTTGAGGGCGGCCGCGAGTGCGACGGCCGTCACGTCCGAGCCACCTCGGCCGAGGGTCGTGATGTCGCGGTCGGTCGATACGCCTTGGAAGCCCGCCACGACCGGGACGAGCCCGTCGTCGAGCGCTTCGCGGATACGGTCGGGGCGCATCTCGAGGATCTTTGCCCGCGTGTGGCTGGTGTCGGTGATGATGCCAGCCTGAGAGCCGGTGAACGATGCGGACTCGACCCCTACCGTGCTGAGCGCCATGCTGACGAGCGCCATCGAGATCCGCTCTCCGGCCGTGAGCAGCATGTCCATCTCCCGATCCGGGCGGTGCGGCGAGACCTCGTCGGCGAGCACGATCAGGTCGTCGGTGAACTTCCCCATGGCCGAGACAACCACGACAACTTCGTGGCCTTCGCGTCGCGTTAGAGCGACGTGCTGGGCGACGGCGCGAATCCGATCCGCGTCGCCAACGGACGTGCCGCCGTACTTTTGCACGATGAGCGCCATACGCATCCACGATAGTTGAGCGATCTAGAGCCTTAAGAAGGGCCTACTAAAGTGACCAACCATGACATCTTCCAAACGTGAACGGCAAAAGGCGGGTCGCCGCGAACGGCTCGAGCGCATGCAGCGCGCAGAAAAGCGACGCAGGTCCATTCGACGCGGGGTGATCGTCGGCATCATCGCGGTGCTCGTGGTGGGTACCGGCGCATTCCTCTTTTCGAACAAGAACAACCCCGCGACGACCACGACGACCACGACGTCGGGCTCGACCACGACGACATCGGGCTCGACCTCGGCCGACGGGCGCCTTCAGAGCGCCTCTAATGCAAAGGCCGTCGCGTACGGGTGCCCGGCGTCCACGAGCACGCGAGTAAACACACTGTCCTGGGCGAAGGCTCCCACCATGACAATCAACACGAACGCCACCTACGACGCCGATTTTGACACGACGGCGGGCTCGTTCGTCGTGCAGCTCGACGCTCAGACGGCGCCCGTCACGACGAACAACTTCGTCTTCCTCGCTGAGCACAACTTCTACAAGTGCGTCGTCTTCCAGCGCGTGATCCCGGGATTCATGATCCAAGGCGGCGACCCGACCGGCACCGGCGCCGGTGGACCCGGCTACACCATCGCTGACGAGTACCCAAAGACGGGGAGTCCGACCTTTCCGCTGTACTCGATCGCGATGGCGAACACCGGCCAGCCCCACACCGGCGGCAGCCAGTTCTTCATCGTGACGGGCGCGACCGGTGAGACCCTTTCCGCGACGTACTCACTCTTCGGCAAGGTCATCAGTGGCTACAGCGTCGTGCGCACCATCCAAAACGCCGGCAACTCGAGCACCTCGGCGAACGGCATCCCGCCGCTCGTCACGTACCGAATTTTGAACATCACGATCAAGGAGGCCTGATGACCGACGTACCCAACCCTGATGGTTCCAGCCCAAAGCGTCAGAAGTTCGACGCCGCACCCGTGATGATCATCGATCCGAACAAGACCTACACCGCGACGATGGTGACCTCAAAGGGAACGATGGAGCTCGTGCTCGACCCGCTCGCCGCGCCCAAGACGGTCAACAGCTTCGTCTTTCTCGCGCGCTGGCACTACTTCGACGGCATCGTCTTTCACCGGATCATCCCCGGTTTCGTGCTCCAGGGCGGCGACCCGACCGCGACCGGCACGGGCGGACCCGGGTACCGCTTCGAGGACGAACTGCCCAAGCCCGGACGCTACGAGCTCGGCTCACTCGCCATGGCGAACGCCGGTCCGAACACGAACGGATCCCAGTTCTTCGTGATCTCGGGTCCCGACGGCGTGCGTCTGCCGCCGCTCTACTCGCACTTCGGCAAGGTCGTCAAGGGCCTCGACGTGGTGGCGGCCATTAACGACGTGGGAACGTCGTCGGGTAAACCGCGTGAAGAGGTCGTCATCGAATCGGTGACGATCACCGAGAGCTAGAACTCAACGGGGCGAGCGCCTCTCGTCGTCACGACGTCGGCACTGAGTACGCGCCACGCCGTCCCGTCGAAGTGCACCGCGCCGCGGGGCCCGAGCACCACGAGCGTCTGCTCGTCACCGAGCAGCGTCCTCGTGCGGGCCAGCTGCTCGTCGCTCGCGGCGACGCTCAGTGCGACGCCCTCGAAGCAACCCAGCCCGTTGGTCGGCGCACCGCCTCGCGGATCGATCATCACGAGACCGAGCACCGAGGCGACCGAGCCCACGGCGACGACGAGTCGAGCGCAACGAATGGCCTCACCCACGAGCGACTCTCGCCAGACGCTCCGCGCGTGCAGGACCGAGCCATCGCCGAGAACGACGACGTCTGCGTCTCGCAGGCGCGCCGCGAAGTATGGCTCGTTGCTCGAGGTTCGATTGGTGTTCATGAGGGCTTCGACCTTCGCGCCGCGAGCCTCGAAGATGCTCGCGAGGTCGATCGAGGACACTTCGGCGCCACTGAATGCGGCGGCCGTTGGCAGCACCACCACGTCGGTCCCGGGGCCGAGCGAGATCGGTTCGTCGCGCTTCAGCACGTCGCTCAGCGCCTCGAGGGAACCCACCGCCGCTATCGCTCGCACGTTCTCAGTTTCTCATCGTTGCCTACCGGGCGGTAACGATAGTGTTCCCACATGAGTTTCGAAAATATCGGCGTGGTGGGCTCGGGGATAATGGGTAGCGGCGTCGCGGAAGTCGCCGCCTCCACGGGCGCCTCGGTCACGGTACGCGCACGCACGATCTCGGGAGCCGACGCCGTACTCGTCGCCGTGGACCGCTCGCTCGCCAAACAGGTCGAGAAGGGCAAGCTCGACGTCGAAGACGCGGCCGAGCTGCGCCGTCGCATCACGGTGACGACCGAGCTCGCCGATCTCGCCGCGTGCGACTTCGTCATCGAGACGGTGGTGGAGAACCTCGCGGTCAAGATGGAGACCTTTCGCGCGCTCGACGCGGTGGTCGGTCCGAAAGCGATTCTCGCGACCTGCACCTCGACGTTGCCGATCATCGATCTCGCCATGCAGGTCTCTCACCCCGAGCGCGTCTGCGGAGTCCACTTCTTCAACCCGGTCAACGCGATGGCCCTCGTGGAAGTCGTTCGCCCGCTGATGGCGAGCGACGAGACCATGGACAAGGTCAACGAGTTCGTGCTCGCCTGTCGCAAAGACCCCATCGAGGTGAAGGACCAGGCGGGGTTCATCGTGAACGCGCTGCTCTTTCCCTACCTCAACAACGCGGTGCGGCTCTTCGAACAGGGTGTCGCCACGATGGAGGGCATCGACGCCGCGATGAAGGGCGGTTGTGGCTTTCCGATGGGGCCCTTTGCGCTGCTCGACCTCGTGGGGCTCGACACGTCACTCGCTATCCTCGATGCGCTGTACCACGAGTACGGTGACGCCAACTACAAGCCGGTGCCGCTGCTGCGCCGAATGGTGAGTGCCGGCCGGCTCGGACGCAAGTCCGGCGCCGGCTTCTACCAGTACGACCGATAGGAATGGCGTGAAAGAGCGCTCGAAGCCCTGGGTGATGAGGACCTACTCGGGTCACTCGAACGCTCGCGCGTCCAACGAGCTCTACCGCAGCAACCTCGCAAAGGGACAGACCGGCCTCTCCATCGCCTTCGACCTACCGACCCAGACGGGCTACGACCCCGACGATCCCATCGCCGCCGGCGAAGTGGGCAAGGTCGGCGTGCCGGTCGCTCACCTCGGGCACATGCGCGAGCTGTTCGCAAACATTCCCTTGGACGAGATGAACACGTCAATGACGATCAACGCGACAGCCGCGTGGCTCTGGGCCCTCTACCTCGCCCTCGCCGACGAAGAGGGCGTCGAGTACGCGGCGCTCTCGGGCACGACTCAAAATGACATCGTCAAGGAGTACTTGAGCCGGGGAACCTACATCTTTGCGCCCGAGCCCTCGAAGCGGCTCATCGCCGACATGATCGCCTTCGGGATCAATCGAGCCCCCAAGTGGAATCCGATCAACGTCTGCAGCTACCACCTCCAAGAGGCGGGCGCCACGCCCGCCCAAGAGGTCGCCTACGCGCTCGCCACCGCCATCGACGTGCTCGACGCCGTAGGCGACTCGGGCAAGGTCGACCCGTCCCAGATGCCCGAGGTCGTCGGACGGGTCTCCTTCTTCGTGAACGCGGGCGTGCGATTCGTCGAAGAGGTCGCCAAGATGCGCACGTTCACGGCCATGTGGGACGAGATCTGCCGCACGCGCTACCGCGTCGAGGATCCCTCGCTTCGGCGCTTTCGCTACGGCGTCCAGGTGAACTCGCTCGGCCTCACCGAACAGCAGCCCGAGAACAACGTCCAGCGCATCGTCCTCGAGATGCTCGGCGTGACCCTGAGCGCCGACGCCCGGGCTCGCGCCATTCAGCTGCCCGCGTGGAACGAGGCGCTCGGGCTGCCCCGGCCCTGGGACCAGCAGTGGAGCCTTCGGATCCAGCAGGTGCTCGCCTACGAGAGCGACCTGCTCGAGTACCCGGACCTCTTCGCCGGCTCGAGGGTGATGGAGGGAATCGTCCACGAGCTCACCGTCGCCGCCCAGAGCGAGCTTGACGACGTCCTCGCGCTCGGCGGCGCCTTCAACGCCGTCGACGAGCTGAAGAGCCGGCTCGTCGCGAGCCAGTCCGCCCGCGTCGAGCGCATCGAGTCGGGTGAGCAGACCGTCGTCGGCGTCAATCGATTCAGGGACACCGAGCCGTCGCCGCTCACCGACGCGGAGTCGATCGACTCGATCCTCACCGTCGACCCCGAGATCGAGCGAGAGCTGATCGATGAGGTGCGCGCCTGGCGCCAGGCGCGCGACGAGACGGCCGTGCGCGTCGCGCTCGACGAGTTGCGCCGGGTGGCCGCGAGTAGCGACGTGCGCGACAACATCATGGTCCCCTCCATCGCGCTCGCGAAGGCGGGGGGCACCACCGGTGAATGGGCGGATGCCCTGCGCGAGGTGTACGGCGAATACCGGGCGCCGACGGGCGTGCGCACGGTGACCTCAAGTCGCGGCGAGGTCTTTCGAGATCTCGTCAACCGCTCGACTGCGCTCTACGAGCGGCGCGGCACGCCGCCGAGGCTCCTCGTCGCCAAGCCGGGCCTCGACGGCCACTCGAACGGGGCCGAACAGATCGCCGTCGCCGCGCGCGACGCGGGTTTCGAGGTGATCTATCCGGGCATCAGGCTCTCACCCGAGGAGATCGTGGCGACCGCGCGCGACGAGGACGTTGACGTCGTTGGTCTGTCCATACTCTCGGGGTCGCACCTGGCGCTCGTACCTCGCATCATGGAGGGCCTCGCCGCGAGCGGCGTCACCGCCAAGGTCGTGCTCGGGGGCATCGTGCCCGACGAGGACGCGCGCGCGCTCAAAGAAGCCGGCGTCGCGGCGGTGTACACCCCAAAGGACTACTCGATGGCCGCCATCATGGGCGACCTGCTGACCTTGATCGAGTCGGCTAGCTGAGCTGGTGCGGCCGGCGCATCGCGAAGCGTCCCGCCGCGAACCAGCGACCCGAGAAACGCCACGCGGTCGTCTGACTCTTCACGCGACGGCGCTCGGCTCTCAAGAGCTCCTCGGCCGCCGCGATGAGGGCGGCCATCTCTTCGGGCGGCAGTGAGGGACGAGGGGCGAGGCCGTAGCTCACAGCGGCACGTTCCCGTGCTTGCGCTTGGGCAGGTCTTCGCGCTTGCCGCGAAGGAGGTCGAGAGCCCGGGCGAGGATCTGGCGCGTTTCGGCGGGGTCGATGACGTCGTCGATGAATCCGCGTTCGGCGGCGATGTAGGGCGTCGCGTAGCGCTCTTCGTAATCGTCGATCAGCTGGGCGCGCAGGGCCTCGGGGTCGTCGGCGTCTGCGAGATCGCGACGGTACACGATGCCAACGGCGCCCGAAGCGCCCATGACCGCAAGCTCGGCCGTCGGCCACGCGTAGGCGAGGTCGGCTCCGATGGACTTCGAGTTCATGACGACGTAGGCGCCGCCGTAGGCCTTGCGTGTGATGACCGAGATGCGCGGCACCGTTGCCTCGCAGAATGCGTACAACAGCTTCGCCCCGTGCCGGATGATGCCGCCGTACTCCTGTTCGACGCCCGGCATGAAGCCCGGCACGTCGACGAATGTGACGATCGGCACGTTGAAGGCGTCACACGTGCGAACGAAGCGGGCCGCCTTCTCCGAAGACTCGATGTCAAGCACGCCGGCGAGGATCTGGGGTTGGTTGGAGATGATGCCGATCGTGTGTCCGTCGAGGCGCGCGAAGCCACACGTCACCTGTTGGGCGTAGGTCGCGTGCACTTCCATGTAGTCGCCACCGTCGACGACCGAGGCGATGACCTTCTTCATGTCGTAGGGCTGGTTTGGCGAATCGGGGAGCAGCTCGCGCAGGTCCTCACAGAGCCGATCGGGATCGTCGCCGGTCATGATGCGCGGCGGCTCTTCCATGTTGTTGGACGGCAGAAACGAGAGCAAGTAGCGAACCTCGTCGAGGACGCTCTTCTCGTCGGGCAGCACGAAGCTCGCCACACCCGACTTCGTCGCGTGGGTCTGGGCACCGCCGAGCTCTTCGAGCGTGACGTCCTCTCCGGTCACGGCCTTCACGACATCCGGACCGGTGATGAACATGTGGCTCGAATCCTTCACCATGAAGATGAAGTCGGTGAGGGCGGGCGAGTACACGGCACCGCCGGCGCACGGACCGAGGATGACCGAGATCTGGGGTACGACTCCCGACGCGCGAGCGTTGCGTTTGAAGATGCCGCCGTAGGCGTTGAGCCCGGCGACGCCCTCTTGAATGCGCGCGCCCGCTCCGTCGTTGAGCCCGATGATCGGAAGGCCCATTGTCGTGGCGAGGTCCATGATCTTTTGTATCTTCTCGCCGTGCGTCTCACCGAGTGCGCCACCGAAGACGGTGAAGTCCTGCGAATACACGCAGACCTTTCGTCCGTCGATCTTGCCGAATCCGGTGATGACGCCGTCAGAGAATGGTCGAGAATCTTCGAGGCCCATGCCCGAAGCAACGTGTCGGGCCAGCATGTCAAGTTCTTGGAACGAACCTTCATCGAGGAGATACTCGAGTCGCTCGCGCGCGGTCATGCGACCCTTCGCGCGATGGCGCTCGATTGCGGTTTCGCCTCCGGCCACTCGGGCTTCGGCTTTGAAGGCCTCTAACTGCTTAAGACGCTCTGCCATCGAATGCTCCATATGTTGAGAGGCTAGCCACGGTGAATATCGGTTTCATAGTGAGAACTTGTCGCCTCGACGCGAAAACACACAACGTCGCGTCGCCCCTTGCGTTACCGCGAAGTAGGAATTTCTTGTTACTCGGAGGTAAAAATGCGCAAACCGACGAGTAACCATGACGTCCATCACTCGCGTTCCTCGACGAGCTCGATGAGCGTGCCGAAGGCAGCTTTCGGATGAACGAACGCGACCGTCGTGTTGCGCGAGCCAGGACGGGGAGTTTCATCGATCACTCGAGCGCCCGAGGCCTTCACGGCCTCGAGCGCAACCGCGCAGTCCTGAACTCGGTAGGCAATGTGATGAAGACCTTCACCTTTGCTCGCCAAGTATTTCGCGACAGGCGAGTCGTCGCGCGTCGGCGTGAGCAACTGGACGTAGGAATCGGCGACGCGCACGAGCGCCTCTTCGACGCCGTCGGACTCAACGATCTCTCGATGGGTGACGAGCGCACCGAAGATGTCGGCGTACCAATCGATGGCAGCCTCGAGGTCGTTGACGGCGATCGCCACGTGGTCGATCTCGGTGAACAGCTCCATCACATCTCCTCGTCGTGGCGGCGAAAGATCGTTAGGCGCTCTTCCCCAATGCGATCGCGCGTCGCGTGGTCGCTGATGCCCAGTCCCTCTCGCGGGGCGAGGCAGAGCACGCCGATCTTTCCCTCGTGACGGTTGTGCTGCACCTCGAACGCGGCCTCGCCCGTCTCTTCGAGAGTAAAGACCGCCGAGAGCGGCGGGATCACCTTGCCGTCGATGATCGTCTGATTCGCGGCCCACGCCTCTCGGTAGTTCGAAAAATGCGAGCCCTTGATGGTCTTCAGCTTCATCCAGAGATGACGGTTGTCGTATTCGATCATGTAGCCGCTCGTCGCCGCGCACGTAACGATCGTGCCGCCACGCTTGGTCACAAAGACGCTCGCGCCCATCGTGGACCTTCCCGGGTGTTCGAAGACGATATCGGGATCGTCTCCGACCAGCATGCGGATGTCTTTGCCGAGTCGACGCCACTCGCTCTCGTCCTGGGTGTGCTCGTCCTTCCAGAACCGGTAGCCCATCGCTTCGCGGTTGATGACGTGATGGCACCCGAGCTCGCGCAACGTGGCGGCTTTCGCCTCGCTCGACACGACGCCGATGGGCACCCCGCCGGAGTTGAGGACGTGCTGGACGGCGAACGCGCCGAGCCCGCCCGACGCGCCCCAGACGAGCACCTTGTCACCTTGGGAGACGGGCGCCCCGTTGTGCGAGGCCAGCATGCGGTACGCCGTTGAGTTGCACAGGGCGTTCACGGCCGACTCCTCCCAGGTGAGGTGCGGGGGTTTGTGCATCAGCTGGTTGGCCTTCACGACGGCGATGTCCGCGAGCCCGCCGAAGTTCGTCTCGAACCCCCAGATGCGCTGGTTGCTCGCGAGCATCGAGTCGTCGTGGCTGCTCGGATCCTGGTCGTCAACGTAGTTGCAGTGAACGGTCACCTCGTCGCCGATCTTCCAGTTTCGAACCTGGGAACCGGTGCGCAACACGACCCCCGCCGCGTCCGAGCCGACGACGTGATAGTCGAGTGCGTGCCGCTTGCCCCAGACCGACTCCTTGCCGAGGCGGTCGAGGAACCCGAACGTCGGCAGCGGTTCGAAGATGCTGGTCCAGACCGTGTTGAAGTTGATCGAGGACGCCATCACCGCGACGTAGACCTCGTCGGGAGCGAGTTCGGGAATCGGCACGTCGCCGACGTGGAGGCTTCGACGCGGGTCTTTCTCGGCGCTCGGAACACCGTCGAACATGGTCTGCTCGTCACGGCGAACGAAGACCGCTCGCGTGAGGCCGGGCATCGGCGTGGCGGCGAGCACTTCGGGCGTGGCGGCCGCGAGCACCGCGTCGAGAATCTCACTCATCTCGCGAGAATAGTTGGCTGGCGACAGCCCTTTCGCGCGACACCGTCCAACACCTGGAATTGGGGTATCGGACGAGGAAGCGTCTATGGTCAATCACTGTCGGCCCTCGCGGGGCCGGCAGTGAGGAGTCGTCATGTCACAGAGCGTCATCGTCGCGGGTCGTCGCACCGCAATTGGAAAGCTCGCGGGAGCATTCGCCAGCTTGAGCGCCCAAGATCTCGGTGGCGCCGCGATCAAGGCGGTGCTCGAATCGAACGGCGTTGACCCCGCGAGCGTCGACGCGGTCCTCATGGGCCAGGTAATCCAGGCCGGTCAGGGTCAGATCACGGCGCGCCAGGCCGCCGAGAAGGCGGGCATCCCACTCACGGTGCACGCGACCACCATCAACAAAGTCTGCCTCTCTGGACTTCAGACCATCTACCTCGCAGACCTGATGATCCGCGCCGGTGAGGCCGACATCGTCATCGCGGGCGGCATGGAGTCGATGACCAACGCGCCCTATCTCCTGCCGGGCGCGCGGGCGGGCTACCGAATCGGCGACCAGTCCGTCGTCGACTCGATGATGTTCGACGGACTCACCTGCGCCTTTGACCACTGCGCGATGGGCCTCGCCACTGAGCGCTACAACCAAGGACGCATCACCCGGGCCCGTCAAGACGAGTTCTCGGCGCGCAGCCATCAGCTCGCCGCGAAGGCGATCGCGTCGGGCGCCTTCGCCGAAGAGATCGTGGGCGTCGCGGTTCCCCAGCGCAAGGGCGAACCCGTCATCGTCGAGACCGACGAGGGCGTGCGAGCCGACACGACCGCCGAGTCGCTCGCGGCGCTGCGTCCGGCCTTCGAGCGAGACGGCACCATTACCGCGGGCAACGCATCGCAGATCTCCGACGGCGCGGCCGCCGTGCTCGTCATGTCGAAAGAGCGGGCCGAACAGCTCGGCCTCACGCCGATCGGGGAGCTCGTGAGCTACGGCCAGGTCGCCGGACCCGATACGTCGCTGCTCACCCAGCCGTCGCGCGCGATTCTCCAAGCAACGAAGAAGGCGGGCGTCGACGTCCAGTCGCTCGATCTGCTCGAGATCAACGAGGCCTTCGCTGCCGTCGGGCTCGCTTCGGCCGACGATCTCGGCGTGAGCGAAGAGAAGATCAACGTGAACGGCGGCGCCATTGCGCTCGGTCACCCGGTCGGCATGTCGGGCACGCGCCTGGCGATCACGGCGCTTTTGGAACTACGTCGGCGCGGTGGCGGTCTCGCGGCGGTCGCCCTCTGCGGCGGCGGCGGACAGGGCGACGCCGCTATCCTGCGCTCGCTCTAGTCCGGGACGTAGCGAGCGACGAGCTCGTAGGGGCCAGGTCCGATCTGCTCGTTGCCGGGTAGCGCCACGACGAACGCGCCCGCGAGCGGGTAGCCCTCTCTCATCGGACGCGGCAGGTCGCGCACGAGCGTCGCGAGCAACTCCAACACCGTTGGATTATGGCCGATGACGAGGAGCGACGTCGTCACTGGATCGATCGCCGCGAGGTCGATCAGCACGTCTTCGGCCGAGACGTAGTGCAGGCCGTTGTAGATGAGCTCGCTTTCGACGTGCTCGGTGACGAACGGCGTTCCCGCAAAGGCCCGCTCGAAGGTCTCCTTCGTGCGGGTCGCTGCGCTCACGAGCGCCGTCGTCGGACCGAATCGACCGAGTTCATGCTCGTCGCTCGCCCACCTGCGCAGCTGCTCACACTGGCGTCGGCCGCGTTCGTTGAGGGCGCGGTCCTTGTCGCGCTGGGCGGGGCCCGCCTTTTCTGCCTTGGCGTGTCGGACGATGGTGAGATAGCGCACGGCGCCATTCTTCCACTGGTCGCGAGCGGCCAAGTTCGCCTGGTTTAACGTGGAAACCGTGCATCCAACGCTGAGTTTCTTCCAGGCCATCGTGATGGGCATCGTGCAGGGGATTACCGAGCTCTTTCCCGTGTCGAGCCTCGGGCACGGCGTGCTCGTGCCCGCCCTCTTTGGCTGGCACAATCTGGTGAGCACCCAGAGCGCCAATCAGAATTTCTTTCTCGTGTTTCTCGTCGGACTGCACGTCGGCACCGCGCTCGGACTCCTCGTCTTCTACCGACGCACCTGGTACGAACTGTTTCGCGGCCTCTTCGTCCAGCTCGGACGCACCCGCGATGACGGCGTGTCCTCGCTGTGGCGGCTCAACGAGCCAACGGTCGATCAGAAGTATCGTCTCCTCGCGCTGCTCGCGATCGGTTCGATACCCGTCGGCGTTGTCGGCATCGTGCTGCAGAACAAATTGCGCGAGCTCTTCGCCAAGCCACTCGCGGCGGCCGTCTTCTTGACGATCAACGGCCTCATCCTCCTCGCGGGTGAGCTGCTGCGACGCGGCAGAGGTCGTCACGCGGCGTTCGTCAAGCTCGATACGATGAGCTCCAAGAGCGCCCTCGCGGTCGGCAGCGCGCAGATACTGGCGCTCCTCGCGGGCATCTCGCGCAGCGGCGTCACGATGGTCGCGGGCCTCTTCAACGGGCTCGATCACGAAGACGCGGCGAACTTCGCCTTCTTGCTCGCGACCCCGGTCATCTTGCTCGCGGGCCTCTACAAGCTGCCCGAGCTGTTCGGGCCTCTCGGACACGGAGTGCGGACGCAAACCCTGGTTGGAGCCATCTTTGCCATGGTGACCGCCTACCTCGCGGTGCGATTCCTCACCCGCTGGTTCAAGACCCGCACGCTGACGCCCTTTGCGATCTACTGCCTCGTTGCCGGGCTGGCCTGCGTCGTTCGCTTCGCCTGAGAAGAATCCGTCGCGGTCAGGTGACTAATCGCTCAGCACGCGACGCCCGTCGAGTGCACGCCCGAGCGTCAGGTCGTCGGCAAATTCGAGGTCACCGCCGACGGGCAGTCCGCTCGCCGGTTGGGAGACGATCAGTCCCGGCACTTGCAGCAGTCGCGACAAGTACATCGCGGTGTGATCACCTTCGACGTTGGAGTTGAAGCACAAGATGACTTCCTTCACCGGACCGTGGAGTCGTTGCAAGAGCTCTTGGATCTTCAACCGGTCGGGCGTCACACCCTCTAGGGGGTTGAGCACGCCATGAAGGACGTGGTACGTGCCGTGGAAAGCCCCCGAGCGCTCGACCGCGACGACGTCGGGCGGGCTTTCCACGACGCAGATCGTCGTCTGGTCGCGTCGCGTGTCGGCACAGATCGGACAGAGCCCACCAGACTCTGCGATGTTGCAGCACCGCTCGCAGAACGAGAGCTTGAACTTCATCTCCCCGAGAGCGCCCGCGAGCCGGTCGACGTCTTCACTTGGCTGACGCATCAGCCAGAACGCGATGCGTTGGGCTGATTTCGGCCCGACGCCGGGGAAACGACCAAGCTCGTCCACGACGGCCTGCAGCGCGGGTGGGTAGTTCACGAGATCTCCTCCGCCCCCGGGAACATCTCGGTAATCAGATGACTCGCCACCGAATCGACCACCACCACGTCATCGACGACGCCCACGTCATCAATCTCGATGTACTCCTCTTCGACGAGGAGAGATCGCGCCGGCGCTCTACGGGCGGGCGTCGGCGCCGTTTCGAGGGCGGGATCGACGGTCCACTGAATCGTGAGCGCCATCTTGAACTCATGCTCGAGGGCGCCCTTCAATCCTTGGGCGATGAGCTCGGTGTTCTGGCGCATCTCTTCACTCGCCACCGCAATGGTGAGCAAGAGCCCTTCGAGTGCTTCGACTCTCGCCGAGCGAAGCAGCAGCTGGGCCGAGCGCGAAATGCGCGGCACCACGCGTTCAGCGAAGCGCTCGCGGAACTCGTCGAGGGAGATCGCCCCCACCGACGAGCGATCGGCGTCGCCCGCTGGTGGGGCAATCGGTGCCGCCTCGGGCGTGGATTCGTTCGCCGAAGTCGGTTCCTTCGTCGTCGGCGTGCCGGCGAGCGGGGCGACGCCCTGTACCGACGCTCCGATCGGACGGAGCGAAGGCGCCACCTGTGCGGGTGAAGGACTGCTCGGTCGGCTCGTTCCTCGTTCGAGTCGGGTGAGGCGCTCGTCGAGCGACTCGTACGTGTGATCGAGATCGGGC
>JBAUSF010000051.1:0-10095 GCA_049581565.1 Acidimicrobiales bacterium
ACGGAGCTCCCTGTCTCTGCGGTGGCCGAGGCTGCTGGGAGCGCTACGCCTCGGGTGGCGGGCTCCACCGGCTCACCCGTGAAGCGGCTCTCGATGGACGCCTCCAGACGCTCGTCGCCCGCTGCAACGGAGATCCGCGTGCGGTGCGAGCAGAAGACGTCTCGGCCGCTGCCGCCGACGGCCTCGATGAAGCCGTGGCGCTGATGCGCGAGGTCGGGTGGTGGCTCGCGCAGGGCCTTTCCAACCTCGTCGCGATCCTCGACTGCGGTCACTTCGTCATCGGCGGGGGACTGTCGGACGCGTCGGACCTGGTGCTGCCCGCGGCGCGTGACTACCTCGCCGAACTGGTGGAGGGCTACGAGGCCCGCCCGACGATCACCGTGACGCCATCGATGTTCGGCCCACGCTCGGGCGCCATGGGCGCGTCGCTCGTCGCCTTTGCGGGCGCGTGAAGCTCGGCGTTCTTCTTCCGACGTTTCGCGAGCACGCAGACGACGCGCTGGCGGTTGCACGAGATGCCGAACAAGCGGGACTCGACGGCGTGTTCGCGTTCGATCATCTCTGGCCGATCGGATCGCCGATGCGTCCCTCGTTTGCTCCGTGTCCGATTCTCGCGGCCGTGTGCGCGCGCACGACGGCCCTTCTCGTGGGCACGCTCGTCGCGCGCGTGGGGCTCGTGGGCACGCCAACGCTCGTTGATCGGTTTCTCACGCTCGAGGCGCTCGCGCCTGGTCGGGTGATCGCGGGACTCGGGACCGGCGACGACCTCTCAAAGGACGAAGGCATCGCCTACGGCCTCGGTTACCCGACGGGCGAGGAGCGCTGGCGCCTCCTCGACGAAGCCATGTCCGAGCTCGAGGGCCGCGTGCCGATCTGGTGTGGTGCGGGATCGAGCGGGACCGAGGACGTGGCGCGTGCGCACGGAGCGACGCTCAACCTGTGGGGCGCGATGCCCGAGCGCGTGCGCGAGGTGGCATCACGCGGTCCGGTGAACTGGGCCGGTCCGCTCGAGGGTGACGTGTCCGCAACGCTTGATCAACTGCGCGATGCCGGTGCCACCTGGGCCGTGGTCGCCTCATCGTCACGGTTCCGAGAGCTGCAAGAGTGGCGTGGCGCCGCGTGATTCACTACGGTTTCTAGATGGAGTTTCGTCGTATTACGGGCCTGCCACCGTACGTGTTCGCCCAAATCAACGGTCTAAAGGCCGACGCGCGCGCGCACGGACGCGACGTCGTCGACTTTGGTTTCGGCAATCCCGATCTACCGAGCCCCGACGTCGCCGTGGAAAAGCTCGCCGAGGCGGCCCACAACCCCAAGAACCACCGCTACAGCGCGAGCCGCGGTATTCCGAACCTGCGTCTGGCGATGGCCAAGCGCTACAAGCTGCTCTTTGACGTCGACCTCGATCCCGAGACGGAGGTCGTCACGACCATCGGGGCAAAGGAGGGCTTTACGCACCTCATGTGGGTGATGCTCGGACCGGGGGACTCGGCGATCGTGCCCTCGCCGAGCTATCCGATCCACCTGGCCGGTCCGGGCTTTGCCGGCGCGACCGTGATCACCGTGCCAATGGTGGACCCGGGCCTCAGCGCCAACGATCCCGGCGACGACTTCTTCCGGGGACTCCTCGACGCGTGGGAGCGAGCCGTCGTCAAGCCGCGCGTCATCGTCGTCTCGTTCCCTCACAATCCGACGAGCGCGTGCGTGGACCTCGCCTTCATGGAGCGCCTCGTGAACTTCGCACTCGAACGCGAAGTCGTGATTTGCCACGACTTCGCCTACGCGGACCTCGGCTTCGATGGATACCGGCCACCGTCGATCCTCCAGGTCCCGCGCGCCAAAGAGTGCTGCGTCGAGCTCTACACGCTCACCAAGTCGTTCTCGATGGCCGGCTGGCGGGTGGGCTTTCTCGTGGGCAACGCGGAGATCGTCGCGGCCCTCACGAAACTGAAGAGCTACCTCGACTACGGGACCTTCCAGCCGGTGCAGATTGCGGCGATTGTCGCAATGAACGAAGCGGTCGACTATCCCGAGCACCTGCGCACCATCTATCAGTCGCGTCGCGACACGCTGATCGACGGGCTCCACCGGGTGGGCTGGGACGTCGTTGCCCCGCGAGGCTCAATGTTCGTCTGGGCGCCGATCCCCGAACCCTACGCCGAGATGACGTCGCTCGAGTTCGCGAAGTTTCTCATCGAAGAGGCCGACGTCGTGACGAGCCCCGGCGTGGGATTCGGAGAGGGCGGCGACGGCCACGTGCGTTTCGCGTTGATCGAGAACGAGCTGCGAACGGGTCAGGCGATTCGCAACCTCCGTCGAGCGCTCTCCAAGCTCGGCTGACTACGGGAGCCCCGCGCCGGGCACCTCGACGTCGGCGACTTCGATCGTTCCTTCGGTCACGTCGGCGATCTTGAACCGGTCGCTCGTCGGCGCGGTCATCACGTAGAGGCGAGTGCGTTCGGCTCCGCCGAGCATGCAGGCGAAGGCGTGGCGAGTCGTCTCGACGCCGCCAGTGATCTCCCCGCCCTCTCGGACTCGTAGACACCGATTGGTGAGAGCATTCGCGAGCCAGATCTGACCCTCGGCGTCGAGGCACATGCCGTCGGTCGCCACGAAATCCAGCAGTGCCCACACGCGCCGACGCGACAGCGTCCCGTCGGGCGCGATGTCAAAGGCGCTCAGTCGAAACGCCATCGTCTCGCCAACGATGAGCGTGGCGCCGTCGGGAGTGATCACGCTGCCGTTTGGAAACGCCATGTCGCAGATCACTTGGAGCACGTCGCCGTTCGGGTCGAGGACGACGAGGTTCGTTGGCGGCGGCGGGCTCGCCATCATGGCGGCAGGCCCCAGGTCGCGCAACATGACGTCAAGGTCGAATCCGAAGTTGCCAACGTAGGCGACGCCCGCCGCCGAGACGACCATGTCGTTCGCCCAAAAGCCGCAGTACTCGGAGATGTCCCCATGGAGCGAGCTCGCCAAGCCGTGGCGACGCATGACGCGGTGATCAGTCATGGAGACGTAGAGAAGGTCCCCGTCGGGAAGCCATCCGAGCCCCGAGGGCTGGGTTGGCACCAGCAGCTCGAGGGTCTCGTCGATGCCGTCTTCGTCGATAGAGAAGATCGCGTGACGGTAGAAGTCGGAGTACCACAGCCGACCCTCATGCCAGCGCGGCGCCTCACCAAAGGACAGTCCTTCGCGAAGGACGCGCGCCTGATGGTTGTTCATGAATGCCCTTTCAATCACCGCGTGAGAGCGAGTCTCCCTATCTGTGAGAGGGGGACAGGACGGATATTGCTCGAGGTTCGTGACCGACAAACTAGGTAGTGCACGCGGCCAACAATGTATATACGATGTCATTCGATCGGAGGGGGATCGTCGCGACGGAACGCAAGCCGGCTGACGACCGCCACAAAGGGAGGGGACCAATGGCGGCATTTGACTGGAAGAAACTAACGACGGCGGATCGCGTAATTGCGATTACCGCGCTCGTCGCGCTCATCTCGCTGTTCTTACCGTGGTATGGCTGGAGCGGCTTTGGCTACAGCTACTCGGTCAGCGGATTCAGCTCGGGGTACGGATGGCTTGGCGCGCTGCTCATCCTCGCAGTCGGTGTCTACCTCGTGATGCTGCGCTCGGGCTCGAACATGCCAAAGACCTCCTACGGTCCCGGCGTCATCGTGCTCGGCGGGTCCGTGATCGGCGCGGTCATCGTGATACTTCGCTGGGCCACGCTGCCGCGCGGTAGCTACGGGAACGCCGTCGGATCGTTCAGCTACGGGGCGCGTATCGGCATCTACCTTGCGCTCATTGCGGGCATCGTCCAGACGGTCTTCGCGCTGCGTCTCTTCCGTAGTTCGGGCGAGCGCCTGCCCTGGGCGAGCAAGACCTGAGCCGAATTCGCGGCGCTCAACGACGGAGGTTGTTGGTCGTTGACGTGGGGGGTCAGGCGCGCTCGATGGCGCGGCACCAAGCCGCGTAGCCAGCATCCACCGCCACGGAGTCCGCGGGTTCGAATCGCGAGGCGCCGCGCCACCGCGACTCGAGTTCTTCGAGTGAACTCCACAGTCCGATCTCGAGTCCCGCGATGCTCGCGGCCCCGCGAGCCGTTGCCTCCAAGGTCGAGCTTCGGCGCACGGGCACCTTGGAGTTCGTCGCCTGCAGGGAGAGCAGGAGATCCATGGCGGCGGCGCCACCGTCGCAGCGCAGCTCTTTCAGCTCGACGCCGCCGCGCCGGAACGCCTCGGTCATGGCGCGCACCTGATAGGCGAGCGCCTCGACGAGGGCGCGGGCGATCTCTCCCTTGCCAACACCACGACTGAGTCCGGTGATCGCGCCCCGCGCGTCAGCCCGCCAGAACGGCGAGCCGAGACCCGTGAAGGCGGGAACGAACTGCGCACCGGCCGAATCGGGTACTGACGCAGCGAGCGCTTCGAGCTCGTGTGACGCCGCGATGATCCCCAGATCGCGCAGCCACTGCACGGCGGCGCCCGCGACGAACGCCGAGCCCTCGAGCGCGTAGCTCGCCGGGCCGAACGCGCCAAGATCCCAGGCGACGGTCGTGATGAGTCCGTCGGCGATCTCGGGCACGCTCGTGCCGGCGTTCGCGAGGACGAAGGCGCCGGTGCCGTACGTCGCCTTCACGAGTCCTGGGTTGAAGCAGGCCTGACCGAAGAGGGCCGACTGCTGGTCGCCGAGGATGCCCGTGATCGCCACGCCGGCGAGCTCGGGGACGGCCTCGGGCGACACCGTTCCGAATCCGGTCGAAGAGGGTCGAACGGTGGCGAGCATCGAGGGATTCACGCCAAAGAGCTGCGCCATCGGCGCCGACCAGTCGAGCGTGACGAGGTCCATTAGCATCGTGCGCGACGCGTTGGAGGGTTCGGTCGCAAAGACCCCGCCATCTCGGCCGCCCGTGAGGCTCCAGAGCAACCAGGAGTCGACGGTCGCAAAGCTCGGCTCGCGGGCGGCGTCGGCGACCCCGCGCTCGAGCATCCAGCGCATCTTGCTCGCCGAAAAGTAGGAGTCGAGCACGAGTCCGGTCGTTCTACGAACCTCGGGACCGTGTCCCGCCTCGTCGAGCTCGCGACAGAAATCAGCCGTGCGACGGTCCTGCCACACGATGGCCCGCTGGAACGCTTCGCCCGTCGCCCGGTCGAAGCCGACCGTTGTTTCTCGTTGGTTCGTGATGCCGAGCGCCGCGACGACGTGGCCGCCCGCGCGAAGGCGAGTTGCGACTTCGCCCAGCGTCGACACGGCGAGCGCGGTGATCTCTGCGGGGTCGTGTTCGACCTCGCCGGGGGAGGGGAAGAATTGGCTGAGTTCGCGGTACGACTCGTCAACGACCTCGAGGCGGGTGTCGAAGGCGACCGTGCGTACGCCCGTCGTGCCGGCGTCGAGGGCAAGGACGAGCTCCACCCGGGTCAGGCTACCCAGGCCGAAGAGGCGTTTTCCGCCCCTAGGCTGGAGATACGAGAATTGTTCAAAACTCTTCAAAAAAGTAGTTGACAGCGTGTAATTACAGTGCTGTAATGACACAGCATCTTGCGACGCGAAGTGGGCTAACCACTACATATTGTGGCTAGGGGGCCAAGGGTCACAAATCCTTGCCTTTCCGACTCTGCGGCGCAGGTATGCCCTTGTGTCGGTTGGAAAGAGAAAAGAGAGAGATATGGCCATCGCACCTCAGCGACTGGGAATTGGAATTCGTCGTTACTTCACCTCCGAGGATCGTCACCCCTATGACGAGGTCGTGTGGGATCGCCGCGACGCGCGCATCAGCAATTTCCGAGATGGTTCGGTGGCCTTTGAACAGCTCGACGTCGAGGTGCCGGCGAGCTGGTCGTTCAACGCCACGAACATCCTCGCCCAGAAGTACTTTCGCGGCACGCTCGGCACACCCGAGCGCGAGACGTCCTTGAAGCAGGTTGTCGACCGGATCGTCGACACCGTGACGGCCTGGGGGGTCGAGGGCGACTACTTCGTTGACGAAGAAGAGGCCGAGATCTTTCGCGCGGAACTGAAGCACCTGCTCATCACCCAGAAGGCGGCCTTCAACTCACCCGTCTGGTTCAACATCGGCGTGAAGGGCGTTCCCCAGCAGGGAAGCGCCTGCTTCATCCTCGCCGTTCAAGACTCGATGCGCTCGATCCTCAACTGGTACACCGAAGAGGGCATCATCTTCAAGGGCGGTTCGGGCGCCGGCGTCAATCTGTCGAAGATCCGCTCCAGCGCCGAGCCCCTTGAGGGGGGCGGCACGGCGAGCGGTCCGGTCTCGTTCATGCGTGGCGCCGACGCGTCGGCGGGCACGATAAAGTCCGGTGGCAAGACTCGTCGCGCGGCGAAGATGGTCATCCTCGACGCGGACCACCCCGACATCGAAGAGTTCATCTGGTGCAAGGCCCGCGAAGAGGAGAAGGCGCGCGTGCTGCGTGACGCGGGCTTTGATATGGACCTCGACGGCAAGGACATCAACTCGATCCAGTACCAGAACGCCAACAACTCGGTGCGTGTCTCCGACGAGTTCATGGAGGCGGTCATCGCCGACGCCGACTGGAACCTGACGTCGCGTCACGGTCACGAGACCATCCGCACGGTGAAGGCGCGCGACCTGTGGCGTCAGATTGCCCTCGCCGCGTGGGAGTGCGCCGACCCCGGGCTGCAGTTCGACACGACGATCAACAAGTGGCACACGTCGTCCAACACCGACCGCATCAATGGATCGAACCCGTGCTCGGAGTACATGCACATCGACAACTCGGCGTGCAACCTCGCGAGCATCAACCTGCTCAAGTTCCTCGGCACCGACGGGGAGTTCGACGTCGATTCCTTCAAGGCTGCGGTCGAAGTGGTCTTCACCGCCCAGGAGATCATCGTTGGCGCGGCGGACTACCCGACCGAGAAGATCGGTGAGAACTCGCGCAAGTTCCGCCAGCTCGGCCTCGGCTACGCCAACTTGGGGGCGCTGCTCATGGCGTCCGGCCTCGCCTACGACTCCGACGCCGGACGGGCCTGGGCCGCGTCGATCACTGCACTGATGACCGGCCACGCGTACCTGACGAGCGCCCGTACGGCGGGACGGATGGGTCCCCACGAGGGATATGCGGAGAACGTCGAGCCGATGATCAACGTGCTGCGCATGCACCGCGACGCGTCCTACCAGGTCGACTCGAAGCTGGCGCCCGCCAACATCCTCGAAGCCGCCCAGCGTGACTGGGAAGAGGCGGTCGAGCTCGGCCTTCGCCACGGCGTGCGCAACGCCCAGGCTTCGGTGCTCGCACCGACGGGCACGATTGGCCTCTTGATGGACTGTGACACGACGGGTATTGAGCCCGACCTCGGTCTCGTGAAGTTCAAGAAGCTCGTGGGTGGCGGCAACATGTCGATCGTGAACCAGACCGTGCCGCGCGCCCTCACGAAGCTCGGTTACTCCGACGACGAGACGGCCGTGATCATCGCCTACATCGACGAGAACAAGACGATCGTCGGCGCGCCCGCCCTGAAGGCTGAGCACCTGCCGGTCTTTGCGTGCTCGATGGGCGACAACACAATTCACTACTCCGGGCACGTTCGCATGATGGGTGCCGTGCAGCCCTTCATCTCGGGCGCGATCTCAAAGACCGTCAACATGCCAGAAGACGCGACAGTCGAAGACGTCGAGAACCTCCACCTCGACGCGTGGCGACTTGGCATCAAGGCGGTCGCCATCTACCGCGACAACTGCAAGGTCGGCCAGCCCCTTTCGACGGCGAAGAAGGACGGCGAACTTCCGTCCATCACGATCACCGACGTCGACGCGGCTGAAGTGGTCGATCTCTACGGGCGCATTGCTCGCCTCGAAGCGGCACTCGAGCACGCGCGCGACGAAGGCGCCCACGTCGTTGTTGGCGCGGTGCGCGAACGGCTCCCGCGTCGTCGCGTGTCGTCGACCTTCGCGTTCCGCGTCGCGGACTGCGAGGGCTACGTCACGGTCGGGGAGTACGAAGACGGTCGTCCGGGCGAAGTGTTCATCAAGGTCGCCAAGCAAGGTTCGACCCTCGCGGGCATCATGGACGCCTTCTCGATCTCGATCAGCCTCGGTCTCCAGCACGGTGTGCCGCTCGCGACGTACGTGAAGAAGTACGCGAACATGAAGTTCGAGCCGTCGGGCATGACCGACGACCCGGACCTGCGGATCGCGACGTCGCTCGTCGACTACATCTTCCGCCGCCTGGCGCTCGACTACTTGAATCCGAGCGAGCGTGAAGAGCTCGGTGTGCTCTCGACGAGCGAGCGGCTGCAGCCGACGTTCCCCGAGATCGCCGATCAGGCGACGCCGACTCACAACCTGCCGGTTCAACCCTCGCTGCTCGACCTCGGTGACAAGCCCACTTCGAACCAACCGCTCATAAGTCGTAGCGAGCAGCGCGACGCGCCGATGTGCTACCAGTGCGGCAACGCGATGCAGCGCGCGGGCTCGTGCTACGTCTGCACGAGCTGTGGAGCGACGAGCGGGTGCTCGTGATGTCAAGTTGCACTCGAACTTCAGTGGGAATTGCACGCGAACTTCAGTGCAATTGCATCTGAACTTCAGTCGAATTTCATCGAACTTCAGTAGCGTTGCATCCGAAGTTCAGTGGAATTTCATCGAAGTTGGGGCTGCTGAAGTTTTCCTGGGGTCATTGTGCAGGGGGAGTCCCGGCACAATGACTCACTTCAGCTGACACCACCCTGATTGACCAGGGAGAACGAGGGGCTTGAAGATTCGTGCTTCCCAGTACCCGTTCGTACCGTAGTAGTTCGTACCCGAGTAGGATGGTTTTATGACGGTTGACAAGATGAGCGTTTCCTTAGCCCCATCCCTGAGCAGCGCGGTTCGTGACGCTGCCATTCAGTCTGGCGAATCGCTTTCCGGCTGGATAGCGGATGCTGCCGCAACGAAGTTGCGGGCTCGAGCACTTGACGAATTCATTGACACCTGGGAGAGCGAGAACGGAGAAATCACGGACGCCGAACTGTACGACGCCACGTCCAGGCTAGGTCTCCCTGCGCCAACGGGAGAAGGTTGGTCCAGATTCGTCAAGTTGAACGCTTCGGGATGGGATCACAAGGAGCTGGTTGCAATGATTACCCGCATAATCGAAGGCGGGCATCCTGTTCTCATTTCTGAACAAGACACACCTGAAATATCGAGCATGAAAGAGGCTGGCTTGCGTATCTCATTCGAAAGGGCAGAGGTCCGAGTCGGCCTCCCCGCTGAGTGACATCTCTGATCTTGGATGCCGGAGCTTTTATAGCGGTTGAGCGGGGCGACAGAGGCATGGTGGCAATTCTGAAAGCAGCCCAGATCCAATCACTTCCTTTGCGCAGTAATGGAGGGGTTGTCGCAGAGGTGTGGAGAGGAGGCTCAGGAAGGCAAGTCCCCCTCGCTCGACTTCTCAACGCCGTGGAGGTTATTTCTGTTGATGATGACCTGGGACGAGCAGCTGGTGTCCTAACTAGAGATGCTGGAGGGGGAAGTGCTGTTGATGCCATCGTCGTTGCCAGCGCGCGGGACGGCGATCAGATTGTGACAAGCGACCACGCTGACATTCAGGCGCTTATCAACTCTTCAGGGCGAAGTATCGGGATCGTTCCGTGTTAGAGCAGTGCTCCAAAGCGAATTGGAAAAGTGGCCACTGCATCTCGGATGCAACTTGGAGTGAAGATCGGATGCAACTTTACACGTGATGTCAGATTGCGCGTGAACTTCAGCGGGAACTCCACTGAGGTTCGCTGCGGTTGCACGGATTCTCAGTGGTATGCCATGGAAGTTCGGTAGGGCATACTTCGAGATTGGGTGCCGCGTAATGCGATGCGGTCGCGTTAGGTTGCATGCGTCACGGTCGTACGACTATTGACTTGCAACGCAAGGTACTGGCTGGTATCTTGTGGTGCATGGGACAGGTAGATGGTCGGCGCAGTCAATTGCTTCGAGGTGTGCTCGACCTCTGTCTGCTCGCCGTGATCGACGAGGGACCGGCCTATGGCTACGAAATGACCAAGCGATTACGGGCTCGGGGAATGTCGATTGTTGGAGAGGGTTCCATCTATCCACTCCTCGGCCGGTTAGAGCGTGAC
>JBAUSF010000052.1:0-7610 GCA_049581565.1 Acidimicrobiales bacterium
AGCGCCTCGCTGCGGGGATTCTGTGGATCTGCGGAGACGGTTGGGCGGTGCCGTGTCTCATTCTCGTCGGCTTCAGAATTGTCAAGCGGGAGGGCTCGCTGTTTGCCGCCCTCGAGCGTCAGTCGTCGCGCTTGTCGGGGGTGAGCGGCTGACGCTGCTGGTGGACCGTGGCGAGGTACTCGTTCCACGCGTCGAGCTGCGCGTCCTTGTCGTCGGCGCGCTTGGTCCGCTTGGGTTTGGCCTGCCCGCGCTCTTCGCGAATCATTCTTCGCCACATGTAGATCGCGTAGCAGCCGAGCGCGGGCCACTCGAAGACGTAGGCCCACGAGAGCGTGTTGCCGCCGAGCGCGCGGAAGAGCTCGAAGACAAAAGCGGGAATGCAGAACAGCTCCGCGAGGAAGAGCCCCAGGTGAATCCTGAAGATGTTCTTACTTTGAGGCTCCATTAGGTCCGACTTTACAGCGTCTTTTCTGCCTCCTTACGGTACGGTTGGTTTCGGCGAACGTGGGGTGGGCCTAGTCGCGACTCCACGAGAGAACGTCAAAGGAGATCGCATGAATCGCTCCAAGTCACTCGGAGTGGCCTTGGCAACGGTGCTGATCGGCGGCGGCGCTTTGGCGCTGGCGGGATTCGCGCTGGCGACCGCTACCCCCCATCAAAAGGCTGTGCAGTGCGTCGAGAGCTCGACCCAGGCACACACCTGCAGCATCACGTTTGCCACGTTTCCAGACTCTCTTCAGGGAGTGCACGGATCGTCGGGTGGTCCGCATCCGGACTGGGTGACCTACTCGAACGACAACATCGACGTCCCGGCGCACACCACGATTGACGTCACGATCGATCAGTACGACAGCGGTGGCGCCGCGAACAACCCGTACTTTGACAACGTGATTGGTACGAACGGGGGCTTTGACACCGTGAACGGCGTCAAGACTACTCACGTTGGCGTAAATGACATCGGCCACACGTTCACCCTCCACGCCATTCCGGGGAACGGAAAGTACCTGTTCATCTCCGTACCGTTACCAGTCAACAACGGGACGAAGACGCCGGTCCATTTCGGCCAGGGTTCGTACCCGAAGCCCGTCGTTGTGAAGTTCTCCTTCACAACCGGTGGTCCGACGATCTACGAGTGGAACTGCGAGTTCCCCTGCGGCGGCACGCGCGAAGGCAATGGCTTCGGCGAGGCGATGGGGAGCTTTGGTTACATGTCCGGCACGCTGACGGTCGAGTAAGGAGACTTCGTGGCTACTGAACAAAAGCGTTCGCTCAAGACGTTTTATTGGGCTTGGGGGATACTGACGGTCGTTGGCGTGGTGCTGTCACTGTGGCTGCCACATCGCTACATGCCGACCATGATGAGCAACGACGGCCATCTGGCGTTTACGACGACGATTCTCTTCAGCGTCCTCGCCGCACCCGTGGCAGCGGGGGTCTACGCAGCCGCTTACTACGTCCTTCGTGCCTATCGTTACCGCGGCGATGGGGTCCCGCCGCCAGCCTCTCCGGTTCGCGAAGACACGAAGTTGCTGGTGACGTGGTTGACCGCGTCGGCAGTGCTCACCGTATTCGTGCTCGTGTGGGGCCTCGGTGCGCTCGCGGCGGAAAACTCGTCGTCCGGGGCGAATCCGTTGGTCGTCGACGTGACCGGTCAGCAGTGGGTGTGGACGTTCGCCTACCCCGGCCACCATGTCGTTTCGGACGTGTTGTTGCTACCCGAAAATCGCGAAGTGGAGTTCCGCGTCACCTCGCTTGACGTCACCCACGGCTTCTGGGTCGCCAATTTCGGCGTCCAGGTCGATGCCAACCCCGGGGTGTACACCACAATCCACACGACACCTGACAGGCTCGGCAGCTTCGTCGTGCGCTGCGAGCAGTTCTGCGGACTGAACCACGCGTTCATGGAATCAGTCGGCCGCGTCGTCACCCCGCAACAATTCTCTACTTGGCTCGCGTCTCAGCCGCAGCGGGCATAGGAGGCAACATGGTTACCACACTTGAGCACACGACAACGGCCGCGGGACCCAGCGGTGGCGGACTCGCACGCCGCCAAAACGCGGCGACGGCGGTCGTCTGCGGGGTGATCCTCGCGTGGGTGTTCTGGTTCATCGCGCGCCACATGTTCTGGAACGGGAGCGACAACTGGTCGGACCAGGTTGCGATCATGACTGGAACCGGCTGGATGATTGGGTTCTGGATCGGCATCGGCGCCCTCAACGCGCCGTTTCGCTGGCTGACGGGTCGCGACAACACCCGAGAAGATGACCTCTACTACGCCGGTCACCATATGGGCCGTTCGCGCTACTGGAAGTACACGACCGACCACAAGGTCGTCGGCGTACAGTACATCTGCGTCACCATGGGTCTGCTCGCCGTAGGTGGCATCCTTGCCATGGCCATCCGCACCGAGCTGATCGTGCCCGGCACGCACTTCGTGAACCAGCAGGTCTATAACGGATTCATCGCGATTCACGGCATGGTCATGATCCTGGCGCTGATTGTCGCGGTCGCCGGACCGTGGGGCAACTTCGTAATGCCGATCATGATCGGCGCACGCGACATGGCCTTTCCGCGCCTCAACGCGTTGAGCCTTTGGACGCTCGTGAGCGCTGCGGCGCTCCTCGTGACGGTGCTCGCGGTCGGTGGTCTGCCGGTCGGCTGGGTGGTGGTCGGCACCATCGCGGACCAGGCGGGCGTCGGGATGGACTTCTTTGCGATGGCGATCGTGGTCTTCACCGTCTCTACGACGGTGGCGAGCATCAACTTGATCACCACGGTGATTTCCATGAGAACGAAGGGGATGACGCTCGACCGGTTGCCGATCTTCGTGTGGGGCACGATCATCACGGCGGCGCTGGCGCTCTACGCCTTTCCGTTCTTCTTCGTCGCCGAGTTGAATCAGATCCTTGACCGCACGGTCTCGACGAGCTTCTACGTCGCGGCGGGCGGCGGCACCAGCTGGTTGCAGGCGAACCTGTTCTGGCTGATGGGCCACCCTGAGGTCTACGTGATATTGATTCCGGCGATTGGTGCGCTGTTCGAAATCTCCTCGGTCATGGCGAGAAAGCCGGTGTTCAGCTACCGCACGGCCGTCGGTGCGATGGTCGCGCTCTCGGGCCTGTCTGCGCTCGTATGGGCACACCACATGTTCACCTCGGGCTGGGCGCCGGCCCTCGGTGGCCCCTTTATGGTGACGACCGAGTTGATCTCGATTCCGACGGGCATCTTCTTCCTCGTCCTCGTGGGTACGCTGTGGCGCGGCAACGTCTGGATGAAGCTGCCGACGGTGTGGATGTTCGGATTCATCTTCAACTTCATCATCGGCGGCGTCACCGGAATCTATCTGTCCGACGTTCCTCTGGACGAGCAGTTGCACGGCACGATGTTCGTGACGGCGCACTTCCATTACATCTTCGTCGGTTCCGTGCTCTTTGGTGCAATCGCGGCGCTCGCGTTCTGGTTCCCGAAGGTTACGGGTCGATATCTGAATGAGTTCCTCGGGCGAATCTCGTTCTGGTTCGTCTTCATAGGTGTGCAGCTGACGTTTGGGGCGATGTTCCTGTCGGGTCTGAAGGGCATGCCGCGTCGCGTCGCGTCCTACGACCTCGCCTTCGAGCACACGAACTTCATCTCGACCATCGGCGCCTACATCA
This sequence comes from Acidimicrobiales bacterium, assembly GCA_049581565.1. Classification (GTDB taxonomy): domain Bacteria; phylum Actinomycetota; class Acidimicrobiia; order Acidimicrobiales; family RAAP-2; genus RAAP-2. The sequence continues at coordinate 3,654 of JBAUSF010000052.1, forward strand.
TCATGGTGGGCATGCTCGTGCTGCTCGGGGCCGTCATCACCTCGTGGCGTCACGGCGAACCTGCCGGTCCGAATCCATGGCACGCGAACTCCCTCGAGTGGCAGGTGCCGACACCGCCTCCGCTCGAGAACTTCGACACCGAGCCGGTGGTCACCGAGGACCCATACAACTACGGAGAGGAAATGGTGCATTCATGAGCATCGACGTAGAACCGCACAGCGAGATGCACGGCGGTACGGAGGGTCATCACGAGTCACCAGAGAAGGTCGATGGTCGCCAGCGGTTGGGCGTGTGGCTCTTCATTGGCGCCGACATGGTCACGCTGGGTGCGCTGCTCTTTACCTACCTCTATCTGCGCGGGGTGAACACCGGCGGCCACTGGATGTCGATGTGGGGTTACAAGGGTAGCCTGCACACGTACAACTACTGGCTGACCAATTCGCTCGCCGGTACGCTAAAGGCGCCCACGTTGATCTTCGTGCCGGCAGTGTCGACCGGGTTGCAGTGGCTGCTTGCCGGTTTGACCGTCGTGAGCGCGGGCGTCCTATGGGTTGGCGAGAAGGGCCTTCGCGCGACGAAGAACGCCAAGGCCTTTTCGTCGATGGCGTTGCTCGCAATGGCGATCTCGCTCGTAGGCATCGTGATCGCGGCGATCCTTTTGAAGGATCTTCCCCAGATCTTTGTCGGCATCAACGACTCCAACACGATGTCCTACACGACCTATGACTCGGCGATGATGGCGATTCTCGGTTCGACGATCGGACACCTCGCCATCCTCGCCTTCCTCGGTCTCGGGCTCTCGATCCGTTCGGCCCGTGGCGTGATCAATGGGGATCGGTGGTATCAGGTTCGCCTGGTGCGCTTCTTCTGGGTCTGGGTCGCGATCTCTGCCGTGGTCTCCACGCTGATTACGACTACGATTACGAAGGTTCACTAAACAACAGGTCCTCGGTGACCCTTCGGGGGAGCCGAGGGATCGTCGTGAAACGAGTCCTGAGAGGCTCGTACGACAGGAGCGACATGCAGGACAAGAATGAACGCCGGGCGCTGCGGGGCCTGGCGTTTGTGGCGAAGAGCCAGCTGCTGACGAGCGAGGAAGTGGCCCGCGCCCTCACGCGCATGGCCCACGAGATTGCCGAACGCAACCACGAGCTCGCAACGATCACGTTGATCGGTCTCCAGACGGGTGGCGAGCCTTTCGCGCGGCGACTGGCCCAGTTCCTTGGTGAGATCGCGGGCGAGTTCCCGCCAGTCGGACTGCTCGACGTCTCCTTCTACCGTGATGACCTCACCTTGCACCCCGCGCCGCGTTCGTCGCTCACACTGATCGACCACGATCTGACGGACCGTTCGGTCGTGCTCGTGGACGACGTGCTGTTTACCGGTCGCACCATACGGGCGGCGCTCAACGCGCTGACCGATTGGGGACGTCCCCGCTCAGTGCAGCTCGCCGTCATGGTCGACCGGGGTCACCGGGAGTTGCCGATTCGCCCGGACTTCGTCGGAAAGAATCTGCCCACGTCGCGCGACGAAGCCATCAAGGCGACGCTCGATGGGGTCTGGATCGGAACGAGGAAGTCGTGATGGAAACCTTGCGCGGACAAAGCCTGCTTTCTCTCGAGGGCGTGACCAGTGCCGCCATGGTCGAGATCCTCGACACCGCCGAGACGTTCGTCGAGGTGAATCAGCGCACCATCAAGAAGGTTCCGGCTCTCAAGGGACGCGTCGTTGCGTCGCTCTTCTTTGAGGAGTCGACGCGTACCCGCCTTAGCTTCGAGACGGCCGCGAAGCGACTCAGCGCGGACGTCCTCTCGCTCGCCATCGCGTCGAGCAGCGTGAAGAAGGGTGAGTCGCTGCGTGACACGATCTCGACCATCGACGCGCTTGGCATCGACGCCGTCGTCATGCGCCACCAGTCGAGTGGCGCCGCGTTGCAGGTCAGCCGCTACGTCCCCAACGTACGCGTGATCAATGGCGGTGACGGCCAGCACCAGCACCCAACCCAGGGTCTGCTCGACGCTTTTACGATTCGCCAGATTCTCGCCGAACGCCACGGCACCACTGGCCCCGAGAGCGGCGCCGAGCTCTTTGCGGGCCTCAAGATCCTCATCGTGGGAGACGTTCGTCACAGTCGCGTGGCGCGAAGCGACGTGAACGCCTACGTCGCACTGGGTGCGCAGGTTCGCCTCGCGGCACCGGGCACGCTGCTGCCCGACGAGGTGGCGAGCTGGCCCGTCGAGATCGTCGACGACTACGACGAGGCGCTCGAGTGGGCGGACGTAGTCGGGCTCTTGCGCCTGCAGGTCGAACGCGGCACCGGCTCTTTCGTGCCGAGCCTTCGCGAGTTCACGACGACCTACGGCCTCACGGTCGAGCGCGCGCGTCGTTTGAGGCCCGAGGCGATCATCATGCACCCCGGACCCATCAACCGTGGGGTGGAGATCGATTCGCGCGTGGCGGACCTCTCGACCGCTGTCATCGATCGTCAGGTCACGAACGGCGTGCCGGTACGCATGGCTGTGCTCTATTTGAGCGTGGCGGGATCAGCGGGGGAGTACGCGTGAGCTCATTCGTCCTACGAGGCGGGCTGCTGGTTGGGCCCACGACCAGCGAGGTCGGCGACCTCGTGATCGAAGACGGCCGTATCAAAGCGGCGGGCCAAGATGCCGACGCTCCCAGCGGCGCGAAGATAATCAATGCCGAGGGCTGCTGGGTCGGCCCTGGCTTCGTCGATCTGCACACCCACCTGCGCGAGCCCGGGCACGAGGAGGCCGAGACGATCGAGTCCGGCGCCCGGGCGGGCGCGCTCGGCGGGTATAGCGCCCTCGTGGCGATGCCCAACACCGAACCGGCGCTCGATACGCCGACGATGGTCGCCTACGTGCTCGCCCGAGGATTGGCAACCCCTCTCGACATCGCCGCGGCGGGTGCGATTACCCAAGGACGACGCGGCGAGCTGCTCGCGCCGATCGCCGAAATGGCCGCCCTTGGCGTGCGCCTCTTCACGGACGACGGGTCGGGCGTGCAGAACCCGGCCATCATGCGAAAGGCCCTCAGCTACGCAAAGCCCCTCGGCGTGCGACTCGCCGAACACTGTGAAGACGAGCTGCTCGCTGGGCGCGGGGTGATGAACGAAGGTGCCCTCAGCGGTCGATTAGGTCTCGCCGGACGGCCCGCACTCGCCGAGGAGCTGATGGTGTTGCGTGACATTGAACTCGTACGGCTCACCGGGTGCCCCCTGCACTTCATGCACCTCTCGACGGCGCGCTCGGTCGCTCTCGTCACGGCGGCCCGCCGTGAGGGGCTTCCGGTCACGTGCGAAGTCACGCCGCACCACCTGACCCTTGACGAGGGTGAGCTCTCGGGCTTCGATCCGATCTTCAAAGTTCACCCGCCGCTCCGCAGCCGCCTCGACGTCGAGGGGCTGCGCGCCGCGCTACGCCGTGGCGAGATCGACGCCGTCGCCACCGATCACGCGCCGCACGCGCCCGAACGGAAGGACCTGCCCTTTGACGAGGCACCCGCCGGGATGCTCAACCTCGAGCACGCGGCGGCGCTGACCTACGAAGCGCTTGGCGACGGAGCGAGCCCCGAAGCGTTCTTCTCGCTCATGAGCCGAGCGCCCGCACGCATCGCCCAGCTCCGCCGAGAGGACGAAAACCCTCATCACAGCGCTCACGGCGGGGCGATGGTCGCGGGAGAGGACGCGAACGTCGTGGTCTTTGACCCCCAGCGTCGCTGGATCGTCTCGCGCGACCGCCTCGAGAGTCGTGCAACGAACACCCCCTATGACGAACGGTCACTGACGGGCAAGGTGCGTGCGCTGATCGCCAAGGGCCGCCTCGTCGTCGAGGACGGGTCGCTCGTATGATTCGTCCGCGCGCCACCCTCGCACTCCACGACGGCACGATCTTCCAGGGTTTCGCAGCCGGGTTTCTGCCCAAGCCGGGCTGGACG
>JBAUSF010000053.1:0-2693 GCA_049581565.1 Acidimicrobiales bacterium
GTCGGACTCGCCGGGGAGCTGCGCTCGGTGCCAGCGATGGGTCGGCGCGTCCTCGAAGCGGCGCGCCTCGGCGCACGGGCGGTGATAGTGCCCGCCGCGAGCGACGTCGCCGACGTCGACGGGGTGACCCTCTGGCGCTGCGAATCGCTGCGGGAGGCGCTGCAGGTCGCTCAGCCTGCTGTGGTTTAGCTAAAACCTGCTAAAATGGTTAATCCCCCAAACGCCCCACTTTTAGGGGTGAAACCTCTGAGGAGCGTTGCGAAGCAATGACTGCGCGTAAGTACAAAAAGGGCGATCGTCTCGTTTACCCCCACCACGGCGCTTGCACCGTGGAAAAGATCGAGAAAATGACGGCCTTTGACGTCAAACAGGACTATCTGAAGCTGAAGGTCGCCTACACGGACCTGGTTTTGATGGTGCCCGTCGCCAACGCGGAATCGGTCGGACTTCGCGACGTCATCAACGACGAAGAGGTGGAAGAGGTCTTCGCGGTCCTTCGCAAGAAGGAAGCCCGCATGCCGACCAACTGGTCCCGGCGCTTCAAGAACCACTCGGAAAAGCTGCGCTCCGGCGACATCTACCAGGTGGCCGAAGTGGTGCGGAACCTGTCGATCCGTGACAAGGACAAGGGGCTCAGTGCGGGCGAGAAGCGCATGTTGACCCGTGCGCGCCAGATTCTCGTCTCCGAGCTCACCTTCGCCCTCAACGTGGACACGGAAGCGGCTGAAGAAAAGCTCGCCTCGGTCCTGCCCTAGGCATGCCCGTCGCGGCCGTCGTGGTGGCCGCGGGCCGCGGCACCCGCTTTGGCGGCGCCAAGCAGTTCGCACTCATCGACGGCGAGACCGTCGCCGCGCGCAGCGTTCGCGCCTGCCGTAGCGTCGCCGACCACGTCGTGCTCGTCGTGCCCGAGGGCTACGACGGCACCGGCGAGGGCGCCGATCTCGTCGTGCCGGGCGGCGCCTCGCGCGCGCAGTCCGTACGCTGCGGGCTCAATCACTGTGCAGACGCTGACGTTGTTGTCGTGCACGACGCCGCGCGGCCCTTCGCGAGCCCGGCGCTCTTTGGCGCGGTGGTCCGCGCAATCACAGACGGCGCGGACGCGGCCATACCCGGCCTCGCGATCACCGATACGGTAAAGCGCGTGACGAGAAAAGGTGACTTCATCGTGGTCTCCGAAACGCTCGTGCGCGAAGAGCTCGTCGGCGTCCAGACCCCCCAGGCGTTTCGCCGGGACGTGCTCGAGCGTGCCCACGCCTCGGGCGAGGACGCGACCGACGACGCGGGACTCGTTGAGGCGATCGGCGGCGTCGTCGTCGTCGTGCCGGGCGAGTCGACCAATCTGAAGATCACCCTCCCGGACGACCTCGAGACCCTCACGTCGGGTCGACCATGAGAATCGGCCAGGGCATCGATGTGCACCGATTCAGCGAGGACCCTGGCCGCCCGCTCTGGCTCGGTCTCGTCCACGTTCCGAACTCGCCAGGACTCGTTGGTCACTCCGACGCGGACGCGCCGACCCACGCGCTCTGTGATGCGCTGCTCGGTGCCGCCAACCAGGGCGACCTCGGGCGCCACTTTCCCGACAACGACCCCGCCTATCACAACGTCTCGTCGAAGCGCCTGCTTGAGGCGACGATGACGATCATCCAGAGCGAGCGTTTTCGCGTCGCGTCCGCTGACGTAACGATCGTCGCCGAGCGGCCGAAGCTCGCGCTCTACATGCCCGCGATGTCCCACGAGCTTTCGAGCATCGTCGGCGCGCTCGTCTCGGTGAAGGCGACGACGAGCGAGGGACTGGGCGCGCTCGGACGAGTTGAGGGCCTTGCCGCGTTCGCGGTCGTGCTCCTAGAAGAGCACGCGTGAGCCCGAGACCAACGCCACCCCGCGGTCCCAAGCGCTCGTCGCGTCCGACGACGCGCCACGCGCCGCCGAACGCACCTCGACGGCAGTCGCGCGATCGCGACGGCGTCGGTGGCGATCAAGTGGAAGGGCGCCACGCCGTCCTCGAGCTCTTGCGCGCAAAGCGGCGCACCGTAAAGAAAATTTTTATCGGGGAGAACCAAGACGCCTCTAACGTGCTAGACGAGATTGAATTCGAGGCCCAGCGCCAGCGCATCTCGGTACACGTCATCTCGATGTCGCGGCTCGACCGAGAGGCGACGACCGAAGGCCACCAGGGCGTAATGGCGCTCGCGCAACCGCTCGACACGGTGATGCTCGAAGATCTCCTGAGAGTGGTCAAGCCCTTCTTACTCGTGTGTGACGGGGTGACGGACCCTCGAAACCTGGGGGCAATGCTGCGAAGTGCTGACGGGGCCGGGATTACGGGCGTGATTCTGCCGCGCCATCGATCGGCGCGGATCTCGCCGTCGGTGACCAAGACTGCGGCCGGAGCGATCGAGTATCTGACCTTTTGCGACGTCGGTGGCATACCGACCACGATCGATCAGCTCAACCGTGCCGGTGTGCTCACGGTGGGACTTGCGGGGGAGGCAACCGACTCGCTTTACGACCTCGATCTCGGTTCGGGGCCGGTCGCCATCGTGGTCGGCGGGGAAGAGAAGGGACTTTCTTCGCTCACTCGTAAGCGGTGTGCGACCGTTGTGTCGATACCGCAGGCCGGTCGAATTAGTTCGCTGAACGCGGGTGTCGCTGTATCGATCGCGGCCTTCGAAGTCGCTCGACAACGACGC
>JBAUSF010000054.1:0-1829 GCA_049581565.1 Acidimicrobiales bacterium
ATGGCGGCATTGAAAATGTTGTCTACGATGAAGAAGAACAGCCCAAAGAGGAAGGTCGCGACGATCACTACGCCGGTCGTCACCTTCACTTCCTTCCAACCGGGCGCAACTACCTTCCGCATCTCAGCGCGCACATCGCGCAGAAAGGTCGTAAACTCAGTCCATTTGCCCAATGCCCCACCCCCAAATTCAGCCAGGGCGCCCGGTTCCTGCCGCTTCTGCGACCGCGCGTCGCCTTTCTCCATTGCCGTCTTCGTCGCCATGCTTCCAACCCTTCTTATGAGAGAACACTGAACAGGCTCTTACTCCCTATACCCTATTCTCTACTCCCTGGTCTTCCTAATCTGGCAGGGGCGGAGGGATTCGAACCCCCAAGTCCGGTTTTGGAGACCGGCAGTTTAGCCGTTGAGCTTACGCCCCTATGTAGAGATCAGACGTCAGTGACCAGAGATCAGTTCTTGTCTTGCGGCTGCCAGTCGCCATATTCAACTTCCGGCCACGTTTCCTGATCTCTGCTCTCTAATCTCTGTTCTCTCTCGCTACTTCGCTTCCTTATGCACCTGGTGCTTGCGGCAGCGCTTGCAAAACTTCTTCAACTCCAAACGACCCGTCACGGTCTTCTTGTTCTTCGTCGTGGAGTAGTTTCGCTCCTTGCACGTCGTGCATTCCATCGTAATAATTTCCCGCATTTCTTTTCCCTCTTCGTATTTCGTGATTTGTGATTCGTGTTTCGTGCCGTAGCGGCTTACCCGCGTTTACGATTCACGATTCACGAAACACGGCCCACGATTCACGATCAACGTCTACTTGATAATCTCCGAGATCGCGCCTGCGCCCACCGTCCTGCCGCCTTCGCGAATCGCGAACCGCAATCCCTTCTCCATGGCCACCGGCGTGATCAATTCGATCTTCAACTCCACGTTGTCCCCCGGCATCACCATCTCTACGCCCTCCGGCAGCTCCGCCACTCCCGTCACGTCCGTCGTGCGGAAGTAGAACTGCGGCCGGTAGCCCTTGAAGAACGGCGTATGGCGGCCGCCCTCTTCCTTGCTCAACACGTACACCGAGCTCTTGAAGGTCGTGTGCGGCGTAATCGACGCCGGCTTGGCCAGCACCATCCCCCGCTCCACGTCTTCCTTCGGCGTGCCGCGCAGCAGGATCCCGGCGTTGTCCCCGGCCATCCCCTCGTCCAGCTGCTTCTTGAACATCTCCACGCCCGTGCACACCGTCGTGCGCGTCTCACGGAACCCGACAATCTCTACGTTCTCGCCCACCTTCACCTTGCCGCGCTCGATCCGGCCCGTCACCACCGTGCCGCGCCCCGAGATCGAGAAAATATCCTCAATCGGCATCAGGAACGGCTGATCCACCGCGCGGTCAGGACGCGGTACATACTTGTCTACCGCCTCCATCAGCTCGTCGATCTTCGCCTCCCACTTCGCCTCGCCGTTCAGCGCGCCCAGCGCCGACCCGCGGATCACAGGCACGTCGTCGCCAGGGAACTGGTACTTCGACAGAAGCTCGCGCACTTCCATCTCCACCAGGTCCGTCAGCTCTTCGTCTTCCACCGCGTCGCACTTGTTCAGAAACACCACGATGCAGGGCACGCCTACCTGGCGGGCCAGCAGAACGTGCTCCTTGGTCTGCGGCATCGGTCCGTCCGTCGCCGCAACCACCAGAATCGCTCCGTCCATCTGCGCCGCGCCCGTGATCATGTTCTTGATGTAGTCCGCGTGGCCCGGGCAGTCCACGTGTGCGTAGTGCCGCTTCTCTGATTCGTATTCCACGTGAGCCGCCGAGATCGTCACCGTCTTGGTCGCATCGCGTTC
>JBAUSF010000055.1:0-2253 GCA_049581565.1 Acidimicrobiales bacterium
ACTACGGCCTGACGGAGCGCGCCGAGCACCTGGTGGAGAGCCTGGCCGGCGCGCACCAGCAGCACCCCGACAAAGGCATCATGCTGGCAGGCGTGGATGCGTCGCTGTTTTGGAATGCCATTCGCGACCGGTCGTTCCTGTTGGTCGGGCTGGACCATCTTTACCTGCCGCCAGGCAGCCAGCGGCTGGCCGAGACGGATGCCGACTGGCACGGCGTGGAAGAATACACGCTGGCCGGTGCAACCACCGCGCGGGCGCTGGACCGCGACGAACTGGAGGTCTACGACGTGCGCGGGCCGCGGTTGCGTAATATCACCTCCAAATTCGCCGCCATGTCGTTCGACCAGTCGCTCTCGCGGCGAGTGGATCCGGGCGATCCGATGTCCGCCGACCTGCTCGGCCCGGAGTGGTATTCGCTCGAAGGCGATCACCGCTGGATGCCACGGCGCGCCACCCTGAAGATGGGCGGGCCGGAGCGCGCCGGCCAGCATCTCTATCTGCGTGGCTACTGCGCGGAGGACCAACTGCGCGCCGGCCCGCTGGCGGTGTCGGTTGCGGTGGATGGATTGCCGTTGGCGCCGGCTCAGGTATCGACCACCGACTGGGAACTGATGCTGCCGCTACCGGACGCGGTGGTGGGCAAACCGGAGATGCAGGTGGCGATCGCAGTGGACCGCACCGCCAAGCCGGCCGCGGACCCGCGCGAACTGGGCCTGGCGTTCGGGGAAATCGCGGTGCGGTAGCGCACAGCTAACGGTTAACAGCTTACGGCTAGTGGCTATAGCGAAACACTTCGAAGGTGGCGCGGCCGAAGCTGTCGGCGATTACGGCCAGCACCTGGCGCCGATAACCGAGTGCGGCGGCGCGTTTCGTCAGGCTCTCGGTTTTGCCTGGAAAGACTTCGCGCCCCGGGCTGTGTCCCAGAAAGAGGCTGGTTGGCTGGGCCAGCAGGCTGCGCAGGTCGGCATCGCTTTCGTCGCCTCCCCAGCGCAGCGGCAGGGCGCCCCGATTCAGGAGCCGCAGGCTGTCCTCGATACCCCAATCCACGCAGGAGACACTTTTGGCGGGAACAGATTTCATATATTCGGAGAGCGTATAGACCGCGTCGCTCCAGGGCACCGTTCCGCCATTGCGCACCATCATCGTGTAGTATTCGTTGGTAACCAGCATCTCGGAGCCGGCCAGCAGAGCCGTCACGGCTATGGCTGCGGGAAGGCCGGCGCGTCCCAGGCGGCGCGACGCCGAGGCCAGCGAGATGGCAATGACCATGGCCGGCAGCGGCCACAAGAGAATGATGTGGTGTACGCTGCCTCCGGCGTTGGCGGTGGTGGCCATCTGCGCCCAGGCGACTGCCATGGCGACCAGCGCGAAAAGGATGGCTCGCAGGCTGGGGCCGCGTGCCAGCGGCGCCACCAGCAGCGCCAGCAGAAAACCGTAGACCATCAGGTTATGTCGAGGGTGCCCGGCAAATGCCGAAATCCGGGCGGACAGTGTCTCCATTTCGTCCGACGGCGCATGCGGCGCCGGCGTCTGCGGATCCTCCTCGACCAGCCAGCCGAAGAGGGCCTGGCCATTCACGGTGTTGCGGAGCAAGCGCGCCCGTCCCGGGATGTCGCTGAAGTCGCGGGTGGAGTTCTCGCGGAGAGTCTCGAAGCGGTGGCCCAGATTGTAGATGAGGAATGGCGACGCGCCCAGGCAGAATCCGGCGGCGGCGATCGCTGCACGGCGCGGCGTTACCGCGTCGAAAATTTGCCTCGGAACTGTCAAAATGCCGGCCAGGCCAATTCCGGAGAGCATCCAGAAAGCCAGGGCCTTGTCCCAGACGGCCAGGCCGAAGAACAGGAAGGCGACAAACAGCGCCGGCGCGCGGCGCTCCCGGTAGAAGCGCACCACCAGCAGCAGGCCGCCCACCGTCAACAGATGCTGTAAAGCTACTGGACCCCAATCAAAGCACGTTGTTAACAGGTAGAGTGAATCCGCGGCCAGCAAGCTGCATCCAATACAGGCGGCCCGTTCCCCCGCGATCCTGCGTATCAGCAGATAGAATAGCCACACGGTAGCCGTGCCGGCCGCCAGCACGGGTAGCCGTAGGACCATCGCGCTGACTCCAAACCAGTGAAAGATCGGGGTGTAGATCAGGGTTTTCAGTGTTCCAAGGTAGCTCATCAGCAAAAGCGGGAGATCGTGGTGGAACAGGCGGATTCTGTAGAGCCAGGCGGTGGGTGGGAAGAGCGGAGAGGCAAACAGGGCTTC
>JBAUSF010000056.1:0-10594 GCA_049581565.1 Acidimicrobiales bacterium
TCGCCTCGCGCCTCCTTCGCGAGGTCGCCCGCTACGGCGGCGACGTGACGAGTTTCGTGCCCGTACCGGTGGCGAAGCGCCTCGCCGAGAAGTTTCCGAAGGGCGCGCAGTGACCTCCTTTGACGGATACGACGACGACGTGGCCTTCGATGAACCGGCGCGTCACGTTCGCCGCGACATCGAAGCGGACCTGCGCGACCTGCTCGACCTCGTTGCGAACGCGAAGCAGATGCCGCTGTCGAACTCCGCACTCATCTCGCGCGACGAGGTGATGGCGCTCCTCGAACAGGCCCTCCACAGCCTGCCCGACGAGATTCGTGAGGCCCGCTGGGCGCTGCGCGACCGAGAAGAACTCATGGCCGCCGAGGTCCAAAAGGCGCAGCAGCTCATGGACCAGGTGCGCGCCGAGGCGGCGCGAATGGTCGACAAGACCGAGATCGTGCGACAGTCGCGTCTCAAGAGCGACCAGATCATCGCCGACGCCCACGCCCAGGCCCGCCAGATGATCAATCAGTCAGAGGACTTCATCGACGGCAAGCTTGGCGGCTTTGAGATCGTGCTCGAGCGACTCCTCAAGACAGCGCGGTCGGGTCGCGAGCGCCTGAACGCCCAGGGCCTTCCCACGTCGCTCATCACCGAGAATCAACCGGCCGAGGAGTTCCTCTCGCCCGCCCCCGCACCCGCACGCTACGACGAACCCGAGGCGCGTTCCGACTCCTTCTTCGATCAGGACTCCTTCTGACGTGAGCTCGCCGTACCTTGTACCAGTCGCGCAGATCTTGCGCGATGTGCCTTCTTCGATGAAAGTCGACTTCGAAGCGCCCTTTGACGAAGCACACGAGTTCATGCCACGCGGACCCGCCGAGACCGACGTCTTTCCCGAGGCGACCGTGCGCGTGCAGTTGCGACTCGAGAGCTTCAGCGGGGGATTGCGCGCCCGCGGGCGGGTCGAGGCTCCCTGGCACGGGGTCTGTCGGCGCTGTTCGGCGCCGGTGCTCGGGCTCTCCAATGTCCAGGTGAACGAGCGCTTCACCGACGAGCGGGTCCCCGGGGACGAAGAGACCTACCTCATCGACCACGATTTCGTCGATCTGGCGCCGCTCGCCCACGACGCGATCCTGCTGGACCTGCCGCTCGCGCCGCTCTGTCGAAGTGACTGCAAGGGCCTGTGCGCATACTGCGGAATTGACCTCAACGAAGCGACGTGCGACTGCCAGGCGCCCATCGACCCGCGGTGGGCTACACTGGATGGACTCCAATTCGGCGAGCCCGACAAGGGATCCAAGAGCTAGACGGATAGACCCGTACCTGGTGAAAGAGAAGAACGATGGCCGTACCCAAGCGCAAGACCAGCAAAGCCAAGACCCGCAGCCGCCGTGCGGCCAACTGGCGCCTGGAGCGCCCGGCCCGTAGCGTCTGTCCCCAGTGCGCGACCTCGAAGCTGCCCCACGTAGTGTGCCCGAACTGCGGCTGGTACAAGGGCCGCGTCGCGGTAGAGGTCAACTGAGTTGACGCTGCCCATCGCCGTTGACGCGATGGGTGGTGACTTCGCTCCCAAAGAGATCATCGAGGGCGCCCGGCGCGCGGTCGATGAACTGGGGTTGAACGTCATCCTCGTCGGTGTGCCCGAGCTCATGGGCGACCCCCTCGGGCTCGAGGTCGTCGCGTGCAGCGAGGTGATCGCGATGGACGACGACCCCGGTGTAAGCGTCCGTAAGAAGAAGGACTCCTCACTCGTGCGCGCGGCTGAACTCGTCCGTGACCGAAGAGCGAGCGCGATGGTTTCGGCCGGCAACACCGGCGCGACGATGGCGTCGGCGCTGCTTCGCATGGGGCGTCTCCCTGGTGTGATTCGTCCCTGCATCGTGACGCCCATTCCCAACCCGGGCCGCACGCCCGTCGTCCTCGTTGACGCGGGCGCGAATGCCGAATGCACGCCCGAGATGCTCGTCCAGTTCGCACAGATGGGCTCGACGTTTGTGGCGACCCGCTACGGCGTCGAGCGCCCGAAGGTTGGTCTTCTCTCCATTGGCGAGGAGCCAACGAAGGGCACGCCGCTCGTCAAGGCTACGCACCAGCTTCTCAACGAAATGTCGACTCTGAACTTCGTCGGCAACGTCGAAGGTCGTGATTTCATCCCCTCACCCGTCGACGTCATCGTGACCGACGGTTTCACGGGCAACGTCGCGCTGAAGACGCTCGAGGGGGCGCTCAAATTTGTGTTCTCGACCATTCTCGAAGCGATCGGCACCGACGACTCGACGAGGGCGGCCGGTGACGTGCTCTTTGAGTACTTGCTCCCCGTGGCCTCGAAGCTCACACCCGAGAGCCAGGGGGGCGCCATGCTGCTCGGGGTCGCGGGGATCTGCGTGATCAGTCATGGCTCGTCGAACGCGACCGCCGTGATGAACGCGATCCGCGTCGCCGCCGAGGCCGCCGACGAAGAGATCGTGTCGAAACTTGCCGCCACCATCAGACCTGATCAAGTCCCCTAACCAGTGAGCGGCTCGCGCGGGCTCGGTAGTCTTAGGGCACGTTGACAAGGAGGCGTCATGAGCGCTGACACCGCCGCACCGCTCGATCGAGCCGCAATCTTGGAACTCGTGCGTGACGAGCTCGCCGAGATCCTGGAGAAGAGCCCCGGCGATATCACTGAGGACGTGTCCTTTGAGGACCTGGGCGCGGACTCACTGGCACTGATCGAACTGGTCGAAGCCCTTGAGGAGAGCCTCGCAACGTACGCGGCGGGCTTTCACATCGACGACGAGGACTTAGAAGGTCTCGTCTCGGTGCGTGACGCCGTTGACTACGTCGCAGTCAAACTACAGGTTGCCTAACGAGGCACGCGAACCTCTTGGTCACGTCGCTCGATGCCGTCGCTGAGCGTGTGGGTCTCTCACCCGCGAGCCCGCTCCTCCTTACGGCCCTGACGCACTCGAGCTACGCGGCCGAGCACGACGTCGAGTCGAATGAGCGCCTCGAGTTTCTTGGCGACGCCGTCGTCGATCTCGCGATCGCCGATCTCATCGTCACGCGCTATCCCCAGCTGAACGAAGGGACGGGCTCGCTCGTGCGCAGTCGCGTCGTGAACGAAGCGGCGCTCGCGCGCGCGGCGCGTCGACTCGAACTCGGGGGCTATCTGCGCGTCGGGCGCGGCGTAAAGAAGGAGCACGGCGCAGAGCGCCCATCCCTGCTCGCCGACGCCTTCGAGGCGGTGGTCGCCGCCCTCTACTTCGAACGCGGCTACGAGGTTGCCAAGTCCTTCGTCCACGACGCGCTCGCGGTTGAGGTTGAGAGGGCCTCGCTCGCCCCGGGAGACGTTGACCCGAAGACTCGCCTTCGCCAGTGGGCCGAGTCGAACGGCTTGGGCGCTCCGAACTACGAGGTCTCCTCCGACGGCCCGCCCCACGAGGTGACCTACTACGCCACGGTGCGCGTGGGCGACCTCGTCGCGCGCGGTGAGGGACGGTCGAAGAAGAGCGCCGAGGGCGAGGCCGCGAGGGCCGCGTGGCGCGAGCACGACGATGCCTGAGCTTCCCGAAGTCGAAACGGTTCGCCTCTCGCTGTCGCGCGACCTCATTGGCAAGAAGATAAAGACGGCCCTCGTCACGAACGGCCGCGTCGTTCGCCGCCACAAGACCGTGCGGGATTTTCGCGCGATGGCCGAGGGCCACTCGGTTCGCTCGATTCAGCGCCTCGGCAAGAACCTCATCATCGGGCTCGACAATTCGACCCACCTCGTCGTCCACCTCGGCATGAGCGGACAGCTCCTGCGCGCGAAGGGTCCGAAGGATCCGAAGCCCCGTCACACCCACGCCGTGTTCACGTTCTTCCAGGGTGGGGAGCTCCGCTACGTGGATCCGCGCACCTTCGGTGAGCTCTACGTCTCAAAGCCGCCCGTCGAGGGCGACCCTCCCGTCGAGATCTCCAAGTTCGCCCGTCTCTCGATCGGGGGCGAAGGGCTCACGATTCGCAAAGAGATCCCCGAGCTCGCGCACCTCGGCCTCGACCCTTTCGAAGACCAGATCGGCTGGGACCGCTTCGCCGCGGTGCTGCGCAGCCGCTCGACGTCGCTCAAAGCCGTCCTAACGGACCAGGACATTCTCGCGGGAATCGGCAACATCTACGCAGACGAGATTCTCTTTGCCGCGGGCCTTCGCTTCGACCGACCAGCGGAGTCGCTCTCAACCATCGAAATCCGGCGCCTGCACCGCTCGATCACCGAGATTCTCACCGACGCCATCAAACATGGCGGATCGACACTCGCCGACGAGCAGTTCGTGGATCCCGACGGCAAGCCGGGAAACTACCAGCAGTTCCATCAGGTCTATAACCGTGAAGGTCTGCCGTGCTACCAGTGCCGCCAACCAATCCGTCGCGAGACGGTACGCGGGCGATCGACGTTCTACTGCGAAAAGTGCCAGGGTTAAGCTCCGGCGCACGTCTCGAACGTTGGTAGCGTCTCACTGTGTTTCTTAAGCGACTGACCATGAAGGGCTTCAAGTCCTTCGCCGATGCCACCGTTTTGGAGTTCGAGCCGGGTGTCACCGCGGTCGTCGGGCCAAACGGCTCAGGAAAGTCCAACGTCGTCGACGCGGTCACCTGGGTGCTCGGGGCCCAGAGCACGAGGGCGCTGCGCAGTGCGCGCATGGATGACGTCATCTTCATGGGCACGGCCAATCGACCGGCCCTCGGACGAGCCGAGGTGGCACTCACGCTGGACAACTCCTCGGGGCGCCTCGCCATCGACGGCGCCGAAGTGACGATCTCGCGAACGCTGTTTCGAAACGGTGACTCGGAGTACGCGATCAACGGCACGACCTGTCGCCTCCTCGACGTGCAGGAGCTCCTCGGGGACTCGGGCGTTGGTCGCCAGCAGCACATGATCATCGGCCAGGGCCAGCTCGACTCCATCCTCTCGTCCAATCCGGAGAACCGCCGAGCCGTCATTGAAGAAGCGGCCGGCGTGTTGAAGCACCGCCGACGCAAGGAGCGCTCCGAGCGACGGCTCGCCGCAACCCAGGAGAATCTCGAGCGGCTCGGCGACCTCGTTCGTGAGGTGCGCCGTCAGATGCGCCCGCTCGAGCGTCAGGCCGCCTCGGCGCGTAGCTTCTCTGACGTCGAAGCAGAACTGCGCGACGCTCGTCACGCGCTCTTCGCTTCGCGCCTTCATCACTTCGAAGAACGTCGACGCGAGCTCGATCACGCCCTCGAGGAGGCTTCGGTACGCGAGCGCGAGCTGCGCCACGAGCTCGCCTCGCTCGACGCCCAGGCAACCGCCGCCGCCGCGGAGATGGCCTCGCGCCGCGAAGAGGCCCTTGCCTCGACGCTCGGTACGCTCCAAGGGCTCGCCGAACGCGCCCGTGGGACGAGCTCGATCATTGAAGAACGCCGGCGCTCGGTCCGTCAAGCACTGGTCGCCTCGGCGGACGAGAACGTCATCGCGACCCTCGAAGCCGACGCCGCCAAGCTGGAGAGCGATCTCGAGACGCTTCGCGACGACGAGCAGTCCCTCAACGAGCTGCGCGACACGCTCGCGAGCGCGCGGGCGTTGTTCGATGCAGCCCAAGGGCAGTTCGATCAGAGCATCGGCTCCTCGCCCGACAGCGACGAGGCCGCGCTGCGCGCGGCGCGCGAGCAGAGTGCGTTGCTCGAACGTTCGCTCGCGTCGCTGCGCGACAACGAACAAAGGTCCCGTACACGCTTGGACGACGCTCGACGTCAAAGCGCGGCGCTCGTGTCCGCCCTCGAGATGGCCCGTCGCGACGGTGAGCAGGCGACAGCGGCGCTCGAGACGGCGACCGTGACCGCCCAACGCGCTAAAGACGAGGCCACGCGGGCCGACGCCGAACGGCGCGAGGCCGACGCCTCGCACGAAGAAGGCGCGGACGCGGCCTCGCGCGCCTTCGCCCGTGCCGAGACGCTCGCGCGGGCACTCGAGGAGCTCTCGGGCGCGAGTGGGCGAGCGATCATCGGCAACTTGGAGGGCGTGCTCGGCTCTTTCCTCGACCTCATTGAGGTCGACACCGGTTTCGAGCGCGCGGTCGAGTCGGCGGCCGGCGCGTCAGTGAGCGCCATGGTCGTCGACGGACGCCGCTCGGCGCGGGCGGCCCTCGCGGCCCTTCGACGTGAAGGGGGAGCGGGACTCATCCTGCCCGTTGGCGAGGCGGACGTCGTGTCGCCGGCGGCGCCGAGTGGCACCCGCGCCTTGCGCGACGCGGTTCGCGCTCGCCACGACGCCCCCGCGCACGTGACCCGCGTGCTCGACGCCCTCTTCTCTCGTTCATTCGTCGCCAAAGACTGGGAGTCAGGCTTCGAGGTCGCCCTCGCGAACCCTGACCTCACGATCGTCACGAGCGACGGGGACCGATTCTCCTCGATGGGCTGGCGCGTCTCGTCGGGACGAGCGGTCGTGACGCGACGCACCGTCGATGAGGCCGAAGACGCCGCTGGGCTCGCCGAGCGCGAGCTCGAGGCGCGTACGGCACGCCGTGACCTGGCGACAACGACGCAGGCGAACGCACTCGAACGTCTCGCCGCGGCGACCGCCGAGCTCGCGAGCGCCCGAAGCGACGTTGAACGGCTGCGCGCTGAAATCGCGCGACTTGCGAAGGAGAGCGACACGCTCACGGCGACGATCGGCGCGCTCGAGCAAGAGCTCTTGGCCGCGAGCGCCGAGATAGGAACGCTCAATGCGGAACTCATGGGCGCACGCGAAGAGATTCCGAACCTTGAAGAGGCGTGGCGCCTCAGCCTCGAGCGTGAGGAGCGTCGCAACGAAGAAAAGCGCGAGCTCGACGCTCGCCGTCACGTGGTCGACGAGGAGTCGACGGCACTCTCTCGCCGCGAGGCCGAGTTCGCCGAACGACGACGACTGATTGAGCAGCGTCAAGCAGAGATCGAGCGCCGACTCGAGGGCCGCTCGGGAGAGCGGCAAGCCGCCGCCGCGAAGCGTCAACTCCTCGAGTTCGACCTCGAGGCGCTCGGACGCCTGGGTGCGCTCGTCGTGCGCGCCACCGAAGAGATCCGCATCAACCAAGAGGCGATGGATTCGACCTACCGCGAGCAGCTCGAGGCGACGCGCGCCAGCGCCGAACTCCTCGAAGAGGTCCGCCGCGCTCGCCACGACGCCGACGTACGTCTCGGCGAGCTCGGTGAGGTCGTGCGCCGTTATGAGATCGAACAGGCCGAGCTCGTCGTGAAAGTCGCCAACGTCCACGAGATCGTCCGGCGCGACCTTGGCGTCGAGCCCCACGAAATGGGACCGTCTCCGACCATCGAGCTGTCCGAGGGCATCACGCTGGAGGGCCGTGTCGCCGAGCTCGAAGCGCGCATCACCTCGCTCGGCCCGATCAACCCCCTGGCGCTCGAAGAGCTCGCCGAGCTCGAAGAGCGCTACAAAGAGCTCGACGCTCAGGTGAGTGACGTGCGCCACGCGCGGCGTGAGCTTCAAGACGTGCTGCGCGCGCTCGACGAAGAGATTATGGCGACCTTTACGTCCGCCTTCGCCGACGTCAACGAGCATTTCTCCTCGCTCATCGCGATGCTCTTTCCGGGCGGCCAGGGCCGGCTCAACATGAGCGAGCCCGACGATCCGCTGAATACCGGCGTCGAGATCGAAGTGCGTCCGATGGGTCGAAACGTTCGGCGTATATCGCTGCTCTCGGGCGGCGAGCGCTCGATGGCGGCGCTCGCGTTTCTCTTTGCGGTGTTCCGTTCGCGCCCTTCCCCCTTCTACCTCATGGATGAGGTCGAGGCCGCTCTGGACGACGTGAACCTTCAGCGCTTCTTGAGCCTCGTACGGGAGTTCCGCGATGAGGCGCAGCTGCTGATTGTGACGCACCAAAAGCGCACCATGGAAGCGGCCGACGCCCTCTACGGAGTCACCATGGTGCTCGGCGGATCCTCCAAGGTGGTCAGCCAGCGCGTCAACCGGCCAGAGGAAGTAGAGACGGCGTGATCGCGCTCTACGTCATCATCGCGATTGTGGTGGTGCTCGCCGCGACGGTGCTCATTGCGCGTCGCCGCCGTGGGAGCCAGTCGATCGTGGCCGCCCCGGCGCGCGCCGCCATGCCCGAGGTGCTCGTCAGCGAGACGGCGCCGATTCCTTCGCTCGAGACGATCCCTCTGGGCGATCGGCTCTCGTCGTCGAGGGGCGTCTTTGAGCGAGTGCGCGCGCTCTCGGGCGCGGGTGAGCTCCGCGTCGACCAGCTCGACGTCGTTGAAGAGGTGCTGCTGCGCAGCGACGTGGGTGTCGCCATGACGGCAACCGTGCTCGACCAGCTTCGCGAACATGGCGCGCCCGAGGGCGTCGCCGAAGCGGTGCGGGAGATTCTGCTCGGCGCCCTGCACGGTGATCGCTCAACGGTGACGAGCGCCGATACCGACCGGGTCGCGGTCTGGCTCTTCGTGGGCGTGAACGGCGTGGGCAAGACAACGACGATCGGCAAGCTCGCCAAGCGCCACCGTGACGAGGGACGAAGCGTGATGCTGGCCGCGGGCGACACCTTTCGCGCCGCCGCGGCCGACCAGCTTGAGCAGTGGGCCTCACGCACTGACGCAGAGATCGTACGCGCCAACGAAGGCGCCGATCCCGGTTCGGTCGTCCACGACGCCATCGGGCGAGCACACGCGCGCGGTCTCGACATCGTGCTTGCCGACACGGCGGGCCGGCGCGCCAACAGCACCAACCTCCTCGACGAGCTCGCGAAGGTCCGTCGGGTCGCGGATCGCGATCCGGGCCAGGTGCTCGAGACGCTGTTGGTGCTCGACGCCACGACCGGCCAGAACGCCCTCAGCCAGGCCCGCGAATTCCTCGAAGCCGCGGGCGTGACCGGGATCGTGCTCACCAAGCTCGACGGCACGGCTCGCGGGGGCATCGTCATCGCCATCGAGCGAGACCTCGGTATTCCCGTCAAGTTCATCGGCATCGGCGAAGGTGTTGACGACCTGATCGCCTTTGATCCCAAAGAGTTCGTGGATTCGCTGCTCGGAGTGTCACGGTAGCCTTCTAAGACATGTTTGACACCCTCAGTGAACGCCTCGAGCGGCTGAGCACCTCGCTGCGCTCGCGGGGACGCCTCAGCGACGCCGACCTTGACGCCGCGCTCGCTGACGTCCGCGCGGCGCTGCTCGAAGCCGACGTTGAACTCGGCGTCGTGCGCGCCTTCCTCGACGCGGTGCGAGAACGCCTGAGCGGCGAAGCCCTTGCCCAGAGTCTCACCCCGGGCCAGCAGGTCATCAAAGCGGTCCACGAGCAGCTCATCGAGGTCCTTGGCGCGTCGCCCCTCAAGATCACGTACGCCTCGCGACCCCCGACGGTGGTGCTGCTCGCGGGTCTGCAGGGTGCCGGCAAGACGACGGCCGCCGCCAAGCTCGCCGCCTGGTTCAAGCAGCAAGGTCGCCAGCCCCTCCTCGTCGCGGCGGACCTTCAGCGCCCCGCAGCCGTTGAACAGCTCCGGGTGCTCGGGTCCCAGGTCGGCGTCGACGTCTACTCGACGCCGACGACGCCGCTTGAGGTAGCCCGCCAGGGTGTGGCCGAAGCCGCGCGCATCGGGCGCGACGTCGTCATCATCGACACCGCCGGTCGACTCGCCATCGACCAGGCGCTCATGGACGAGGTGCGCTCGATCGCCGGGGCCACCTCTGCGCACTACACCTTCCTCGTGATCGACGCCGTCACCGGACAAGACGCGGTGCACACCGCGCGCAGCTTCCACGACGCCCTCGAGTTGACGGGCCTCATCGTCACGAAGCTCGACTACGACGCGAGAGGTGGCGCGGTGCTCTCCGCGCGCGGGGTCGTCGGACGCCCGGTCGTCTTTGCCTCGACGGGGGAGAAGATCAGCGACTTCGACCTCTTCTACCCCGAGCGCATGGCCTCGCGCATTCTCGGCATGGGAGACGTGCTGACGCTCATTGAACAGGCCGAGCGCACAATGGACCCCACGGTCGTCGCCGAGTCCGCCGGGCGCATGATGAGCGGCACCTTCACGCTCGACGACTTCCTCGCCCAGCTTGGTCAGGTGCGCAAGATGGGTTCGCTCGGGGGCCTCATGAAGCTGATGCCCGGGGTGACAAAGGAGATGCGCACCGCGGCGAGCAACGTCGACGAAGGAGAGCTTGGGCGAGTAGAGGCGATCGTGCGCTCGATGACCCCCCTCGAGCGGCGCGATCCTTCGATCATCGACGGCTCGCGGCGCACCCGTATCGCGAAGGGATCTGCCACGAGCGTGAGCGCCGTGAACCAGCTGCTCAAGCAGTTTGGCGAGATGAGGAAGATGATGCGCCAGATGGGCGGCGGATCGATGCCCCAGCTACCCGGCGGGCTCGGTCGCGTGGCCGGACTCGCTGCGCGCCAGGCGGCCAAGAGCGAGCAGCAACTGCCGGCCGGCTTCGAGGCGCTCGGCGCAGGCATGGCGAGCGCCGCGGCGACCCGCGGCGGAGGAAAAAACAAGAAGAAGAAAGGCGGGAGGGTTACTCCTCCTAAACAACGCTAAACTTGGACGCTCGGGTGTAGCGCCCAGTTCCAATGACGGAACGAACAGGTTCGAAGGGATTTTCGCTGTGGCTGTGAAACTACGTTTGGTGCGAA
>JBAUSF010000057.1:0-2807 GCA_049581565.1 Acidimicrobiales bacterium
TGGGCCAGAACATCCAGGCGGCTGCTTCCGACAAGCGCGCCGAGGAGACCTACAAGGACGCCGAGGCGGTCCTCAAGTAGTCCGAGGAGATCCAAAAGCACCTGCTAGCCCAGGACGAGGTCATCTCGGGCATCTTGGAACGACTCGAGGCGCTGACGGGAAAGACGGCGCCGCCCAGCGGCTGATCAGTACCCGCGGATGCTCACCAGCTCGACGATCTGGTGGACCATCTCACTCCAGGTGGGCACGCCGTCGCGCAGCAGCGCACGGCGAAATGGTTCGGCGAACTGGTTGAACTCGAGGGTCTGTATCGACGGGGTGACGGTCGCGAGAAAGGTGACCCCAATCGTGACGAAGACGATCGAGCGGATGAGGTAGCGGAGGCGATCCTTCTCACCATCGCTGATGTTGCTGAGCAGCGGAATGACGCTCTCGAGCTCGCTCACCTGGCCGAGGATCGCGTCGCGCAGCTTCTCGGAGTGGGCGGAGGCGAGCGCCGTCTCGAGCGTGAAGCTCTGTCGCACGGCGTTGAGCTCGTTCGCCGCGCCGTAGAGCAGTTGGGTGAGTGAGCCCTCCTCGAGGACGTTCACGAAGTTCTGGGCCCGCATCCAGCGCGCGCGCATGAGATCCATGAAGGCCGCGACGACGAGGGCCTCTTTGGAGGGGTAGAGCTTGTAGATGGCCCCGGGAGAGCAGTTCGCCCGGCGCGCGATGCGCGAGATCGTGGCGCGGGTGTAGCCGCTGCGGCCCACGACGCCGAAGGTCGCGAAGGCGAGCTGGGCGCGCAGGTCGTCTCCGGAGGCGAGCACGATCCGGTCATCGGGCTCGTAGACGGTGATCTCATTGACGTCGCGCGGGTCGGTCTCCAGGGTTTCGAGGGTGAGCTTCTCGAGCACGTCCTGGTAGACCTCGTCGCGTCCGAACTGGGAGTCGGCGAAGATCTGGACCATCGTCATCGCGAACAGGGTGAGCCCTCGAGCGAAGGTTGCGCTCTTGGTGTTGAGCGGCCCCGACTCGCGCTCGAGGTAGTCGTGGATGAACGGCTCGACCTCCTCGTGCAACGTCGGGATCCGTCGCGCGGTGAGGAGCACTTGCACGCTCGCGACGTCGGCCGGAGTGGCCTCGCGAATGAAGTCGAACAGCGCGCCCACGGTCGTGGTGCTCGGCACCTCCGCCGCGCTCATGCAGAGCTCGAACATCATGATCGCCCGCCGGCAGAGCTCGGAGTTCCAGAGGTCGACGAGCAGCTCGACGACGTCCTCGTAGCGGGCGTAGGTCGCCCCGTGGGTGAGGCCCGCCTCATGGCCCACGTCGCGAAGCGAGACGTGGTCGACGCCGACGCGCAGCACCTCGGAGACGGCGGCGCTGCGAATGGCCTCGTCGTTGGCGACGGCGCGGGCGCTACGAGCGCGCTGGCTTCTTGGCATGGGCCCCTGACGGAAGTATTCGCAGTTACGAAGTACCAAAGCCATAGTAGTGGCCGCTTTCTAGTGGCCGAGGACGTGCCAGATTGGAGGCGTGGAGCACGTAGGAGGCCTGTCGGGAGCGGCGCTCGTCGCGGCGTCCACCAAGGTGCATCGCGGGGCGGTCTTGCCCGCGGCGCGGTTCATCGTCATCGCGGTGCCCTTGGGCGCGCTGCTCTTCTACCTGCTGGTCGTTCGTCGAGGGCGGGGTCGATGACGAGTGACCCGATGCCCTACGTGCCACTCGATCCCAGGGGGTGGCGGCTCGCCATGGGACTTCGTCCCTTGGACCTCGCGGACTGGCTCGAGTTCGACGACCACTACGACGAGGAGGTGGCGTTGAAGGCAGCGCTGCTCGAGACGGACTACGACTCGGTGGTGGCAGCGAACCCCGAGGGCGACGAGCCCAGCCTCGAGCTGCTCGAGGAGGTGCGGGCGCACCTGGCGCGCTACCGGCCCGACCTCGAGACCAACGCCGAACGCGACGAGCACCCGATCGTCGCGGCGAGCCGCCTCGTGCAAGAGGACCTCTGCGTGCTCGTGCGCGCGGACGCGTGGCGTCTGCGTGCGGCTTGCGTCTGTTTTCCCTCGCGGTGGCTCCTGTCGTCGAAGATCGGCACCACCCTTGACGAGATCCACGGGCCGGTGCCCCACTACGACGAGGAGCTCGCCCGCCCCACCAACGCGTTCTTCGATCGCCTGAAGAGCGACCGCTCGTTCTGGCGACTCAACTGGACCTTGCTCGACAGCCCGGCGCTGCACCAGCCCTACGGCGCGCGCGTCGCACCGAGCGGCAGCCTCGACGACTGGTTCTTTCGCGTCGAGCGCCAGACGCTGCGCCGTCTCGCGCGCTCTGGAGGAATTGTCTTTACGATTCGCACCTACGTCGCCAGCGCTTCGTCGCTGCGCGCGCGTGACGAGAACTTCCTAGCGACGCTGCTGCACGCGCTCGAGACCGCGCCCGCGACGACCCAGGCCTACAAGGGCTGGATCGGCGTGGCTGAGCGACTGCGCGACACCCTCAGCTAGGCGCCGCGTTTCGCCGACCTTGAGGGTCGCTCGTGTCGACCTTGGCCGAGCCGCTCAGGCGATCGATCAGCGCGTCGAACCACGACGTCTCCACGTAGGCCACGACCATGGGACCAACGAAGAGCCAGAGGTCGGCGCGCGACGAGGCGGCGAACAGCGCGAGCAGCGCGACCTCCGAGAGCACGCGCCAACTGCGTCGTCGTCCGAGGCGCTCGGCGACAAGGACGCTCGCGACGAACAGATTGATCCCGGGCAGGAAGGCGTCGAGGGTCCAGCGGCCCCGAAGTTCGCGCACGGCGAACGCACAGATCACCG
>JBAUSF010000058.1:0-21148 GCA_049581565.1 Acidimicrobiales bacterium
GCACTGCGCCGAGCCTTTGCGGCCGGAGTCTTGGTCACTGGCTCGAGCGTCGGACTCGCGGGCACGTCCGCGTGGCTCATCGTACGTGCCGCCGAGCGACCGGCCGTCCTATCACTCGCCGTGCCGATGGGACTCGTGCAGCTCTTCGCGCTCGCCAAGGCCGCGGGCCGCTACCTCGAACGAACCCAGACGCACCGGGCCGCCCTCTCCGTCATGGGTCACGTGCGCGCGAGCGTTGCTCGCCTCCTCGAGCCGCTCGTTCCCGCGGGGCTCGGCCCGCACAGCGCTGACGTCGTTGATACGGTGCTCGGCGACGTCGAGCGGGTGCAGGATCTCCTCACCGCGGTGGCGGGGCCGCTACTCACCAGCGCGGTCGCGGGACTCGTCACGTTGGCGGTGACCGGGCTGATCGTGCCCCTCAGCGCGATCGCGCTCGCCACCGGTCTCGTCGTCACGGGAGCCCTGCTGCCATTCGTTGCCGCGCGATGTGGCGCCAACGGCGAAGAAGAACTCGACGAGGTGCATCGAGCCCTCGTAACCCTCGCCGCCCGGGCCGCGCAGTCGGGTGACGAGTACGTCATGGCGGGCGCGACGGATGACCTGCTCGAGCAGTGTCGGGCCCTCGAGGAACGTTTCGACCGGGCGGACACCCGTCGCAGCCTGGTCCGCGGTGCGATGGGCATGGCCGCGACCCTCGTCGCCGGAGGAAGCGTGCTCGCCGCGACGCTCTTCAGCGCACGTGCACTCGCCGAACATCGCATCACGCCCTCGCTGCTCGCGGTTCCCGCGCTCATGAGCGTGGCCGCGCTCGAGCTCTTGGGCGGCATCGCGCCCACCCTCGTGGGACTCGGCCGTGACCGGCGCTCGCTGCAGCGCGTCGAAGGTCTCGCCGCCGTGGTCGCGCCCGTGCGTGAGCCGACCCTCGACGGCCCGGCGACCGTGGGCGAGACCGTGACGCTCGACGCGGTCACGTTGAGCTACGGCGACACGCGCGTGCTCGACGGGCTGTCGCTCCATCTTGCGCCGGGCGAGGTCCTCCTCGTGCGCGGACCGAGTGGAGGGGGCAAGACAACGCTTGCGCGCCTGATCGCGAAGTTCCTCGATCCGACGACCGGCAGACTCGCGCTCGATCAGGTTGACTACGCCTCACTACGCTCCGCCCAGGTGCGAGCGAGTGTGGGCTTTGTCGACGACGCGCCGTACGTGTTCGCGACCACCCTCGCGGGCAACCTGCGAGTAGCGGTGCCGACCGCGAGCGACGACGAGCTGCGTGCAGCCCTCGAGGTAGCGGGCCTCGGTCCGCTGCTCGCGAACGCGCCGGAGGGACTCTCGACTTCGCTCGGTGGGGGCGGGGGGCTCTCGGGCGGCGAGCGGCGCCGGCTCGGCGTGGCCCGCGAAGTCTTGGCGGATCGACGCGTGGTCGTGCTGGACGAACCGACCGAGGGTCTGGATGAAGAGAGCGCCGACAAGCTTCGAGAAAGCCTGGCAAAATGCTACGCCGACGCCGCGCTCATCGTGATTTCACACCTCGACCGCGACGAGGCGTACGCGACCGCTACCCTCG
This sequence comes from Acidimicrobiales bacterium, assembly GCA_049581565.1. Classification (GTDB taxonomy): domain Bacteria; phylum Actinomycetota; class Acidimicrobiia; order Acidimicrobiales; family RAAP-2; genus RAAP-2. The sequence continues at coordinate 1,565 of JBAUSF010000058.1, forward strand.
AACTGAGCGAAGGTGTCGTACGTGCGGCAGGGTCCTCGGTCGGATCGGCTAGCGGGCTCACCTCGTAGACGTTGCTTTATACTTATTTCCCGCTACACTAGTAAGTGTCGTCCGTCCGGCTGTGCCGGGCGTAAGGAATTTCTTCCGAGACGACATTTCCCGATTTTCTTCTCCGCCCTTTCTCATCATCCTGGGCGGCGAGAAAGGATCATGCATGGCTATCAAGCCTTCTCCAGACCGTTCGGATCTCGAGTCCAAAACTCGAGAAGATCTCCAAACGATCGCCAAGCTCAAGGGTGTCGATACGCCCGCTCGCGCGACCAAGGCTGCACTCATCGAAGCGATCATGGGCGACGCGCCCATCACGTCGGGCAGTGCGAGCGAGGTGCCCTCGCGAGCCGTTCGTTCACGTCGAACCGTCGCAACGCCCACTGACGACTTCGAAGAGCTGCTCGGTGAATTCGTCGCCGACGCCAAGGCCGACCCCGCGTCGGCCCCCGCGCCCACGGCGGCCGAGACCAACGGTGGCGAGGTCGCACCGAGCGAGCGTCCAGTCGCTCGCCAGTTCACCCAGGCTCGCCCCGAGCGCCAGCCCCGTGAGTTCAGCGGCGAGTCCAACAATCGCAGCCGCCGCAACCGTCGCAACCGCAACGGACGCGAGCGCTTCGGCGGCGAGGCGATGCCCAACGCCGATCAGCCCTACGCGGGCGAGCTCGTCGAAGTCGAGGGTCTGCTCGACCTGCGCGACGACGGATACGGATTCTTGCGCACGAAGGGCTACCACTCCTCGCCGAACGACGTCTACGTGTCGATCAATCAGGTCCGCCGGTACCACCTGCGAAAGGGCGACACCATCGTCGGCGGATTCCGCCCGGCCGCCTCGAACGAGAAGTATCCGGCGCTCTTGCGCGTCGACAGCGTGGCGGGCATCGACCCCGAAGTTGCGCGACTCCGTCCGCGCTTCGAAGATCTGACGCCGCTCTTTCCTGACGAGAAGCTCAACCTCGAAACGAACGAGGGCAAGCTCGACCTCACCCCGCGCATCGTCGACCTGCTGGCGCCGATCGGCAAGGGCCAGCGTGGGCTGATCGTCTCTCCGCCGAAGGCCGGCAAGACGACGATCATGAAGCAGATTGCTCAGTCGATCGAGACGAACAACCCCGAGGTGCACCTCATGGTGCTGCTCGTAGACGAACGACCCGAAGAGGTCACCGACATTCGTCGCAGCGTCAAGGGCGAAGTGATCTCCTCGACGTTCGACCGTCCGGCCGAAGAGCACACCCACGTGGCCGAGCTCTGCATCGAGCGCGCGAAGCGGCTCGTCGAGCAGGGGCGCGACGTCGTGATCATCCTCGACGGCATCACTCGTCTCGCACGTGCCTATAACTTGGCCGCCCCCGCGACCGGACGCATCATGTCCGGTGGCGTCGACTCGGGCGCCCTCTATCCGCCAAAGAAGTTCTTCGGCGCCGCGCGCAACATCGAAGAGGGCGGTTCGTTGACCATCCTCGCGAGCGCCCTCGTCGAGACCGGCTCCAAGATGGACGAGGTCATCTTCGAGGAGTTCAAGGGCACCGGCAACATGGAGCTGCGACTCGACCGCCGTCTCGCCGAGCGTCGGCTCTACCCGGCGATCGACGTCAACGGCTCGTCGACTCGCCACGAGGAGCTGCTCTTCGGCCGCGACGTGCTGCCCCAGGTCTGGAAGCTGCGTCGCGTCCTCAACGGCCTTTCGGCCGAGGGGCGTGACGCCGCCGGTCTCGAGCTGTTGATCGACAAGCTGAAGACCACCAAGTCCAATGACGAGTTCCTGGCCGAGATCGCTCGAGGCCCGGCGCCGACCAGCTGATTTCCCGCTAAACTCTTCCTTCGCACTAAGGAGCGCTATGAAGCCAGACATCCACCCCACCTACGGTGAAGCGACCGTCACCTGCTCGTGCGGCAACACCTTTACCACCGAATCCACCAAGTCGACCCTGCGCGTCGAACTGTGCAACGAGTGCCACCCCTTCTTCACCGGCAAGCAGAAGCTCGTCGACACCGGTGGTCGCGTCGAGCGCTTCCAGCGTCGTTACGCGCAAAAGACAAAGGCGCGCGCGCCGAAGGCGTAAGTCCTCGAGCGCCCCGCGAGTTTCGTGCGCTCTCTCGACGAGACGCTGGACGTTCTTCAGAGTGAGCTTCGCACCGTCGAAGCCCAGCTGTCAGAACCTGATGTTGCGAGCGACCTCACGCGTCTGCGCGACCTCTCTCGCCGCCACAAGGAACTCAACGACATCAACGTTGCCTGGATGGAGCTGAAGGCGGCCCAGGAAGACCTCGCGACGGCTCGTGAGATGTTCAACGACTCCGAAGGCGATGACCGCGAGCAGTGGCGCGACGAGGTGAACGCCGCCGAGGCTCGCATCGCCGAACTCGAATCCAACCTCGAGACGCTGCTCTTGCCCCACGACCCGAACGAGGGCCGCAACGTGATCCTGGAGATTCGCGGCGCGGAGGGCGGTGAAGAGGCCAATCTCTTCGCGAGCGATCTGGCCGAGATGTATCGCCGCTACGCGGCGCTACGGGGTTGGAAGTTCGAAGTGATCGAAGAGCGCGAGTCCGAGCAGGGTGGTCTCGACGAGGCCACCTACTTGATCAAGGGCGACGACGCCTGGTCGCGGCTCGAGTTCGAAGCGGGCGTGCACCGGGTTCAGCGCGTGCCGGTCACCGAGGCGAAGGGCCGCGTGCATACGTCCTCCGCGACGGTGTCGGTACTGCCCGAGGCTGAAGAGGTCGACGTCGATATCAACCCCAGCGACTTGAAGATCGACGTCTACCGTTCGTCGGGGCCGGGCGGCCAGAGCGTGAACACGACCGACTCGGCCGTGCGCATCACCCACCTGCCCACGGGCATCGTGGTGTCGATGCAGGATGAGAAGAGCCAGATCCAGAATCGCGCGAAGGCTCTGATCGTCTTGCGCTCGCGCCTCTTGAAGGCGGCCCAAGACGCTCAGGCGAGTGAGCTCGGCGACCTCAAGCGTTCGCAGCTGGGTGGCGGCGGACGGAGCGAGAAGATTCGCACCTACAACTTCAAAGAGAACCGGGTGACCGACCACCGGATCAATCTGACGAACTACTCGTTGGACGCGGTGCTCGCGGGCGACCTCGATCCCTACGTTGACGCCCTCCTCGCCGACAAGCGCGCGCGCCAGCTGGCCGAGAGTGACGGACGTTAACTCGACGTTCGTCGACGAGCTCGTGGCGGCGGGCGTCGAACGGCGTGAGGCTCGCTGGCTCGTCGAAGAGTTCGTGCCCGGCGCCGACCCCGACGCCGCGACGGCGCTTCGCAGGGCCGCGAGACGGCGCCTCGACGGAGAGCCGCTCCAGTACATCATGGGGCACTGGCCCTTTCACGGACTCGATCTCGAGATCGACGAACGGGTGCTCATCCCACGCCCGGAAACAGAAGAGCTCGTTGACCTCGCCCTGAAGGAGCTCGCCGCGAGTGGTGTCACGGCCCCGGTGATCGTCGATCTCGGGGCCGGTTCGGGGGCGATCGGCCTCGCGCTGCTCTTCGAGCTCAGAGAGCGCGGCATCGCGGCGAGTCTCGTGGCCGTCGACGAGTCGCCCGACGCGCTTGACGTGGCCCGGCGAAACGCGCTCAAGCACCGTCTTCATGCCGTCTCGTTCGTTCGCTCCTCCTGGTTCCGCGCGCTCGATCCGTCGTTGCGCGGCCGAATCGACCTCGTGGTCGCGAATCCGCCCTACGTGGGCAAAGATGAGTTCGCGACGCTCGACCCCGTCCTTCGCCACGAGCCCTACGGCGCACTCGTTGCACCTGACGCTCGAGGCCTCCCCGGCTTTGGGGATCTCGAGACGATCATCGGCGAGGCGTCGGCGTGGCTGAGTGAACGGGGCATTTTGATCTGCGAGCACGCACACACCCACGCCGACGCTGCGCTCGACCTTGCACGGGCCGTGGGCTTTGCCACGGTGGACGACCACCCTGACATGGCGGGGTTGCCCCGCCACCTGGTGGCGCGACGATGACCGATGTCGTCGACTACGAGAAGGCCGTGGGCCTCTTGCGCGCGGGTGCCGTCGTTGCTGTGCCGACCGACACCGTCTACGGCCTCGCCGCGTCGCTGGCGTACCCCGACGCCGTCGACAGGCTATTTCGGGTGAAGCGTCGCCCGACGAGCGTGGCGTTGCCCGTGCTCGTGAAGAGCGTCGCCGCGATTGGTGAGCTCAACGTTGACTGGCCGTCGCTCGCGAGCCAGTTGAGCGCCTCGTTCTGGCCGGGGGCGCTCACGCTCGTGGTGCCAGTCGAGTACGAGCTCGCAGTCCGCGTCGGCGGCGTCGGAACGGTCGGCTTTCGTATTCCCAATGACCAAGCGCTCTTGGGTGTGCTCGACGCGTGCGGACCGCTCGCCGTGTCGAGCGCGAACGAACACGGTGAGCCGCCGTGTCGCAGCGCGAACGAGGTCAACCTCGCTCTCGGTTCGAACGAACTCCTCGACGCGGTCCTCGACGGCGGCACTCGTGACGGCGACGTGTCGACCGTCGTTGAGATCGTGGATGACTCCTGGCAGGTACTGCGCTCGGGAGCGATCAGCACCGCGCAGATCGAGCGCGTCCTCAGTGTTTAGGGCTGCGGTCGCTCTATCCAGCGCGCGGGGCGCTTCTCGAAGAACGCGGCGACGCCTTCGCGCGCTGCGTCACTCGTAAAGAACGACTCGCTGAGGGCGGACATCTCGGCGAAGTCGTCAGCGATGGCGCCCGCTCGACGGTAGAGCAATGCCTTGGTTGCGGCGAGCGCGGTCGGCTCACCCGCGAGGAGGTCACCGACGATCGCTTCGATCGTTCTGTCGAGCTCGTCACCAGGGGCGACGAGGCTGATGAGTCCGATGCGCGCCGCTTCTTCTGCGCTAAAGCGCTGACCGCGCAGCATCGCCTGCTGCGCGTCGGCGAGTCGCATCTTTGGCAGGCAGACCACCGAGATGATCGCCGGCACCACGCCGAGCCGGACCTCGCTGAAGCCGAACGAGGCGGTGTCGATCGCGACCGAGACGTCCATGACGGCGGCGAGTCCGACACCTCCGGCGACGCAGTGTCCGGCGATGCGCCCGACGAAGATCTTCTTGGAGCTGCGGATCCGCAGGAGGAGCTCGCTCAGGCTTGCGCTCGATCGGGGGGAGTCGGTTGCCCGTTCACGCAGATTCGCTCCGGCGCAGAAGACGGTGCCGCGATTCGTCACGACAATGACGCGGACCTCGGGGTCGAGGTCCGCGTCATCAACGGCGGCGAAGAGCTGTCCCAGAAGCTCGTCGCTCAGGGCGTTTCGTCGCTCGTCGTCGGCGAGCGTGATCGTGGCGACGCTGCTCGCGATGTCGTAGTCGATGAGGCTCACGACGCTCTCCTTTCGGGGCCTGACGTCGCGACGCCCGCGAAGGCTTGGGCGCGCACCAGCCAGTGCGCACCGAGCTCTCCGGCCTCAAGCGAGGTGTCGTCGAAGTGGCGTCGCTGAGTGACCACGAGACAGAACTCCTCGGCCGAGCCGCGAACCGTATCGTCCGCGTCCTCGGGTCCCCACGTCCAGACCGTGCCGCTCGGGCTCGTGAGTTCGAGGCGAAGATCGCCCTCGGGCACCGTTTCGCTGCGCACCTGGTACGACCAGCGGCGCGTGAGGTAGCCGAGGCGCGCCACGTGGACGAGCCGGTCGGTCGCCGGGCGCGACGCGCCGAGCGCATCGACGACGTCGGTGCCGTGCGCCCACGTCTCCATCAGGCGAGCGCTCAGAAAGGACGTCGTGCTCATCGACGGCCCGTACCATTCGACGCGCGCCTCGGGCGAGAGCGTGCTCGCCGCAACAGCGAGCGCGCGGCGAGCTTCACGCCAGCGTTCGAGCAGCTCAGCCGGGGAAAGGCTTCGCAGCGGACTCAGCGTGAACTGGTCGAGGCAGCCCTCGAGCGCGCGAGCGAAGAGCTCGTCGCGGTCACTGCGAAAGCGTACCGGATCAAGGATCGCGACCGCCGCGGCCTCATCGAAGTAGGTGAGGTGCGCGATCTGGTCGGCGACGTCCCAGCCGGGACTCGGGGTCGAATGACGCCACTGCGCCTCCGCATTGGTTGCGACCACGTCATCGAGCGCGCACTGTTCCGCACCCAGGTCTTCCATCAGGGCCGCGAGCGAATTCGTCATGGGTCGAGCAGCGAGGTCGGAACTTCCACGTAGCGGCTGCGCAACCACTCGCCGAGTCCCTTTGCCTGGGCGTCTTGACGGGTCGAGGCCGCGACGCCTTCTTCCAGGAGGTCGCGGATGACGAAATTGAGCGCGCGCAGCGCGGGCAAGCGAAACCGATCGATCGAGAGCGGAGCGGTCTCGGGCAGCAGTCGGCGTAGCTCGTCGACGCTCAAGTAGCTGTCCAGCCACGCGAATGCCTCGTCGCTGCGTGTGAACACGCCGAGGTTGGCGTCGCCGCCCTTGTCGCCCGAGCGCGCCCCGCAGAGCTGGCCGAGCGGTACGAAGGTGGTGGGGCCGTTCGGCGCGGGCGCTCGCGTTCCGCCGTTCGCGACGACGTGCGCCTCACTTGACGGTGCCACCGAATCGATGACGGTGCGCTTGCCACCGAGCACAGTGACGTACTGGGGCACGAGGTTGCTCGCCACCCGAGCTGGTCGGTAGACGCCGTAGGGCGCGCCGGGTGAGGGCGGCGAACCGGGGATGAAGAATCCCGGCACGGTCGCGAGGGCGAGCTCCACGACGGCGTCGGCGACGGCGCGTCCGACCTTTCGCTCGTCGTGGTCTTTCAAGGTGAGCCGCCAGAGCGCCACTGCCTCTTCGTTCGTCGAAGGGTCCGCTTTGTCCGTTCGAATGAGCCGCGTCGTGACGCTCTCGTACTCGTCGGGCCGAAACGGGCACGCTCGCCAGAATGCCGCTTCGACGAGGCGGGCCTTCTCTTCGATGTCGAGACCCGTGAGCGCCACGACGAGGTCCTTGCGGTACCCGCCCAGCTCGTTCATCGCGACCTTCAGCGTGGTGGGCGGGGCCTCACCACGCACCCCACTGATGCGCACGCGGTCTCTGTCGACCTGCTCAAGCGCGATGGTGTCGAAGCGGGCCGTCACGTCGGGCCCGATGTAGGACGGTGCGCCGATCTCGTAGAGCAGCTGCGAGGTGACCGTGCCGATCGAGACCTCGCCGCCCATGCCCTCGTGCTTACCGACGACTGACGACCCATCCTCCGCAACCTCCACCCAGGGAAATCCCACGTAGTCCATGCCCGCCACGTCGCCAAAGAACGAGTAGTTGCCGCCCGCCACCTGGGCGCCGCACTCGACGACGTGTCCGGCGACGACGGCGCCCGCTAACGCGTCAAAGCTGTCGCGGCGCCACCGATGGTGCCAGGCCGCCGGCCCGCAGACGAGCGCGGCGTCGGTGACCCTGCCGGTAACGACGATGTCGGCGCCCATGGAGAGCGCCTCGACGATGCCGAAACATCCTAGATACGCGTTCGCCGTAATGAAGCTCGAGATGTCGTCGATCGCGTCGCTCGAGTTGAAGTTCAGCAGTTGGCTGGCATTTCGCAAGTCCTCAAGCCGAGCCATGAGGTCGTCGCCATTCACGTAGGCGATCGTCGGGGCGAGCCCGAGGGAGCGAGCGACCTGGGCGACCGCTTCGGCGCAGGCCGCGGGGTCGAGGCCGCCGGCGTTCGACACCACTTTGATGCCACGATCGAGGCAGGTGCCCATGACGTGCTCCATCTGGGTCACGAACGTTCGCGCGTAGCCCGAGCCGGGGTGCTTCCGCTGGGTTCTCGCGAGGATCAACATCGTGAGTTCGGCGAGCCAGTCACCGGTCAAGACGTCAATCGGCCCGCCCTCAACCATCTCTCGCGCGGCACTGAGGCGGTCGCCGTAGAAGCCCGAACAGTTGGCGATCCGAATTGGCTCGCTCACTGCGCCTCCTCGACGGCGTCGGGCTCGAGGGCGAGCAGCGGGGTGTCGCGCTCTACCTGCTCGTCCTTTGCGACGAACACCGCGCTCACGGTGCCGTCGCACGGAGCGGTGATGACGTGTTCCATCTTCATTGCCTCCATGACCACGAGCGTCTCGCCCGCGAGAACGTGCTGGTTGGGCGCGACGCGCACGTCAAGAATGAGCCCGGGCATAGGGGCATTCAGCCCCCCCGGGGCGAGCTGGCTGCCGCGAACCTCGAATCGCGGGATGATGACGAAATCAACCGTCCCGCGAAGCGCCTGGACGTAGAGGTGACCGTGCGCGTGGGTGACGGGCGGGTGTCGACGAACGCCGTTGATCTCAACGTCGATCGAGCGCGGACCCCATTCGTGAATCCGCGCCGAACCAAGGTCGCCAACGTCGAAGCTGCCGTCACGCCGCGCCGCGTAGCGCACGTCGACGTGACGTTCGGCGCATCGCAGCGCGACGTGCTGGCGCGGAAGCCTCGCGTTTCGCCAGCCGCTCGGGATCGCCTCGAGCACCGGCGCCTCGGACCGGTGCTTTCCCTGCAACCAGAGCGCTCCCGCCGTCGCGAGCCAGTGCAACTCCTCGTCGCGAAGCTCGAGTGCTCGTGCGGGCTCGGCGCGTTCGATGAAGTCGGTCGTCGTCTCGCCCGCGAGGAAACGCTCGTGGCGAAGCGTCGCAGCGAGAAAGTCGCGGTTGGTCGTGACCCCACCGACGTGCAGCCGCTCGAGCGCGAGCGCGAGCGTTCGCGCGGCCTGCGCACGGGTCGAGGCGTGGACGATCACCTTGGCGAGGAGGGGATCGAAGTCGACCGTGACCCTCGTCCCCTCGCGGACTCCGTTCTCCCAGCGCGCGACCGGTTCACTCGGGACGACGAACGCGTGCAGGGTGCCCGTGGCGGGCAAGAAGCCGTTCGCGGGGTCTTCGGCGCAGAGGCGAACCTCGATGGCGTGCCCGCTCGCACGGACATCGTCCGTCTCGTAGCCGAGCTCTTCTCCCTGGGCAATGCGCAGCTGTTCTCGTACCAGGTCGATGCCCGTCACCTCTTCGGTAACCGGATGTTCGACTTGCAGACGCGCGTTTACTTCAAGGAAGTAGAAGTCGCGGGTGTCGTCATCGAGGAGAAACTCAACCGTACCCGCTGACTCGTAGCCAATGGCTCGTGCGACCTTGAGCGCCGCCGACCCCATGGCGACGCGCAGTGCTTCGTCGACGATCGGCGAAGGCGACTCTTCGACCAGCTTCTGATGGCGGCGTTGGATCGAGCACTCGCGTTCGCCAAGGTGCACCACGTTGCCGTGCCGGTCGCCGAGGATCTGAATCTCGATGTGGCGCGAAGCGGCGATGTAGCGCTCGAGAAAGACGCGGCCATCGTGAAAGCTGCTCATCGCTTCGCGCCGCGCGCTCGCGAGCGCGTCATCGAGCTGACCATCGCTGTCGACGATGCGCATGCCCTTGCCGCCACCCCCGGCGGCGGCCTTCACCATGAGCGGAAAGCCGAGAGCGTGCGCGTCCTCTTCGCGGTCGCTCGAAGGAAGCGTGGCAACGCCACAGGACTGGGCCACCTTCTTTGCCTCGAGCTTGTCACCCATCGCGGCGATGACCTCGGGCGGGGGACCGATCCACGTGAGGCCCGCCGCGAGAACGGCCGAGGCGAACTCGGCCTTTTCTGAGAGATAGCCATAGCCTGGATGGACGGCGTCGGCGCCGCTCAACGCGGCGACAGCGAGGATCGCCTCGAGATCGAGGTAGCTCGTGACCGGTACGGCGACGTCGGCGTCGCTGACGAAGGGGGCGCGCGCATCGACCGGAGTGAAGATCGCGATGGTGCGAAGCCCCGAGGCTCGTGCGCCGCGAATGATCCGCCGGGCTACTTCGCCTCGGTTGGCCACGAGCAACGTCGTGAACGTCACAAGCGGAAGACCCCGTAGCTCGTCGCGCCCTCCACCGCTCGACTGCGAACGACCGAGAGGCACAAGCCGAGCACGGTGCGCGTGTCGCGCGGGTCGATGATGCCGTCGTCGCTGACGGCGCTCGTCGCGCCGAGGGCGAGTGATCCCTGTTCTTGCGCCTCTTCGACCATCGCGACGATCTTGGCGTCTTCCTCCTCGTCGAAGGGGAGACCCTGTCGCTCGGCCTGGCCGCGCCGAACCTGGCTCATGACGCCCGCGATCTGCTTGGGTCCCATCACGGCGATCTTCGCCGTCGGCCAGAGGAAGGTGAATCGGTTGTTGAAGGCTCGCCCGGACATGCCGTAGGTGCCCGCGCCGTAGGACGAGCCGATGATGAGGGTCAGGTGGGGGACGGTCGAGTTGGTCACCGCGTTCAGCATCTGAGAACCTTTCTTGATGATGCCCTCGGCCTCGGCATCCTTGCCGACCATATAGCCGGTGATGTTCTGGATGAAGATGAGCGGCACGTCGATCTGGTTGCACAGCTGGATGAACTGACCCGCCTTTTCCGCCGCCTGGGGATGGATGACCCCGTTGTTGCCGAGGATGCCAACGGGATAGCCGTGAATGCTCGCCCACCCGCAGACGAGGGTCGATCCGTAGGGCGACTTGAACTCTTCGAAACGTGACCCGTCGACGACGCGGGCGAGCACGTCGCGCACGTCGACGCTCTGGCGCAGGTCGCGGCTCACGATGCCGAGCAGCTCCTCTTGGTCGTATCTCGGTTCATCGTTCTTGAGGGATGGGCCGGGACCTTTCTTTCGCCAGTTGAGGTGTGACACCACTTCTCGGCACATTCGCAGCGCATCCATCTCGTCCTCAGCGAGATAGTCACCGAGACCGGACACCTCGGCGTGCATCCGAGCGCCCCCGAGCGTTTCGTCATCCGACTCTTCGCCGGTTGCCATCTTCACGAGCGGGGGTCCGGCGAGGAAGATCTTCGACTGGTCTTTGACGAGGATGTTGTAGTCGCTCAGTCCCGGTTGGTAGGCGCCGCCAGCCGTCGAGGAGCCAAAGACGACACAGACGGTCGGCACCCGCATCTTCGAGAGCTCGATGAGGTCGTAGAAGAATCGCCCGCTCTCGGCGAAGTGACCCGTTTGCATCCGCCCTCCGCCACCCTTTCCGACTCGCAGATCAGCCCCCGCGGACTCGACGAAGCTCACGTAGGGAATCTGATTGTCGCGGGCGATCTCGAGCGCGCGCATCCACTTCTTTGCCGAATAGAGGGTCAGCGCGCCACCGAGCACGGACGGGTCATTGGCCATGATCAGGCACTCCGTCCCCGCGATGACCCCGATGCCGACAATCATTCCTCCGCCCACGGCGTAGTCCGAGCCGTAGCCCGCGAGGGCGGAGATCTCGAGAAAGGGCGAGTCGGGGTCGAGCACGGTGGCGATGCGTTCGCGCGCTGGGAGCTTTCCCCGCGAGCGCATCCGCTCCATCGCGCGCTCGCCGCCACCCGCCTCGGCCTGGTCGAGCAGTTCGTCGATCACGTCGAGCTGCTCGAGCATGTCTGCGCGATTTTTTTGAAACGCCTCGCTCGTCGTGTCGAGCGCCGAGTTGAGCGGTGGCGCGAGCGACACTTGCTTCATGGGCCGATCCTACCCATCGATCCGCCCGGGGATGAGGGCGAACGGCCGGTCGAGCGCGAGACCCTCCGCTGCCTCTACCAGGCTTCGAGGTGCGAGCCAACGGTAGGGTTGAATTAATGCGTATTGCCCTCGGCTCCGATCACGCCGGCTACGACCTGAAGACGCTCCTCAAGTCTTCGCTCGAAGCCTGGGGCTACGAAGTGATCGACCTCGGCGCCAACAGCTCCACCGAGCCGGTCGACTACCCAGACTTCGGCGCCGCGGTGGGCCGTGCGGTCGTCTCGAACGAGGCCGAGCTTGGGGTCGCGTGCTGCGGATCTGGCATTGGCATCGCGATGGCGGCAAACAAGGTACCCGGCGTTCGCGCCGCGGTCGTCCACGACGTGACCACGGGTCACCTCGCCCGCGAGCACAACCACGCGAACGTGCTCTGCCTGGGTGGACGGCTCACCGGACCGGTCGTCGCGCTCGAAACGCTCGAAGCCTGGCTGCGTGCGACGCCGGAAGCACGGCACAACGCCCGAATCGAAAAGCTGCGGCAGCTCGACGAAGACGCCGCGAACGAAAGCAGGTAAGTACATGGGATCGTCACCGCTCGACGCGTGGATTACTGACGACGAGATCACCTCGCTCCTGGCGAGGGACTGGGATCGCCAGACGACGACGGTGCAGCTCATCGCGAGCGAGAACTTCGCCTCGCCTTCGGTGCTCGCCGCGACCGGCTCGATCCTCACGAACAAGTACGCCGAGGGCTATCCGGGTCGGCGCTACTACGGCGGGAACTACATCATCGACGAAGTCGAAGAGCTGGCTCGCCAGCGCCTCACCGCACTGTTCGGTGCCGATCACGCGAACGTCCAGCCCCACAGCGGAGCCAACGCGAACGTGGCCGTCTACGAGGCCCTTCTCGACGCGGGCGATACGATTCTCGCGATGCGGCTCGACCAGGGTGGCCACCTCACCCACGGCTCGCCGGCGTCGATTACCTCGAAGTTCTGGAAGTTCGTGTCCTACGGGGTCACGCCACGCTCGGACGATCCGACGGTACCCGGTGAAGTGATCGACTTCGACAACGTGCGCGACCTCGCGCTCGAGCACCGTCCAAAGCTGATCGTCGCCGGTGCGACGGCGTACGCGAGACGTATCGACCCACAACCATTTCGTACGATTGCCGACGAGGTGGGCGCGATGCTCATGTTCGACTCGGCCCACGTCGCGGGTCTCATCGCCGGCCATTCGCACCCCGATCCCGTGCCCTTCGCTGACGTCGTCACGTTCACGACGCACAAGACGCTGCGCGGCCCGCGCGGCGGCGCGATCGTCTGCCGAGAAGAGCACGCGAAGAAGATCGACTCCGCCGTCTTTCCCGGCCAACAGGGTGGGCCGCTCGAACACGTCATCGCCGCGAAGGCCGTCGCGTTCAAAGAGGCGAGCCAGCCAAGCTTTTCCGAGTACACCGAACAGGTTGTTACGAACGCGCACGCCTTTGGTAACGCGCTCGCGAAGGAGGGCTTTCGCATGGTCTCGGGCGGCACGGAGAATCACATGGTGCTGGTCGACCTGCGCGACTTCGACGCGGAACTGACGGGCAAAGTCGCCCAGGAGGTTCTCGATCGAGCGGGGATCACGACCAATCGAAACACGATCCCCGATGACCCACGCAGCGCGTTCGTCACCTCGGGCCTTCGCGTCGGCACGGCCGCCGAAACGACCGCAGGAATGCACGAGAGAGAGTTTGAAACGATCGCGGCCCTCATGGCCCGGGCTCTTCGCCAGCGTGAGGACGACAACGCGATCGCGAGCGTACGTTCAGAGGTGGCCGAGCTCTGCGCTTCGTTCAACCCGTACGCGAACTTCAAGTAGTTCATGAACAACATCGCCGCGTACGTCGCCGTGGCGGTAGTGGGGGCGGTCGTGACACTGGTCGCCAACCGGCCCGCGCGGGAGATCTCCCTGAGGATCGGTTACACCGCTCAGCCGGGCGATCGCAAGGTCCACCAGAACGTGACGCCCTACGGCGGAGGCGGCGCGATGCTCGTCGGACTGTGCATCGCGCTGATGTGCGCTCTCTTCATACCGTCCCTGCGCAGCGTGATTGTCTCGTCGCACGAGACGCTCGGGGTCCTGCTCGCGACGGGTGTGATCTTCGTCGTGGGCGTGCTCGACGACTTCCGCGAGATGAGCGCCCCGGCGAAGGTGGCGGGGCAGTTTCTTGCCGCGTCAATTCTCTATTTCTCAGGGGCGACGATGTACCAGCTGAAGCTGCCCTTCGCCGGCTTCATCGTCCTCGGACCGTCGATTCTTCCCATCATCACCGCGATCTGGGTGTTTGCTCTCTGCAACGCCATCAACTTGATCGACGGGCTCGACGGGCTCGCGGCGGGCATCGTGGCCATCGCCTCGGGGACGCTCTGCGTGTACGGACTTCGGCTCGAAGGCCTCGGTCTCCTGCCGGCGACCAACGTCGGCCCCCTCATCGCGGCCCTGACGTGCGGGATCTGCATCGGGTTCCTTCGCGATAATTTCTATCCCGCCAAGCTGTTCATGGGCGACGCCGGCTCCTTGATGCTCGGGCTCTTGATGAGCGCGTCAACCATGGTCATCGGAGGCAGAACCCCGCCGACGAGTGGCGTCACCTTTTTCTTCTTCGCACCGCTCCTCATCCCGGTCTTCATCCTCGGCGTGCCGCTCGTTGACGCCGTGTGGGCCTTCATCCGTCGCACCGCGTCGGGCCAGGGTTTCCACACGCCCGACAAGGACCACATCCACCACCGGTTGATGCGACTGGGACACGGGCATCGCCGGACGGTGATCATCCTCTGGGCCTGGACGGCGCTGCTCTGCGGCTTCGTGCTCCTGCCCCTGTTTGACACGCGCGCGAACGTGTTCATCCCTCTCGGCGTCGCGGTTCTCGTCATCGCGCTCTTCACGTGGATGAGCCCGCTTCGTTGGCGCACGCGCCGACAGCGCGAGGAGCCGGACTCGACCACTGAGCGTGCGACTCGATGACGACTCCGAACGACGAGCCGCCCAAGCCATCGGATCAGGGAAAACCTGATACGAAGGATCTCCCGGGCCTGGCCGCGTTCGCCGCCATGGGCACGACGCTCGCCGGCTGCGAGGCAGTTGGCGTCGTCTTCGGGCTCTACCTCGACCGCCTCGGGGACTTCGCGCCGTGGGGTCTTTTAATAGGGATAGTGTTGGGGACGGTCGCGGCCGTCGCGAGCGTGGTTCAACTCGTCCGGCGCTTCCTCTAAAATTGACCGCCCGTGTTAGAAAACCTGCCCACCAACACCCTCCCACGCCTCCTACGCCGAACCACCCTTTCGGCTCTCGCGGTGGGAGTAGTGGGATTTGTGGTCGCGATCTTCATTGCTCCTCCGCTCGCGGCGCTCGGTGTAGCGCTCGGCGTGGTGTTCGCAATCGTCAACCTTCGATTCCTCGATCGTCAGGCCGCGCGCGTCGAACTTCGCGGTGAGCAGAGCACCAAGGCGGTCCGCCGCCAGCTCGGGGGCAAGACGACCGGACGCCTCGTCGTCATGACCATCGTGGTCCTCGGCTTCGTCTGGCTGAACGCCCCCTTCGGAATCGGTATTGTGTCAGGGCTTGTTCTTTATCAAATCGTTTTTGTCGTGAACGTCTTGCGCGTCGTGGCAAACCAGGGAGGCATGTAGTGAGGATGTTGGAAGCCGGGGGGAACATATCCGTCGGCGTGCACCCTCAAGTGCACGTCTTCGGTCTCGCCGTCGATACCGACATCGTAACCTCAACGCTGCTCGCTATGGCGATCCTTCTCTACCTCGGCTTTCGTATGCGTTCGAAGGTCACCGACGGGGTACCGGGCAAGCTGCAGCTGATGTGGGAAGTACTCGTTGAGCAGGTGAACGACCTCGCAGACTCGGCGATCGGGCCGAAGGGTCGTCGTTTCGTGCCGATCGCAGTGACGCTCTTCATGTTCATCTTGATATGCAACTGGATCGGCTTCATTCCTTCGTCGCTGCGTCCCGGCATCTCGGCCGAGATCTTGCCCGCACCGACAAGCGATGTGAACTTGCCGCTCGCGATGGCGCTCTTCGTCATTGCGTGGGTACACGTGGAGTCGTTTCGTGCCCGAGGTTTTCGCGGTTACTTCCGCCACTACAAAGAGCCCTACGTCGCACTCGCCCCGATCAACGTGATCGAAGAGATCACCAAGCCCATCACGCTCACCTTCCGACTTTTCGGCAACCTCTTTTCGGGTGGACTCATGGTCGCGGTCATGGTGTCGCTCCTGCCGATCTTCGTGTCGCCGTTCGGTGAGCTCATCTGGAAACCCTTCGACCTCTTCATCGGGTTGATCCAGGCATACATCTTCATGCTGCTGACGATCCTGTACTTCGGATTTGCGACGAGCAACGATCATTCGGCTGAACTAGAGACCTCGCATTAACAAACCCAGGAGGAAATGATTAATGGCTACAAATACAGATGACATCGCAAGTGCGGTACGCATCGCGGGAGCACTGGTCGGTGGCGGTCTCGCCCTCGGCGGTGGTGCCATCGGCGCGGCCATCGGTGACGGTTTGGCCGGTAGCCAGACCATCGCGGCCATCGCTCGTCAGCCCGAAATCGAAAACAAGGCGCGTCAGTACTTCTTCTTGACGGTCGGTCTGGTGGAGGCGATGTACTTCATCAACCTGCTGTTCATGGTCGTCTTCGTGTACGTCTTCGAGAAGCACTAGTGGTGTCGCGATGCGCCATTCGGCGCGTCGCGAATGTTGTGTCCTAAGAAAGAAGGTCTCTCGAGATGCTTGGAACGTCAATCTTCCTGCTGCCGAACGGCACGTTCTTCGTTGAACTGCTGGTCGTCGCGATCATCCTGTGGCTGATGACGAAGTACATCCTGCCGCCGCTCAACCGTGCAATGGAGTCGCGCCAAGAGAAGATTCGCTCTTCCCTGGCCGCGGCTGACGCCGCACGCGCCGAAGCGGCCGCGGCCGACGACGAGCGAGCAAAGGTCCTGGCCGAAGCTCGCGAGCAAGCTCGAGCGATCGTGGCGGGTGCGCAGGAGACGTCTGACCAGCTGAAGGCGGAAGCGGCCGGGCGAGCCCAAGGCGAGTACGACCGCATCGTGGCGAACGCGCAGACCGAAGTCGTCGCCGCGCGTCAGCACGCCATCGACGAGGCGTCGGCCCGCATGGGCGAGATCGTCTTTGATCTGGTCTCCAAGATCGTTGCACGCGAGGTCGACCAGAGTACTCACGATGACCTGGTTCGTGAGGCAGTCGCCGCCCTCAACGCCGAGGTAGCCCAAGGGACGGTCCGCTAGCCATGCTGGCAAAGATCGAAGGATTCTCCGCTGCTGTCCTTGGCCAGCTCGACCGTAACGCGCTGCGCGCGACCACGGCCGGGCTTGCTTCGGTCGCCTCGACGATCCTCGATCATCGCGATCTGAGTACGGTCATGAGTGACACCTCCATCGACAACGTGTCGCGTGGCCTGATTCTCCACGACCTCCTCGAAGGCAAGGTCGGCGAGCCGACAGTGCGTCTGTGCGTGTACGCCGCGACCGCGGCGCCAGCCCAAGACGTCGCCCACGAGATCGAAGAGGTGGCGCACGTGGCGCACGCCCTGCTCGAAGAAGAGTTCTTCTTCGAGCCCTTAGGCCTTCTCGAGGCGCGGCGTCGGGTGTGCGGCTTCGCCGACGCGCTGCTCGAAACGACCGACACCGAGCAGTTCCACTCAATCGAGGACGACCTCTTTCGATGGTCGGCCACCATCGAGGGCAACACCGAGCTTCGTCGTGTGATGGTCGATCGTGATGCGCCAATTGGCTCGCGGATCGGTCTGACCGACCAGCTCCTCAAGGGCAAGGTTCACCCGGTGTCGCTCGAGCTCGCGCACTTCACCATTGAAGGCGGACGCCCTCGTGACGTGGTGGGGACGCTGCGCTACCTGGTCGACTACGTCGCCCTCGCACGCGACTGGCGCGTCGCGCGGGTGCACATCGCCAGGCCCCTCAACGACGAGATTCGCGCAGAGCTCGCCGCGTCGCTCCACGCCCTGACCGGTAAGCAGGTCGAGCTGCAGCTGGCCGAGGACCCCACGCTGTTGAGCGGTGTCCTGATCCACCTCGGTGACCTGCGGCTCGACGCCAGCATCCGAGGCCGACTGAACTTGCTGCGTGAGACGGTCACGTCGGGCCGGGCCCTCGAATCCGCATTGAATCGAAACGACTAGGTAAAGGAATATCTAATGACCGAGCTCACGATCAGCGCCAGCGAGATCACCGAAGCGCTGCGCAAGCACGTGACCGAGTACAACCCCGAGGTGGTCGCCGAGCAGGTCGGCCGCGTCGTCGAAGTTGGCGACGGGATCGCCCGCGTGTCCGGCCTGCCTTCGGCGAAGGTGAACGAGCTCCTCGAGTTCGAAGACGGCACGGTTGGACTTGCGATGAACCTCGACGAAGAGACGATCGGCGCCGTCGTCCTTGGCTCGGTTGACAACATCGAAGAGGAGCAGGTGGTGCGCTCGACGGGTCGCATCCTCTCGATGCCGGTCGGCGATGCGTTGCTCGGTCGCGTGGTGAACGCGCTGGGCGTGCCAATCGATGGCAAGGGCCCGCTCGTAAACCCCGAGATTCGACGCATGGAGATCCAGGCGCCCGGCATCACGGGTCGCCAGCCCGTGAGCCAGCCTCTCCAGACTGGCATCAAGGCCATTGACGCGATGACCCCGATCGGTCGGGGCCAGCGTGAGCTCATCATTGGCGACCGCAAGACCGGTAAGACCACCGTCGCGATCGACACCATCTTGAACCAGAAGGGTCAAGGGGTGAAGTGCATCTACGTCGCGATCGGCCAGAAGAACTCCTCGGTCGCCCAGACCGTGAAGACGCTGGAGGACTTCGGCGCCCTCGAGTACACCGTCGTGGTCATCGCCGGCGCGGGCGACCCGGCGCCGTTCAAGTACCTCGCTCCCTACGCGGGGTGCGCGATCGGTCAGCAGTGGATGGAAAGTGGCGAGCACGCGCTCGTCGTCTACGACGACCTCTCCAAGCAGGCGGAGGCCTATCGCCAGATCTCGCTGTTGCTCCGTCGCCCGCCGGGCCGCGAAGCCTACCCCGGCGACGTCTTCTACCTGCACAGCCGTCTGCTCGAGCGCGCGGCGAAGCTGAGCGACGAGCGGGGCGGCGGTTCGTTGACGGCTCTTCCCATCATCGAGACCAAGGCTGGCGACATCTCGGCCTACATTCCAACGAACGTCATCTCGATCACCGACGGCCAGATCTTCTTGCAGTCCGACCTCTTCTACTCGGGTGTGCGTCCCGCAATTGACGTGGGCAACTCGGTGTCGCGCGTCGGTGGGGCGGCCCAGATCAAGGCGATGCGGACCGTCGCCGGTACGCTCAAGATCGACCTCGCGCAGTTTCGTGACCTCGAATCATTCGCGACGTTCGGCTCCGAGCTCGACAAGTCCTCCCAGCAGCAGCTCGACCGTGGTTATCGCCTCACGGAGCTGTTGAAGCAGGGTCTCAACGCACCGGTGCCGGTCGAAGAGCAGGTAGTCGTGATCTACGCGGGCACGAGGGGCTGGCTCGACACGATTCCCGTCGAGGACGTCACCCGATTCCAGGCCGAGTTCTTGACGGACCTTCGTGCGAAGCACCCCGACGTGCTGGCCACGATCAGAGAGACGGCGACGCTGAGCGACACGGTTCAGCTCGACGCCGCGCTCAAGTCCTTCCTCGACGTCTTTGCGACCAGTAACTAAGTAGCCGAGCGAGAGAAAGGAGGAATCGTGGCCGGTGGACAGGAACGAGTACTACGTCGACGCATCAAGTCCGTGCAGTCGACGCGCAAGATCACCAAGGCGATGGAGCTCATCGCGGCGGCCCAGATTCCTCGGAGCCTGTCTCGCATCATCGCGAACCGCCCCTATCGCCTTGGGATGCAGCGCATCATCTTGGAAGCAGCCCTCGGGGATCCGGCGGGGGCGCGAAAGCTGCTGACCCTGCCCGAGAAGATCGATGAGGCCATCGTGCTCGTCGTCACCGGCGATCGCGGGCTGTCTGGTCCCTACAACAACGCCTCACTG
>JBAUSF010000059.1:0-5458 GCA_049581565.1 Acidimicrobiales bacterium
CGCCAGCCGGCTACGTCCTCATTAATACGTCTCGTAACTTCTCGGAGCTGGGATTCGGGGACCACTTCAACGAGTTCCGCCCCGAACGGCTCGTCACGTGCCCGGCGACAGAGCTCGCGCTCGAACACCTCGGACGCCCGCTCCCGAACGCCGCCCTGCTCGGTGGCTTCGCCGCCCTCACCGGCGAGATCACGATGGACGCCATCGACAAGGCCGTGCGCGAGCACTTCATAGGTCCCGTCGGCGAACGAAACGCTGAGGCCGCGCAAGCCGCCTACGACTACGTCGCGCTCAAGGTGCAGGAGGTGGCTCGTGCTTCGTCAAATTGAAGGCTCTCGCGCAATCGCCGAAACGGTGGCGCTGTGTCGGCCCGAGGTCGTGTGTGCGTACCCGATCTCTCCCCAGACTCACATCATCGAAGCGGTCGGCGTGATGGTGAAAGCGGGCACGCTCACCCCGTGCGAATTTATCAACGTCGAGTCCGAGTTTGCCGCGATGTCGGTCGCCATCGGCGCGTCGGCGACCGGCGCACGGTCCTACACGGCGACCTCGAGCCAAGGACTTCTCTTCATGACCGAGGCCGTCTATAACGCGGCGGGGCTCGGACTTCCGATCGTGATGACGCTCGCCAACCGAGCGATCGGCGCGCCCATCAACATCTGGAACGACCACAGCGACGCAATGGCGGTGCGTGACTCGGGCTGGATCCAACTCTTCGCCGAGAGCAACCAAGAGGCCGCCGACCTTCACGTCCAGGCGTTTCGCCTCGCCGAGGAGCTCTCGGTGCCGGTCATGGTCTGCGTCGACGGCTTCATACTGACCCACGCCGTCGAAGGGGTGGACCTCCTTGATCAAACGTTCGTCGACTCCTTCCTCCCGCCGTATGAACCGCGCCAGGTGCTCGACACTCGCGCACCCGTTTCCATCGGTGCGATGGTCGGACCAGAAGCCTTCGAAGAGGTGCGCTACCTTGCCCACCTCCGCCAGCTCGACGCGCTGAAGCGCATTCCCGAGATCGCTGGTGAGTTCTGTGCGGCCACCGGTCGCGACAGCGGCGGACTCGTTCACCCCTACCGAACCGATGACGCGGAGGTCATCGTCGTCGCCATGGGCTCGGTGCTCGGCACCCTCCAAGACGCCGTTGACACTCGCCGCGAGGCGGGCGAAAAGATTGGCGTGCTCGGCGTCACGTCGTTTCGGCCCTTTCCGAGCGAGGCCGTGCGCAACGCACTCGCCACGGCACGCCAGATCGTCGTCATCGAAAAGGCCTTCAGCGTGGGAGCCGGTGGCGTCCTCTCCAGCGATATCGCTATCGCAACGCACCGCGACGAGAGCGTGCTGCGCACGATTGTTGCGGGTCTCGGCGGTCGGGCCATCACTCGGCGCTCGCTCGAGAAGGTCCTCGACGCCGCGTGGTTGGACCAGCTCGACCCGCTCACCTTCCTCGACCTCGATCACGGCGCCGTAGATCGAGAGCGCGCGCGAATGCAAGCGACCCGGCGCTCGGGCCCCTCGGCGGAGAATCTCTTGCGCGATCGCGGCACGGCCACAACCAAGGCGGATGTATGACGACGCAACGCGTTCACTTCTATCAAGTCGGCAGCTTTGCCGTGGGCAACCGGCTCCTCTTCGAAGAGGAGCGCACCGTCCAGGCCCAGCCGGACCGGACGAATTCCATCGATTCGGGCCACCGCGCCTGCCAGGGCTGTGGCGAGGCGCTCGGCGCTCGGTACGCGCTCGACGCCGCGATGCGCGCGACGAATGGTCAGATCGTTGCCGTCAACGCAACGGGCTGCCTCGAGGTCTTCTCGACGCCCTACCCCGAGACGTCGTGGCGAATCCCGTGGCTGCACTCCCTCTTTGGCAACGCGCCCGCCGTCGCGACCGGGGTGGCCGCGGCTCTTCGCGCAAAGGGCGTGAAGGACGTCCGTGTCGTCGCCCAGGCCGGCGACGGCGGAACCGTCGACATCGGCTTTGGATGCCTTTCTGGGATGTTCGAGCGCAACGACGACGTGCTCTTCATCTGTTACGACAACGGGGGCTATATGAACACCGGCGTTCAGCGCTCGGGTGCGACGCCGCCCGCCGCACGCACGTCGACGACCGAGGCCGTCGGACCAGAGCCGGGCAACACGTTTGGCCAAGGCAAGGACGCCCCGAGGATCGCCATGGCCCACAACATTCCCTACGTGGCGACGGCGACCGTCGCCGACCTGCACGACCTCGAGCGAAAGGTCGAGCGCGCCATGGAGATTCACGGCGCTCGCTACCTCCACGTCCTTGTTCCCTGTCCGCTCGGCTGGGGAACGGCGTCCGACGAGACCATTCACGTCGCCCGACTCGCCAAGGAATCCGGACTCTTCCCGGTCTTTGAGGCCGAACGGGGTGTCGTCACGTCGGTCTCGCCCATCCGTCGCCGCGTACCGGTAGAGGACTACCTGTCTCTCCAGCGCCGCTTCGCCCACCTCTTTGGAAAGAACCCTCGGCCCGATATCGTTGCGCACCTCCAGTCGATGGCCGACGAGAACATCGCCCGATACGGGCTGCTCGACGCCGCGTCGAGCGAGGAGGAATAGTGGAGAATCCCTTTGCCATCACACTCGACGTCGGAACCAGTCGGGCGAACCACACGGGATCGTGGCGAGTCGAACGACCGGTGTACGTCGACCGGCTGCCGCCGTGCAACAACGCGTGCCCCGCGGGCGAGAACATCCAAGGCTGGCTCTACGACGCCGAATCGGGCGACTACGAGAACGCGTGGCGAAGCCTCGTCAACGAGAATCCCTTCCCGGCCATCATGGGTCGGGTCTGCTTTCACCCTTGCGAAACCGCCTGCAACCGCATCCAGGTTGACGAAGCGGTCGGCATCAACGCCGTCGAGCGGTTCCTCGGCGATCTCGCCCTCGAAAAGGGCTGGCAGCTCCCCTCGCCGGGCGCAGCGACTGGCAAGCGGGTCCTCGTCGTGGGTGCCGGTCCCGCGGGACTGAGCGCCGCCTATCACCTGCGCCGACTCGGACAGGGCGTACGCCTCGTCGACTCCGCCTCTCAGCTTGGCGGCATGATGCGCTACGGCATTCCGTCCTACCGGCTCCCGAGGGCCGTGCTCGACGCGGAGATCGCGCGCGTGATCGCAATGGGCGTCGACGTTGAACTCAACCGCGTCGTCCACGACGTCGAGCAAGAACGCCGCGACGGTGGCTTCGACGCGGTCTTTCTCGCCGTCGGCGCGCAGCTCGGCAAGCGGGTCGACATACCCGCGGGCGACTCGTCGCGCATCGTTGACGCCGTCACGTTCCTCCACCAAGTCGCCGAAGACGATCCGCCCCTGCTCGGGCGCCGTGTCGTGGTGTACGGCGGCGGGGACACCGCCTTTGACGCGGCCCGCACCGCTCGCCGTCTCGGCGCGACCGACGCGGTCATTGTCTATCGACGCAACCGCGAGCGCATGGGCGCGAGTGGCGAAGAGTTCGAGCAGGCTTTGGGCGAGGGCGTCACCGTTCGCTGGCTCTCGACGGTGAACAAGTTCGACGGCGACCGACTCGTCCTCGAAAAGATGGCCCTCAACGCCGACGGCTTCCCCGAACCCACCGGCGAGTTCGAAGAGCTCGACGCCGACTCGCTCGTCCTCGCACTCGGACAGGACACGGACCTCTCGCTCCTCGACAACGCGGACGACGTCACCGTGCATGACGGTTCGGTCGAGGTCGCCGATTCGATGATGGCGAGTCCGAAGGGCATCTTCGCCGGGGGCGACGCGGTCCCCGCCCAGCGCACCGCGACGGTCGCGATCGGACACGGCAAACGCGCCGCGCACGGTATCGACGACTTCCTCGCGGGTCGCACCGCCGAGCCGAAGATTCGCCACGAGCTCGCCTCGTTCGAGAACTTGAACACGTGGTACTACGCGGACGCACCACGCACCCAGCGTCCCGAACTCGAGCGTATTCGCCGTCAGACGAACTTCGAAGAGGTCGTCGGGGGGCTCACGGAGGACAACGCCCTCTTCGAAGCCCGTCGCTGCATGTCGTGCGGCAACTGCTTCGAGTGCGACAACTGCTTTGGCGTGTGCCCTGACAACGCCGTCATCAAGCTCGGTCCGAACATGCGCTACGAGATCGACTACGACTTCTGCAAGGGTTGTGGCGTCTGCGTCAAAGAGTGCCCGTGCGGCGCGATTGAGATGGTTCCAGAAAAGATCTGACGCGCCGCGAGGTCGATCGAGAGAGCACTCGGCGCGGCGAGCGAGGTGCCATCCACATTCGCTGGTATAACGGAGTTCGATCTCGAGCCAACGGAGGCACGTCATGGAACTTCGAATCTTCTGCGAACCCCAGCAAGGCGGTTCCTACGAGGACATCCTCGGACTCGCGCTCGCCGCCGAAGAGGGCGGCTTCGGTGCCTTCTTTCGCTCGGACCACTACTTGAAGATGGGCGACGTCTCGGGCCTTCCCGGTCCGACCGACGCCTGGATCACGCTCGCGGGACTCGCGCGCGACACGAAGAGGATCCGGCTCGGCACGCTCCTCACCGCGGCCACGTTTCGCTACCCCGGCGTGCTCGCGATCTGCGTTGCCCAAGTTGACGCCATGAGTGGCGGTCGCGTCGAGCTCGGTCTTGGCGCGGGGTGGTACGACGACGAACACACCGCGTACGGCATCCCGTTTCCCCCGCTCGGAGAGCGGTTCGAGCGGCTCGAAGAGCAGTTCGAGATCATCAACGGCCTTTGGACGACGGACGTGACGTCAACGTACGACTTTTCGGGCGCGCACTACACGCTGAAAGACAGCCCGGCACTGCCCAAACCCGTACAGTCTCCGCATCCTCCGCTCATCGTCGGAGGGCACGGCGCAAAGCGAACCCCTCGACTCGCCGCCACGTACGCCAACGAGTTCAACGTGCCTTTTTCTACCTACGATGTCTCAAAGAGACAGTTCGATCTTGTCGACGACGCGTGCACGGCCGTGGGTCGCGACCCGAAGACCGTGCTGCGCTCGGTCGCCCAAGTGGTCTGCTGTGGCAAGGACGACGCCGAGGTCGCGCGCCGTGCAGCCAACATCGGGCGCGAGGTCGATGAGCTGAAGGCGAATGGACTCACCGGCACGCCGGGCGAGATCATCGAAAAGATGCGCGAGTGGGGCGAGCTCGGGCTCTCACGCATCTACCTCCAAGTTCTTGACATGAAGGACCTCGATCACGTCGCCCTCATCGCGGCAGACGTCCTTCCCGCGGTTTCGTAGCCGGGGACTCGCCTCAACGCCCATGGCCGTCGCGAGCGCCGGGCTCCTCCTCTATCGCCAGAGGGAAGGCGAGCTCGAGGTGCTGCTCGTGCATCCCGGCGGTCCGTTCTGGTCGAAGAAGGACGAGGGGGCGTGGTCGATCCCGAAGGGCGAGCACCAAGCGAGCGAGGACCCCCTCGCCGCCGCCGAGCGGGAGTTCGAAGAGGAGCTCGGCTCTGCGC
>JBAUSF010000060.1:0-6049 GCA_049581565.1 Acidimicrobiales bacterium
TCAGTCCTCGACGGGGTACCAATGAACGTTCTGGTACTCCGTGTGGGTGGGACTGACTTGCGCCCTAGGGGGCAACCTCGACAAGAACGACCTGGGAAATCGGATGAGGAATTTCTTCGCCCTGGGCGAGCATCAACTCAATATGTAACTCAATGGCCTCCTGGATGTTTGCAGTCACTTCCTCAAGTGTGTAACCCGCTGATACACACCCCGGCAGGTCGGGAACGTACGCACAAAGGTTCGGGCCTGCATTTTCAATGACAACGGCGTACTTGCTCATCGTGGCCTCCGCTCAAGTCCTGCCTGCTTGACAATGCTAGCCAGCGTCGGCTTCGATAGTTCAATGCCGAGAGCACCTGGCACGGTGACCGTGCCCCTCCTGTCCGGATGCTGAAACTGGCGATGGCTTCCGACCTGTCGGACTTGTATCCATCCTTCTTGATTCAACTCACGAATCATCTCACGAACCTTCACAGCACACAATGGTTGTGGGATCAGTGAATTTGCGAGCTAGATGGTTTTAGCCTCAACGATGGTGGAAACAAGCAACGTGTTGTCGAGATCGAAGAGAACCAGTCCCTTTTCGGTCTTTGCGGAGGTAAACGAACTGACGAGCACGCGCCCCTATGAGGCGACCTGCACGACTGCCACTTGTGCAGACGGCGGCGGAACGGCTTCGCCGTGCTCGCGCATTACCTCAATGTGCATCTCTATGGCGTCGGCGATGTTCGCCTTGACTTCCTCGATCGTCTTGCCCGTTGTGACGCATCCGTCGAGATCGGGGACCCACGCCCCGTAGTTATTCGGAGATTGTTCAATAACGACTGCGTATTCGATCATCGCCCTCTCCGTCCCGTTCCGGCCTGCCTCATAATGCTACCGAGCAGTCCTCGGTGCAGATCGTCCCACATCGCGCCGGGCACCGTGACAGTGCCAGGTTTCGACGGATGGTGGTAGTGACGATGACTCCCCCTGTGTCGAACCTGTACCCAGCCGTCGCGCTCAAGTTCCTTGATTATCTCTCGAACCTTCACACCTCACAACGGTTGCCACAATTTCGACGTATAAGCGTGAAAAGGGAAGGAATCCCCGGCTAACGATCTCCTAGGAAAAAACGATAGACATTCGTGTCGCGATGTTGGAATCCGAGCTTCAGATACATCGCGTTCGCCGCTTCGCGCGACGGCCGACTCGTGAGGTCGATCGATCGTGCACCGCGGTGGCGCGCCTCGTCGACGGCGGCCATCGTCAATTGCTCGCCGACGCCGAGTCCGCGGAAGCGTTCGTCGACGACGACGTCTTCGATCCACGCGCGAAGTCCCGTCGGGATGGCGAACACCACGAGCGTGAGCGTGCCGACGATCTCGCGATCGTGGCGCGCGACGAACAGTGCCAGGACCGAAGAACTCACCATCCGCTCAATGTCGGCGAGCGCGAGCGTCGCGGCAGATTCGGAGAGCTGGGGCAGCAACCGGTTGAGTCCGTCGACGAGTTCGACCGTCGCGCTCGTCGCTTGTTCGATCTCGACGTTCATTCGCCCCGCCACACGGGACGGCGAAGATCGTCGTAGTAGACGTCGCGTTGCTCGCCGTCTATCGCCGCAAAGATCGGACCGGCCCACCGGTCGGCGCCGATCGTTGGCGATGGCAAGGCGTCGCGATAGAACCATCCGGCGTCAGCGACTTCGAGCGGGTGGAGCGCCAGCTCTCCGCCAATTGCTCGACAGAAGAAGAGCAGCGAATAGAGCGGAATCCGGGATTCGCCGAGTCGCATGCCGTCGAGCACCCCGATGAGGCGGATCGGCTCTACGTCGATGCCCGTCTCTTCGAGCACCTCTTTCACCACCACTTCGGGGGCCGAGTAGCCAACGTCGCACCACCCGGTCGGATAGAGCCAGACGCCCGAGTCGGCACGCTTGATCAAGAGCAGCTGGCCCTTGTCGTTCACGACCGCAGCTCCCACCGCCACCTTCGGGGTCTGGTACCCGGGCACACCTCGACCGACCTCGCGCAACCATTGGGTTACGCGGCCCTCGGCGTCGGGCACGCCGTCGAGCCCCTCGTCGGCGGCGACCTTCATGTCGGCTGCAATCTTGAGAACCTCTTCGAAACGCTCGCGCTCATACTGGCTCTCGGTAAAGCCGAGGCCGGTCTTCGCGACCCCGGCGAGGGACTCCGCCCATCGGCGCAGGGTCTTTTCGGGAATCGGGCGATCCACGTCTCGACGCTAGCAACGACGCTCAGGCAACCGTGGCGTCGAGTACCTCGTCGACGCTGCCGACCAGGCCCGTGTAGAAAGGCCCGAAGTCGGCGTAGACCGCCGACGCTTCGTCAAAGCGCATCGTGTACACGCAGTCTTTGAGGTCGTCGACGTGCACACCAAAGAGCGTTACGCCCCACTCCCAGTCGTCGAGCCCTGACGAGCCGGTGATCAGCTGGAGCACGCGGCCCTTGAACGTCCGGCCGACCGCCCCGTGTCCGCGCATGAGGTTGTCACGCACCTCGTAGTCGAGCTGGTACCAGTTCTTCGTCTCGCCTCGGCGCTTGGACATCGGATAGAAGCAAAAGGCGCTCATGCCCGCGGGCGGCAGCGTCGGATAGAGCCGCGCGTTCAGCATCTCCTCGGGCATACCGGCGGCGTACTCGCTGACTTCGGTCACCGAGACGTAGCTCTCGGCGACGAAGAACCCCGCGGCTTGGATCCTTGACTGGAGGCGACGAATGTCCCAGAGGTTCTCCCCGAGCGCCATGAAGCAGATGTCAGCCTTCGCGCCGACGATGGCGACCGTGACGACCTGGACGCCACTCGCGTTTGCTTCGTCGATCGCCGAGCGCACGGCGTCTGCGTCCACGTCGAGTTCCGGGTGACAGAAGAGGTGCACGACGTTGAGGCCGCGCGAGAGTCCAACGGGAGGAGGTGTCGACATGCGCCCATGCTACGGGCAATCGGCTGCGTTCAAGAAGTGTCGTATAACGCAGACACCGCGGGGACTCGCCC
Source organism: Acidimicrobiales bacterium (assembly GCA_049581565.1). GTDB lineage: Bacteria > Actinomycetota > Acidimicrobiia > Acidimicrobiales > RAAP-2 > RAAP-2. The sequence continues at coordinate 2,998 of JBAUSF010000060.1, forward strand.
CGCGGTGTCTGCCAAACGATGTCCGTTTCTTTAGTAGTCGTCCATCCCGCCGCCGGGCATCGCGGGCGCCTTCTCTTCGGGCTTGTCCACGATGACGCACTCGGTCGTCAAGAACAACGCCGCGATCGATGCCGCGTTCTGCAGGGCGGAGCGGGTCACCTTGGCGGCGTCGATGACGCCCGCCGCGATGAGGTCCTCGTACTCGCCCGTCGCCGCGTTGAGACCCTCGGTGGGCTTGGCGAGATTGCGCACCTTGTCGACAATGACGCCACCTTCGAGGCCGGCGTTCACGGCAATCTGGTTGAGCGGCGCTTCGACGGCCTTGGAGACCATGCGCGCGCCGGTCGCCTCGTCACCATTCAGCTTCTCCGCGGCTTCAAGGATGCGGCTCTGACTGCGCAGCAACGCGACGCCACCACCGGGCACGACACCCTCTTCGATTGCGGCCTTCGTCGTGGAGACCGCGTCTTCGATGCGGTGCTTCTTCTCTTTCAGCTCCACCTCGGTCGCGGCTCCCACCTTGATGACGGCGACGCCACCGGAGAGCTTCGCGAGGCGCTCTTGGAGCTTCTCGCGGTCGTAGTCGGAGTCGGTGTTGTCGATCTCAGCCTTGATCTGGCTGATGCGACCCTTGATGTCCTCTTCGGAACCGCCGCCTTCGACGATCGTCGTCTCGTCCTTGGTCACGATGACCTTGTGCGCGGAACCGAGCAACTCAAGGGTCGCGGTGTCGAGCTTGAGGCCGATCTCTTCAGAGATCACGGTGCCGCCGGTCAAGATGGCGATGTCTTGGAGCATTGCCTTGCGGCGTTCGCCGAACCCCGGCGCCTTCACGGCAACCGACTTGAACGTGCCGCGAATCTTGTTCACGACGAGCGTGGCGAGGGCTTCGCCCTCGACGTCTTCGGCCACGATAAGCAGCGGTCGACCCGACTGCATGACCTTCTCGAGGACCGGGAGCACGTCGCGGACCGAGGAGATCTTGCTCGAGACGAGCAGGACGTAGGCGTCTTCGAGGACGGCTTCCTGGCGCTCGAGGTCGGTCGCGAAGTACGGGGCAATGTAGCCCTTGTCAAAGCGCATGCCTTCGACGAGGTCCATGTCCATGCCAAAGGACTGGCTCTCTTCGACGGTGATGACGCCGTCCTTGCCGACCTTGTCGATGGCGTCGGCGATCATCTGACCAATCTCATCGTCAGCGGCAGAGATCGAGGCCACTTGGGCAATCTGCTCTTTCGTGTCGGCCGGCTTCGCGAGATCGCGAATCGAGCTGACGGCCGCCTCGACGGCGACTTCGATGCCCTTCTTCAACGACATCGGGTTCGCGCCCGCGGCGACGTTCTTCAGGCCCTCGCGGACCATCGCCCAGGCAAGCACCGTTGCGGTCGTGGTGCCGTCACCGGCGACGTCGTCGGTCTTCTTGGCTACCTCTTTGACCAGCTCGGCACCGATCTTCTCGAACGGGTCTTCGAGTTCGATGTCCTTGGCGATCGAGACTCCGTCGTTCGTAATCGTGGGGGCGCCCCACTTCTTGTCCAGCACGACGTTGCGGCCCTTTGGCCCCAGCGTGACGCGAACCGCGTCGGCCAGCTTGTTCATTCCGCGCTCGAGGGCGCGTCGCGCCTCTTCGTCAAAAGCGATCAGTTTCGCCACGGGGGTTCCTCCTAGTGCGTGTTCACCTTTTTGGTGCAACGCAATATTAGCAGTCTCTCACCGAGAGTGCTAACGCCCCTCAGCCCCCGGCGACGGCCGGAACGAGCGAAACGGTCTGGCCAGGCCCGACTTTGGTGTCAAGCCCGTCGAGGAATCGGACGTCTTCGTCGGCGACGAACACGTTGACGAACCGGCGCAGCCCGCCAGCGTCGTCGAGCACTCGGGCCGCCAGCCCAGGATGACCCTCGTCGACGGCCCAGATCGCCTCGCGTACGGTCGTCGCCTCGACCGGGATCTCTCCCACACCCCCCACGAGCGTGCGCAGCTGGCTCGGAAGGCGAACAATGACGCTCACGACGCCGCCACGAGCTGATGAAAGCGAATCGCTTCTTCGGCCGCTTCGAGGGTGGGAGAAATCGTGGAGGCGACCGTCGCGGTGTCGGAGACTGCGTCGAGGGTCTTCAATCCATGACCCGAGATGATGGCCACGATCGACTTGTCGCGGTCGATGGAGCCGCGTTCGATCAGCTGGCGCAGCGAGGCGATCGTCACGCCACCCGCCGTCTCTGCGAAGATGCCTTCGGTCTTTGCGAGCAGTTCGATGCATTCGAGGACCTCCTCGTCGAGCACGGAACCACAGTCGCCGCCCTTCGCGCGCAGCTCCTCAAGGACGTAGGGCGCGTCCGCCGGATTGCCGATCGCGAGCGAACGAGCGATCGTGTTCGGGCGCTGGGGCGTGATGAACTCCGCCTTCTCCGCAAAGGCCGTCGCGATTGGTGAGCAGCCCCTCGCTTGGGCGCCAAAGAGAATCGGCGCCGCACCGTCGACGAGGCCGAGGTCGATGAACTGCTGAAAACCCTTGGCGACCCGAGTGAACTGGCTGCCCGAGGCAATCGGCACCACCACCTGGTCGGGAGTGCGCCAACCGAGCTGTTCGGCGATCTCGAAGGCGAGCGTCTTTGAGCCCTCGCAGTAGTAGGCGCGCAGATTGATGTTGGCAAAAGCCCAGTCGGGGTGTTCGGCGACCAGTTCAACGCAGAGTCGGTTGACGTCGTCGTAGTTGCCCTCGACGCCGAGCACGGTGCCCCCGAAGATCGCGGCCATGGCGATCTTGGACTTCTCGAGGTCCGCGGGAATGATCGTGACGCTCGGCCAGCCGATCGAGGCGGCGTGCGCGGCGACCGATGTCGCGAGATTGCCCGTCGAGGCGCAGGCCGCCGTCGAAAAGCCGAGGCGCCGCGCGCTCGAGAGCGCCACCGAGACGACGCGGTCCTTGAACGAGCCGGTCGGGTTGCGGGTGTCGTCCTTCAGCCAGAGCTCGCGCACGCCGAGCACCTCGGCGAGGCGCGTCGCGCGTCGCAGCGGCGTCCATCCGGCCCCGAGGTCGACGGGCGACTCG
>JBAUSF010000061.1:0-1550 GCA_049581565.1 Acidimicrobiales bacterium
CTCCTGGAACGCAGACGACCGACCCCGATCGTCTGCTCCACGATTTGTTCAGGCGCTTCGACAGAACGGAGCCGCGGTATGAAGAAACTGCGCCTGGGCCTGGTTTGCAAAGCGGCGGGCATCGCGCTCGCGATGCTGCTGGTGCTCGGGCTCGCGGCGCCGTACATCAACGCCAGCCAGTATGGCGAGCGCTTGCGCGGATCGCTCGAGCGGGCCCTCGGCCGCCGCGTGGAGTTTCGCGGCAAGGTGCGGTTCAGCCTGTTCGCAGGCGGCTTCACGGTGGAGGATGTGGTCATCCGCGACGACCCTTCCATCGGCCTGGAACCGATCGCCCATATGGATTCCATCGCGGTGCGTCCGGCCATCTGGCCGCTGTTGGGCGGGCGTTTCGTGATCGCCTCCATTCGTCTGGATGGCGCAGTGGTCAACCTGGCCAAGACCGGCCCGGCCGGGGAATGGGGCCGCTGGAATTTCGCCTCCGTAATCAACCGTTCGGTGATGCGTGCCACGCCCGCGCTGCACGTGCGCAACGGCCGTATCAATTTCAAGTTCGGCGATGTGAAAACGGTGTTCTACCTGCTCGATACCGACCTGGACATCAGCCCGCCATCGTCGCCGGGCCGCGGCTGGGAACTGGACTGCTCCGCCAAAGCCGCCCGCACCGACCGGGCGGCGCAAGGCCTGGCGGCCTTCACCCTGCGCGGCCGCTGGTACGTGGAGCCGGAGCGCGTGGACCTGAATCTGGAGCTGGATCGCGCCAGCCTGGAACAAATCACCGCCCTGTTTCAGGGACAGACCGGCGAAATTCAAGGCTCCATCTCCTCGCGCCTGCACCTGGCCGGCCCCATCAACCAGATCGGCATGGTGGGCCGTTTGAGGATCGAAGACGTCTACCGCTGGGACCTGCTGCCCACCGGCGGGCAGAGCTGGCCGCTCGACATTCGCGGCCAACTGGACCTGGTTTCCCAGCGGATCGAGATGCAATCGGCGTCCGCTTCCAATACCGCGTTGCCGCTTTGGGTGCGCTTTCGCGCCACCGACTACCTTTCGCAGCCGCACTGGGCGGTGGCTCTGAACTGGAACCGCTTTCCGGTAGCGCCGCTGATGCAACTGGCCGAGCATATGGGCGCCCGCTTTCCGGGCGGCATCCAACTGGGCGGCTCGATCGATGGGGCCATCGGCTATGCCGGCCAGGGCAGCCTGCAGGGAACCCTGGCATTCCACGATGCCTCGCTGGCCATTCCCGGTTCGCCTCCGGTTCGCTTCGAAAAGGCGCAGGTGGTGCTCGACCACGGTCACGCCCGGCTGGCGCCCGCGCTGGTGCGCACCGGCGACGGGGATCAGGCGCAGTTGCAGGCCGATTATGCCATGGACCGGGACACGCTCGACCTGGCGATTTCTACCGAGGCGATGAAGGTGGCATCGTTACGCGCGCAGGTGTCCCTGGCGGCGGTTCCCTGGCTCGACCGGCTAGGGTCCGGCCAATGGAGCGGAAACCTGCGTTACCACCACGGACCGACCAAAACCGGTTGGAGCGGCGACCTGGAAGT
>JBAUSF010000062.1:0-22473 GCA_049581565.1 Acidimicrobiales bacterium
GGGGTTGGTCATCTGACGCTGGCTCCGGTAGTCACTCACCTTGCCAAAGAACAGCGCCTGGGCCCCTAGGGCGAGTTGACGCTCACGCCACGCCTGATTGGAGAACACGACCTTCAGCGAGTCGCCGTCGCTGTGCACCGTGACCTCAACCATGGCGCGGCCCTGGCGCGTGCGCCGGGCGCTCACCTTCGCCACCTCACCGAAGACGGCCGCTTCGTCGCCAACGTTGAGATCGCTCAGGTCGACTTGCCGCGTTCGGTCGATGTAGCGGCGCGGATAGAGGGTGAGCAGATCGAAGACGTTGGTGATGCCGAGCGACTCGAGGGCGGCGGTGCGCTTTTCTCCAACGTGGCGCAGCTGGCTGACCGACACGTCGCCCAACTGGCGAAGTCGCCGCGCCGGCGCGTCACTCACTCGAGGCCGAAGTAGTAGGGGTAGAGGGGTTGGCCGCCGTGGTGCACTTCGACCGCGACGTGGGGATAGACCTCGGCGAGGAACTCGGTGATGCGACGCGTGTTGGCGGGCGAGGCCCCGTCGCCCTCGATGATCGTGAGGAGCTCGTGCTCGGGGCGGATCAACTTGGCCAGGAGAAGATTGCTCGCCGCAGCGATCGAGTCCGCGACCGAGAGAATCCGAGACTCGCCGAGCCCGATCCAGTCTCCCTTGTGCACCGGACCCGCGTCAGAGTTCGCGTCGCGCACCGCGCAGGTCACCTCACCGGCAACGACGTTGCACGCCGAGGCCTTCATGGCGGTCACGTTCGCGTCAATCGACGCGTCGGGGTCGTACGCGAGGAGGGCCGCGAAACCTTCGACGATCGAGCTCGTCGGCACGACCGCGACGCTCTGGTCGACCAGTCCGTTCACCTGCTCGGCGACCGGCGTCACGTTCTTGTTGTTCGGCAGGATGATCACTTTGCTGGAGCCCGTCGCGCGCACGGCGTCGACGAGTTCCGAGGTCGCGGGGTTCATTGTCTGGCCCCCGAGTACGAGCTGGCGCACGCCGAGGGATCGAAAGATCCGCCCGATCCCCTCGCCCACGACGACCGCGACGACCGCCGTCGTCGGCGCCTCCTCGGTCCCGCCCACGTCGATCGTGGGCTCGTTCGCCGCGGCGTTCGCCTCGCGAACCCAGCGCTCTTCAATGATCTGCTCGGCGAGGTCGGTCACGCGAATGTCGCGGGGGCGGCCCGCGTCGAGAGCCGCCTCGACGGCGGCGCCGACGTCGTCGGTGTGGATGTGGCAGTTGTAGATCCCGTCGCCCCCGACGATCACGATGGAGTCCCCGAGTCCCGCCCACACGTCTCGAAAGGCGCGCATCTTCGAGTCGTCAGCGTCGAGCAGATACATCACCTCGTAGCGAAGGTCCGCGGCGAGGTCCCCGCGCGGCACCTCGTGCACGTGCACGTTGATGCTGTCGACGCTCGGCGCTACCGGCAGCGCGTCGTGGACGATCACGTGACACAGGGCGTCAAAGAACAGCACCAGTCCGGCGCCGCCGCTGTCGACGACGCCCGCCTGCTTGAGCACCGCCAACTGTTCGGGGGTCTTTGCGAGGGCGTCGTGCGCGGCGTCGCGCGCGGCGCGCACGAGATCGCTGAGCGAGTCCGCGCACGCGAGCGCACCTTCGGCGCCGGCGCGAGCGATCGTCAGTATGGTGCCTTCGACGGGACGCACGACCGCCAGTCGCGCGAGCTCGTCGGCGTGGTGCAGCGCCTCGGCGAACTCATTGGCCGTCACGTCGCCCACCGTTGGAAACGAGGAGACGAGGCCCCGCAGCAGTTGCGAGAGGATCACCCCGGAGTTTCCACGGGCACCCATGAGCGAGCCGTGGGCGATCGCCTGAGCGACCGCGCCCATCGCCGCGTCGCCCTCGAGCGCGTCGAGCGCGTGAACGACTGATTCGATGGTGAGCGCCATGTTGCTGCCGGTGTCGCCGTCGGGCACGGGGTAGACATTCAGGCGATTTATGACATCGCGATGCGAACGCAGCAGCTCTCCGTAGGTGGTCAGTGCCGCCCGCAGGTCGCCCGCCGACAGCGTTGTGGGAGAGGTCATCGCTAGCGATGCTACAATGGTCATTCGGTTTCTCCCGAGGCCGTCACGCGCTCGGGACGGTAAGGAGAGAGTTCACCATGGCGTCAGTCTGCGAAATCTGCGGCAAGAAGCCGTCCTTCGGCATGAACGTCTCTCACTCGCACCGCCGCACCAAGCGGCGCTGGAACCCGAACATCCAGCGCGTGCGCGCGCTTGTGAACGGCTCACCGAAGCGCCTCAACGTGTGCACCGGATGCCTGCGATCGGGCAAGGTCGTAAAGCCTTCGCGCTCGAGCCTTTCCGCCTGACTCAGAGGCGGTGTTCGTAGCCCCGACGCACGAGGGGCTCGCCGCGTAGCGTGCGCCTCGCGGGGTCCGCTTCGATCACACCGATGCTGAGCGGGGAACGAAGGCCGCGGTCGTAGAAGATCATGCGCAGTCGCGCCGCGTCGTTGGTCGCGATCAAGAGTTCGTAGTCCTCGCCCCCGCTGATCGCCTCCTCCTCGGTCGCCCCCTCGGCGACGGGCACGTCGCTCAGGGCGAAGCCAATGTTAGAAGCGTCACAGAGCCGATGAAGGTCGAGCCCGAGGCCGTCGCTCAGGTCCATCATCGCGTGCACGTGCGCGCCGCGCGCGGCCATGCCCTCGGCGAGACGCGGCCAGGGCCGACGATGCGCGTCGACGAGTTCATCGCCGAGTGGCGCGCCTTCGCGTCGGCGGCGAAGCCCCGCCGCGGAACGGCCGAGTGGTCCGGTCACGAGCAGCTCGTCGCCGACCTTCGCCCCGCTTCTCAGGACCGCGCCGCGCCCGGGGCACTCACCCAAGACGGTGACGGCGACCGTCACGTCGCGCCCGCTCGAGAGATCCCCGCCGACGACGGACGTCCCCGTCGCCGCGGCGGCTTCGGCGATACCCACGTGCAGCTCCTCGAGATCAGTGCCGGCCGGCGCCGTCACCGCGACGACGAGCCCACGCGGTCGCGCGCCCATCGCGGCCAAATCTGAGAGAGCACTCATCACGGCCTTGTAGCCGAGATCACGAAGCGAAAACAGGCCTGGATCCAAATGAACGCCCAGGACCGCCACGTCGGTGCTGACGATTGCCTCGCCGACGAAGGGCTTCAGGACCGCCGCGTCGTCACCGACGTGGCGCTCGCCGTTCGGTACCGCGTCCTGGGCCACAATTTTCGTTATACGCTCCAGTACGTCATCTTCTCGCTGACTTCGTTCTTTGGTTGGGTCGGTCGGCGCGGTCATGACGCTGTGTGCAACAGCACGTCGTAACGAGGCGGCGTGGAGATCGTAAACGAGGACGACGTGACGTACCCAACCAAGAACCGACGATTAATTGAATGGGTCGAGGAAGTAGCGCGGCTCACTACTCCTGATCGTATCCAGTGGTGCGACGGATCAGCCGAGGAGTACGACGAGTTGTGTCAGCAGCTCGTCGACGCCGGTACCTTTACCCGCCTCTCCGAAGCGAAGCGTCCCCACAGCTACTACGCCAGCTCCGACCCCGGCGACGTCGCGCGCGTCGAGGATCGAACCTTCATCTGCTCGAAGGAAGAGATCGACGCCGGTCCCACGAACAACTGGCGCGACCCGAACGAAATGCGCGAAACGCTCAACACACTCTTCACCGGTTCGATGAAGGGACGCACGATGTACGTCGTGCCATTCTCGATGGGACCGCTTGGTTCGAAGATCGCCCACATCGGCGTCGAGCTCACCGACTCTCCCTACGTCGCGGTGTCGATGCGCATCATGACTCGCATGGGCCGGGGTGCACTCGAAGTTCTCGGCGAGGACGGCACGTTCGTCCCGTGCCTGCACTCGGTCGGCGCGCCACTGCCTGACGGGAAGCGCGACGTCCCCTGGCCCTGTGACGCGGAGAACAAGTACATCGTGCACTTTCCCGAGACGCGCGAAATCATCTCGTACGGGTCGGGCTACGGCGGGAACGCCCTCCTCGGCAAGAAGTGCTTCGCGCTGCGCATCGCCTCGGTGCTCGCCCGCGACGACGGCTGGCTCGCAGAGCACATGCTCATCTTGAAGCTGACCAACCCGGCCGGTGAGACTCGTTACGTCGCCGGCGCGTTCCCGAGCGCCTGCGGCAAGACCAACCTCGCCATGCTCGTGCCGACGCTGCCGGGCTGGAAAGTCGAGACCATCGGCGACGACATCTGCTGGATGAAACCCGGCCCCGACGGGCGTCTCTACGCGATCAACCCCGAAGCGGGGTTCTTTGGTGTCGCGCCGGGCACCAACATGCACACGAACCCGAACGCCATGTACACGTTCCAGGCGAACACGATCTTCACGAACACGGCGCGCACCGCCGACGGCGACGTGTGGTGGGAAGGAATGGGCGACCCGCCCGAAGGGCTCATCGACTGGACCGGCAAGGTCTGGTCCAAGGAGTCCGGCAAGCCGGCCGCCCATCCGAACTCTCGCTTCACGGCGCCCGCGAGTCAAGACCCCGCGATCGCTCCGGAGTGGGAAGACCCCGCGGGGGTGGCGATCGACGCCATCCTCCTCGGCGGCCGCCGGGCGAGCGTGGTCCCGCTCGTCTTCCAGTCGCGCGGCTGGGACCACGGGGTGTTCCTCGGTTCGATCATGGCCTCAGAGACGACCGCTGCAGCGACCGGGGCCGTTGGCAACCTGCGCCGCGACCCCTTTGCGATGCTCCCGTTCTGCGGCTACAACATGGCGGACTACTTCGCGCACTGGCTCACGTTCTCCGAGCGCCACGACGAAGAGAAGCTGCCGAAGATCTTCTACGTCAACTGGTTTCGCAAGAGTGCTGACGGCCGTTGGCTCTGGCCGGGCTTTGGCGAGAACTCTCGCGTGCTCGAGTGGATCTTTGAGCGCGCGGCCGGCCGCGGCGAGGCGGTTGAGACGGCGATTGGCTACGTGCCCGCGCCCGGTGCCATCAACGTCGAAGGGTTGGACGTGACGCCCGCGGACATGCGCGAGCTCCTCACCGTCGACGTCGAGGAGTGGCGCGACGAGGTGCCGAAGATTCACGAGCACTACGCCCAGTTCAACCAGCGTCTCCCGCGAAAGCTCGCCGGCTTCGTTGACGACCTCGACCAGCGGCTCCGCTAGGTCCGATTCTCGGCGGTCTCGGCGTCAGCGACGATGAGCCTCGGACCCGAGGGCCAGTCGAAGTAGCGCCACGTCCAGTTGATGATCACGCGCAGCTTGTTTCGGAACCCGACGAGGTACCACAAGTGCAGACCAAGCCAGGCGAACCAGCCCATGGTGCCGCGAATAACGGCGCCCCTCGGCAGCTTCGCCACGGCCTCGTGACGACCGATGGTCGCCATGATGCCCTTGTCGTGGTACTGAAACGGTTCGGTCGCCTCGCCCGCGATGACGCGCAGGATCTGCTTGCCGCAGTGTCGACCCGACTGGATCGCCACCGGCGCGAGCTGAGGCAAGAAGCCTCCCCCGTCGGGAATCGCCGCGGCGTCGCCGATGCTCCACACGTTCTCGCTGTCGGTCAGTCGCAGGTCACTTTCCACGACGGCGCGTCCACTCGGTCCTCGCGTACCCTCGATCGAACTCGCGAGCGTGCCCTGGGCGGTTACGCCGGCCGCCCAGATGACAGCGGCCGCCTCCAGGCGCTCGCCGTCGGCGAAGCGGATGGCGTGGGGCTCCACTTCAACGACCGAGCGACCAAACTCGACGGCGACGCCCATGCGCTCGAGCTCGCGCTTGGTGTACGCGCTCGCCGATTCCGGAAAGGCCGTGAGCAGCCTCGGGGCGAGGTCGACCAGCCGGATGCGTACCTTCGTCGGATCAAGGCGGAGTCCGTCGCGCTTGATGGCGATCTCGATCAGCTCCGACATCGCCCCCGCGGTCTCCACGCCCGTCGGTCCCCCACCAACGACCACGAAATTGAGCGCCACCGAGGAGTGGTCCGAGGCGACCTCGGCGTCTTCGAGCGCGTGCAGCAAGCGATTGCGCAGGCGACGAGCGTCGGCGAGTGAGTAGAGCGGCATCGCGTAGGCCCTCGCACCAGGGATATCGAAATAGGACGCCGTCGCGCCGGTCGCGATGACGAGATGGTCGTAGCCCATCTCCTCGCCGTTTTCAAACACCACGACGTTGCGCGAACGATCGACGCGAGTGACGCGCGCGTGCCGCACGCGCACGTTCTTCGCGTGCCCAAAGATCGTGCGAATCGGATAGGCGACGTCGGCCGGTTCGAGACCCGCCGTCGCCACCTGGTAGAGCAGTGGGAGGAACGTGTGGAAGTTGTGGCGGTCGATGATCGTGACGCGGACCGGCTGATTCGAGAGCTGGTGTACCGCGGCGACGCCACCAAAGCCCGCGCCGACGACCACGACGTGGGTCAAGGTTTCGTCGCTACATGAATACTCCGCTCGGGGGGATGTCGCCATATCTCATTACAGCACAGCGGCCGCGGGAGCCATCACGCTCTCGCGCTGTGTCGACCGATCGGGTACGCGGCCGAGGCGATCAGCATCAAGATGGCGAGGAGTCGGTCACCGACGCCGAAGCTGAGCGCGATCGCGACAGGTATCAGCGCACCAACCACCCACAGGAGTTGCTGACGCACCGCGAATCGAGCGAACGTGCGACCCTGCGCGCCCGCGGCGACGTTGCGCTGAGTGATGGCATCAAAGCTCGGTTGGGCGATTGCGCCAGAGAGCCCGATCCAGCCCGCAAGCAGGACCTGGACCCACAAGACGGGATGCAGCGACGCGAGGAGGGCGCCGAGGCCCGTCGTGAAGAGCGCGATGGTGAGCAGGGTCGGCTCGCGCAGCACGTTGCGCATTCGTGTGACAAAGGCGAGTCCGCCGAGCGAGCCAATGCCGCTCAGGCCGAGAGCAAAGGCGTACCAGCCCAGTCCCGCCGACAGGCGCCGCAGCCCAAAGGCGAGAAGGAACGTGGCGAACCCCGCGGCGAACCGCATGATCGCGGCCGCTCCGAGCCCCCAGGCGACCTCCTGATCGCCGAGGGGATTGAGCGCGTTGCGGTCGCGCTCGACCTGAGAGAGTCCGGCGACCTCGTCACGCACGGCCTTCACGGGACGCTGCAAACGAACGCTCGCCACGGTGGCCGCAACGTAGACGAAGGACGCAACGACGAGCACGCTCGTCGCACCGAGCCCCTTCAAGATGCCCGCGCCGAGTGATCCCGCGATCAGTCCGACGAGCGTGCCGAGCAGCGTCAGCTGCGCGTTGAATCCCGCAAATCCCTTCTCCTCGTCCGCTCGCTCGTTCGGCCATCCGGAGTCACCGACCCGATCGGCGTGCTCACGAAACTGATCCGTCCGTGCCATCTCGGGCACCAGGGCGCCTCGGGTCACCACGTAGAGCTTGGATGACACGAGCAGCAAGAACGCGAGCGGAAAGAGCCAGAGCGAGTTGAGATGCTCGGCCATCAGGCAGCAGAGCACTGCGCGCACGCCCGCGGAGAACGCGACGAGCACGCGTCGCCCATTCGCCGAGCGGTCGATGAGTGGCCCGAGCATCGGTGACACGACGGCGAAGGGCGCGATCGTGAGCAACAGGTACAGCAGCACCTTGCCCTTCGCCTCGGTTGGCGAAACGGAAAAGAACAGCGATCCGGCGAGTGACACGGTGACGAGGGTGTCGCCCGCCATCATGATCACATGCACGAGCGCGAGCCGTCCAAAGGCCGTCTTTTGGTCGAAGAGGTCCTGTGCGGAGGCTCTCGCCAAGGTGACGAATCCTCGAGCACGCACGAAATGAGCGTACGTGATCAACGACGACGAACGCGCCGTCAACCTTCTATCGTCCTCAGTTCGAGTTGCAGGCGCGCTGTTCGATGTAAGCCGGAAGCGTCGTGCCCTCGCAGTAGCTCGCCCGCAGCGCGTTCTTCCACTCGCCCGTCGTCGCGTCGTAGGCGAGCAGCTCGGTCACGCCGATCTCGCCCGGTCCCGTACCGACCGTTGCCCAGAGGTATCCGTAGTCGCCAGCGCACCCGTAGCTCTGGACACTGTCGACATCGTGATAGGCGGCGCTCAGCGCGGCCGCACTGCAGGGCACCGAGGGCGGGAACGTGCTCGCACTCGAGGAAGGTTTGGTCACGAAGACAATGAGAGCAGCCAGGATGACGGCGCAGGCGGCCAGGCGAAACCACTTCATAGTGGTAGTACACCACACCGCGAGCGGTGGGGCGAGCTATCGATTGAGCAGGTCGACGAACAGCATTGCCGACGACTCTTCCCATGTCGGCTCGTCGATGGGGGCCGCCGAGACGTCGTCGAGCGCGCGACCGAAGATCAAGATCTGGAACAGCACGGCGAGGGCTCTTGGCGAGATGTCACTACGCAACCAGCCCTTTTGCTGGGCCATCATGGTGAGCCGAGCCAAGTCCTCGGTCAAGTGCGCCTGTGACTCGCCAATGAGCTCTTTCAAGCGTGGCCGGGTCGACGCCGCTGCGACGATTCGGATCCGCATCGCGCGCCGGACCTTGCGATCAGGACCTGACGACAATCTCGTCACGATGGGCTGCATGACCTGGATGAATTCGTCGAGCGTCTCGACGGTCTCGTTGACCTGGCGAAACGTGCGAATGTCCTCTTCCACGAGTCGAGAGAAGATCATGTTGTACGCGGCGTCGATGACGCCTTCGCGAGACCCGAAGTGATGGTAGACCGAACCGTAATTGACGCCCGTTGCTTCGCATATCTCAGGTATACGAATGAGCAGTTCATCGCCGTCCATCAAACGTTCTGCGACCGCGTCGAGGACGGCCTGCATTACCGGAACTGATCGACTCTGTTTCGCCACCATGGCATTTTAATCGCCTAAAACACTAGTTAAACTGCCCAAATGGCCGGTACAGTGTGCCTATCAGGAAGAAAAAAAGTTACTCACTGAACAGCCGTTCAGGTGCGGTAATGCGCGTCTCTTTTCCCGGGAGGCGTACGCGAACTCGCGACTTCACTCGTTGAGGTAACCGTCACGAAAACACTGCCGACCATCGTGGGTACGACGAGAAGTGGACGTCTCGGGGGCGGCAGCGACTCTCTGTCGATAGTCGCGCCTCGCTCGTTACTGGGCGAGGAGCTCGTCGATGCGCGCGCGCCAGTCGAGGTTTTCGGTCGTCGTGCCGCGCTCGTGCAGTGCTCGCCGCTCTTCACGAAGCGTCACGGCGACGTCGGCCAGATTGGACGGCAGGCGCTCTGCGACCAGTGACCGCACCGCTTGGGCGAGCGCGGGCGCGGCACCCGCCGTCGAGACCGCCACCGTCACGTCGCCCTGACGGTGCAGCGCCATGAAATAGAAGCTCGAGCGCTCGGGATCGTCGACGACGTTGAGCCAGCGCCGCGCGGCTCTCGCCTCTTCGACGATGAGGTCATTTGCCGCCGCGTCCCCCGTCGCGGAGACGACCAGCGAGAAAGCGACGAGATCACCGGGCCGGTAGCGGCGCTGTTCGATGCGAACGACCCCTTCGGGGGGATTGGCGCGAATCTCTTCGGCGATGATGCTGACCCGCGCACCGGCCTCGACGAGCTGGGCGGCCTTTCTCATCCCGACCACGCCCGCGCCAATGACGAGCACGTCAAGCTCATCGAGTTTGAACGCGAGCGGCAACACGTCAGAGCAGCGCGACGTCGAAGAGATCGAGGGAGCGCAGGTCGAGGCGAGCCACGCCGCCGACGACAATAATTGCGGGCGGGCGCACGTCAAAGTCGCCGAGCTCGTCGACGACGCCGCGCGACGTCCGCTGTTGGTTGGTCCAGGCTTGTTCGATCACGGCGACCGGACTCTTTGGATCGAGCCCCCCGTCAATGAGCTCGTTCGCGATGCGCTCGCGATGCTCGACGCCCATCAAGATGACCAGTGACAGCTCGGCGTTCGCGAGTCGGCGAAAGTCGGTCAGCTCGCCCTTGGCACCGCGCGCACTGACGATGGTCACGCCACGACTCACGCCCCGGTGGGTGACGGGAATGCCCGCCGCGAGCGGACCCGCAAGCGCGGAGCTGAGTCCCGGCACGACGACGCAGGCAACGCCCACGTCACGAAGCGCCAAGATCTCCTCACCGCCGCGACCGAAGACGAACGGGTCACCACCCTTGAGACGGACAACGGTCTCGTAGCGCCGAGCGAGCTCGGCGAGGAGTGCGTTGATGTCAGCTTGACTCGCGGAGTCGCCGGGCAGCTTGCCGACATCGATGATCTGCGCGTCGGGATTGATGAATCCCTTTACCGATTCGTCGACCAGCCGGTCGCACACCACGACGTCGGCGTCGCCGAGAACACGCGCCGCCCGCACGGTCAAGAGATCGCCTTCGCCAGGCCCGGCTCCCACGAGGTACACGGTCACAGCAGCCCCGCTCTGTTGACGAAGTCCCCGAAGGTCTCTTCGGGATCACCCTCGTTCGCCCAACGATCGAAGAGCGGCCCCAGGATGTCAGGAATGTCTTCGAGCTTCACTTTTTCGCGGTAGAGCGTCGCCAGCCGAGTGCCCTTCGTGCCGCCACCGAGAAAGAGGTCGTAGCTCGACTTCGTCCGTCCGACCACCCCGATCTCGGCGAGCGCGGGTCGCGCACAGCCGTTCGGACATCCCGTCATGCGAAGTTGGAGTGGGCGGCGAGCCAGCCGGCGCTGGGCGAGTGCCGCCTCGAGCCCTCCGACGAGTTCGGGGAGACGTCGCTCTGATTCGGTAAGCGCCTGGCCGCAGGTGGGAAGGGCGGGGCAGGCGAGAGTGTGGCGCTCCACGCTACCGAGTTCACCGTCGAGACGTATCCGGTGGCGAACGAGCAGCGCCGTCACGGCGCCACGCTCACTCTCGTCGATGCCGCTCACGATGAGGTCTTGCTGGGGAGTAATAAAGAAGGTAACCGGGTAGGTCGTCGCAATCTCGCGAAGGGCGCTTCTCAGCGTCGAGGTCTCGCTGTCGCGAACTCGCCCGGCCCCGACGCGGATCCCGATTTGCCAAGAGCCGTCGGGCAGCTCGCGCCAGCCCAGGTGATCGTCGGCGTCGAAGAATGCTGGCAGCTCGAGCGGGAGGCGCAGCGTGCGCCCAAGGCGCCGCTCCACTTCGCCGCGAAAGGCCCCGAGTCCGAGGTCGGAGACGACGTACTTCAGGCGAGCGCGCTTGCGATCGGTGCGGTCGCCGAGGTCCCGATACGTCTCGATGATCGCCGCAATGACCTCTTCGACCTCGTCGTTCGTGACGAAGGTAAGGGGATCGGCGAGGCGCGCGAACGTGTCGGGGTGCGCGTAGGAACGACCGAGTCCGCCTCCCACCAGCACCGTGAAGCCGACACCGAGTTCGGGGTGCTCGCCCGGAATGAGTCCGACGTCTTGTGCGAAGACGTCCACGCAGTTGTCGCGAGGGTGCGCGACGGCGATCTTGAACTTGCGCGGCAGGTACGTCTCGCCGTAAAAGGGGCGCTCTTCGATCTCCTCGCGGGAGGCGGCCCTTTCTCCGTTCACGAAGATCTCCCAGTGCGCCTCTGAGGTGGAACGGAAGCTTTGGCGAAGCTGATGGGCGATGCCCTCGAGGTGCCCGTGACCGTTTTCCAGGTGCAGCGTCGGGCACGTCACGACATTTCTCACCACGTCGCCACACGCCCCGAAGGATGAGAGGAACTGATGATCGAGCGATCGAGCGAGGTCGCGGAGATCACCCTTCACGACGCCGTGGTACTGCACGGCCTGGCGGGTGGTGAGGCGAATAGAACCGTCGGCGACGGTTCCCGCAATCTCATCGAGTCCGAGCCACTGCTCGGTCGAGAGTCGTCCGCCGGGAATGACCACGCGAATCATGAAGATGTAGTCGAGGCCCTCACCCGCTTCGGCACGCGCTCGACGCACGTCACGGTTGTCTTGGGAGTAGATGCCGTGGAACTTGAGCAGCTGCTCGCTGTCGTGTGACACGCTCGGCGTGAGGTTGGAAAGCTCGTTCGCGAGGTCGCCGCGAAGGTAGTTGCTCGCCCGCTTTACCGCCTCAACATTGGATTCGCTCTTGGTCTCGGTGGCCATTGCCCTCCCCGACTGGTATAGATGACAATTCTTATCTATTTAGTCATCTATACGCAAGGGCTAATTGGGCTCACCACGGAGCCGACAGCGCTCCCTCAATCGCCTGAGCAATGATCGTGTAGCCCTCGGCATCAGGGTGAAAGTTGGGTCCGTCGGGAGCCGGCGCACACATCCACGTGAGATCACAGATTTGGGCGACATTTGTGGGAACGGTCCCGAGCCCCGCAACGGCAATCGGCACCCGGTCCTTTCCGTCGAAGTAGCTGTCGACGTCAGCCATCGGCACGCCCTCGCTCGAGTACACGTACTGCAACTCACCGTTCAGCCGATTGATCACGCGCTCGCTGTGCGCGGCGAAGTCAGCACCTCTTGCGCCGTTCAAGATCTCATCAGCGAGGTAGGGGTCGTAGTGGCCGAGACCGATGAACGTGACTCCGGGGCCTGCCACGCTTTTTAGGCTCTCGACGATCATCGTCAGATCGTCGCGCACGAGTTCGAGTTGTCGCTGGACGCAGCGCCCATCGGCGTCGCTTCGATGACGCAAGCACAGTCGCACGTCGTTGAAACCGAGGTCGATCGTGACAATGCCCTGCTCGTTCGCGTGTTGGCTGAGGAAGTTCATGTCGGTTGCTAGCTGAGTATCGAGACCGTCGTAACAGTGGTCGTTTCCGCTGAGCATGGTGGTCAAGGTTTCGCCCGGACACCCTGTCTGTGTGAGATCAAGGGAGATACCTCGCGCTGCTTCGTACGCGAGGAGATCATTCGCGTACCCATCGACGGTCGGTTCGCCACGGGGCTCGTCCGGGGTCGGCTGAAAGCCGAGTGATTCCGACGCGCCGATGGCGAGGTAGAAGTACGGCGCGCTTGGTGCGGCACCCACCGCCGACAAGGCCACCACGTTCGCCGACAACGCGATGACGAGCGTTGTTCCCGCGAGACACCAAATGCGCAGTCGGTTCCGCGAGCGCGTCAACTTCACTTCCCCATCTCCACTCGCCTACGCGCCGATGTTGGACTCGACATTCACCCGCGGTATCTCACGCACCGGTTGCGGATCGAGAGCCAAGTTTACCGCCCTCGATGCTGGAGATTCAGTGCAGGCCGTTGTCGCCGAAACCAGCGTCGGTCAGTTCGGCGTTGCGCGGAACGCGACCACCTGAGTGGCCGTCGGTGCGAGTAGAAGCGAGTCGCCGACGCTCGGCGTGGGGAAGTGATTGGCGACCGCTCCGATGGTGGCTTGCTGGCGCACCCGTCCATTTCCCGGATTGAGGCCGTAGAGGACGCCGTTCTGGCCGATCGTCCAGACGAGACCCGCGGCGTAAATAGGTGGCCCACCCCCCGCGCTCGCATTCCAGAGGATGTGAAGCGAAGGTGGCGTCACGCTCGCGTGCACCGCGACGGGACCGTTCAAGCACGGCAGGTAGACGGTCGAACCAACGAGGGCGCTGCCGCCGTCGATGTCGTTGTCGCAAGCGCCCGTCAGGATGCTCTCGGGACGTCCGATCCCGCCGAGGTGCGAGCCGTTCAAGAGGTAGACACGCGACGACTTTCCGGCAAGGATGACCTGTCCACTCGCGAGCAAAACGGGAGCGGTTGTCATGTCGAGGTCGCTGGCATTGTCCGCGGCCCACGTCGTAGGAGCAAAGTATTGCCGAAGCTGCATGGCCGAGTTCAGATCGAGCACCGAGTCGCTGTCGTCGTAGGGCTGGGCGTTCGTATGCACGGACCCGTTACCGGTGCTCACCCATACGTCGCCATGGGCGTCGACGACCGGCGCGGCGCCCCCCATCCAGACGGCACCTTGGGAGTCGCCGGCTCCCGCGTCGACCGAAAAGAAGAGCGCGCCAGATCCGCTCTCCGCGACCGAACCGATGCGCCCCTTGTAGTTCGGGCAGTCGCCGTAGTTGCCGCCCATGCCAAAGACGACTCGGCCGGCGACGAGATTGAGCCCGGTCCGCTGAAGCTGGGCGGCCGGGTCGGAGCCGGGAGGATCGACGCGTACGTTCATCTCCAGCGCGCCCGAGGCGGTGTTCAGCCCGATCAGCCTGTGCATTTGGCCGCCACCGACGAGCTCGTCGGCGATGAAGAAGATCTCGTTACGCGACGGATCGATGACCGGCGTACCCGTGACGCCGACCGATGGCGAGATATCGCCGCACGGCAGGTCCGACGACGGTACCGGGCTCGCAACGTGGCGCGACCAGATGATTCGCCCGTTGGTCGCTGACAGCGCGTAGGCGTAGTCATTCTCGGTCGCGACGTACACGCGACCGTCGTAGACGAGCGGTTCACCATACAGCTGTCCTTTGAGCGTCGGCGACGTCCACGCACGGCGCACGGTATCCACCGAACGCAGTGCGCGCGAACTCCCGAGCCCCGCCGGGTCACCGTGATAGACGGTCCAGTTCGTTGATGCGTCTGGTGAGACCGCTCCGCTGCCGCTTGAGAGTCCGATTCCCGCACATGCCATCAACGAAATTGCTATCGCACTCGACGCGCGACTCGTCCAAGCCCTTCGTCTCGTCATCTCGCGGTCTTCTCGTCGCGGGTCACGAGATCCATTGTGCCAAGGCGCGACGCCAACGGGACATCGAATGCACGCACAAATGTGCTCCGTCATGAGCAATAAGTGATAAGCATCCGCAGTTTCACCTACGGAATGTCTTAAAATGGGTGGTTATTGGCATTTAGTAGACGGCATTTTGATCATGACTCGAAAGACTTGCGCCTATGTCGAAAGCCCTTAATCCAGCGAGCGGCCGTACCTAGCGGGTGGATTGACGATGCCCGTAACCGAAGAGCGGCGTCACGGCAGTAGAACTCGGATCGGGGTGGGAAGAGCCCCGAAGCCGAGCATGAACGGCAACGGCACGGCACCAAAGCCCGCGACCGTCCACCCAGTTGGCGAGACCGACGCCTTCATTCGCCAGCGCCGCCTCATGTGGATGGGCTACGTCGTCCTCGCGGTCGTTCTGCTTGGTTACTTCATTTCGGTGCTGGTTCGCGGCTCGAATGACTGGCTCTGGTTGGATGGTTGGTGCGTCTCGGGCTTTGAGTTCGTCGCCTCGGTGATGTGCATCTACAAGGGATTCGCCCAGCGCACCTCGCGCGCGTTCCCCATCGTCCTCGGAGCGGCGTTGCTGTCGTGGACGCTTGGCGACTTCGTCCTGACTGCGGAGTCGCTCGGTGGCGCCAGTCCCCCGACTCCCTCGCTCGCCGACGTCTTCTATCTCCTCTTCTATCCGCTCGCCTACGTTGCGGCCATATTGTTCCTGCAGCGTGCGCTCGGCCGCCTCGCGCGACCGAACTGGCTCGACGGCGTGGTCGCGGGCCTCGGAGCCGCAGCGCTCTGTGGCGCCTTCGCCTTTCACAGCATCATGCACGTCGTTGGCCTGAGCGCTCTCGGCACCGCTGTCAACCTCGCGTACCCCGTTGGCGACCTCTTGTTGTTGATGCTCGTCATTGGTGGGACGGTACTGCTCTCGGGGCGCGGGTCCGCCCAGTGGTATCTGCTCGGTGTCGGGCTTTCAGCGATCGTCGTCGGCGATACCTTCAATCTCTTTCAATCAACGGGAATCGCCTCGCGATTCGGAAGTGACGTCAACGCCGTTGCGTGGCCCGTGGCGATCTTGGTCATGTCGTTCTCGGTCTGGCTGGCGCCGCATCACCAAGACCCCCTTCGCCCCCAGCGCGTATCGGGCTTCTTCCTGCCCGGGCTCGCGTCGGCCTGCGGCCTGTTCATCCTCGTGTACGGCGCGGTTCGCAACGTCGACCGCGTGGCGCTCTGGCTCGCCGTCGCCACCCTCGTGACGGTGGGCGTTCGACTCGCTCTCTCGGCGCGCAGTTTGCGGATTCTCACCGAGGAGCGGCACCGCCAAGCCCACACCGACGAGCTCACGGGACTTGGTAATCGCCGGCAGCTCTCGCTGGTGCTCGACCTGTTCTTCTCCGACCACGTGAACGAAGACGGTACGTCACGCGAGCTCGCCTTCCTCTTCGTGGACCTCAACCACTTCAAGGAGATCAACGACTCCTTCGGACACCCAGCGGGCGACGAGCTGCTGCGCCAGCTCGGGCCACGCCTCACCCGTGCCGTCGGAAAGTCGGGTTCGGTCGTACGTCTCGGCGGCGACGAGCTTGCGGTCGTCCTCATGGACGCCGACGCCGACGACGCCGACGACGTCGCAAAGCGCATCCTCGCCGAGATCGAAGAGCCGTTCATCCTTCACAAGATCAAGGCCACGGTAGGAGCGAGCATCGGCATCGCCCTCGTGCCCGCCAACGCGACCGACGGGCCGGCCCTCATGTGGTGCGCCGATGTCGCGATGTACCGCGCCAAGCTCGGCCAGATCCCCTTCGTGTTCTACGATCACGATCTTGACGGTGGCGAAGACCAGCCGAACCTGTTGGACGAGCTTCGCGACGCGGTGAAAAACGGCGACTTCGTGTTGCACTACCAGCCCCAGCTTGACTTGCGTACGGGCCAGATCCTCGCGGTTGAAGCGCTCGTGCGCTGGCCGCACCCGACGCTCGGACTCGTGCCTCCACTCAAGTTCCTCCCCCTGGCCGAAGAGTCCGGTCTCATGTGGCCACTCACAAAGTGGGTACTCAACGAAGCGTTCTGCCAGTGCGCAGCGTGGCGCACGGCTGAGCGGTGCCTCGCCGTGTCGGTCAACGTCGCCACCACCGACCTCCTCGAGGCGGGCTTTATCGATCACGTGAAAACGCTGCTCGCGCACTACGAGCTACCCGGCGAGGCCGTCGTGATCGAAATCACCGAGACGACCATCATCACCGACTTCTTGCGCTCCCAGGCCGTCATCCTCGAGCTGCGCGATCTGGGCATCGTCGTCTCCATTGATGACTTCGGCGCGGGCTTCACGTCACTCGCCTATCTGAGCAGCCTGGCGGTCGGTGAGCTGAAGCTCGACCGGGCCTTCATCACGTCGCTCAGCGCCGAGGGCAACGGTCGCGAGATGGAGCTCGTGCGCGCCACGATCAACCTCGGCCACGACATGGGGCTTCGCGTCGTCGCCGAAGGGATCGAGAACGTGGAGACACTCGACCTGCTGGGCGACCTCGGTTGCGACCTCGCCCAGGGCTACTTCATCAGCCGTCCAACGCCAGCGAGTCGCCTCTCCTTCCAGCCGACCGAGATGAAGTCGCTTTCCACCCCCGTGAGCTGATCGACCGCGGCGGGCGCCGTTCCTCGAAAGCCGCAATCCACCTCGTTCTCACGGCTAGGTTTGGGTCGTGTTACGCAGGATCACCATGATTTTGAGCCTGTTGGTGGCCGGCGCGGGCGTCTATCTCATCACCCAGGTCCACTCCATCAACGCTGATTGCTCGTCCAACGCGAGCCCCCTCACGGGGGCTGGCGTGAAGCCCGACTGCATGAGTTCGATCTCTCTCTACTTCATTGGTTTCGTACTCCTCATCGGCTCACTACTCGTTCTGATGCTCGCGTTCGCATCGATGAAGAGCCGCGACCGCGGAGACCGACACGAGAGCGCCAAGCGGACGAGCGAGCGTCTGCGCAGACGCGGAAGCGGCCCTCACCCCAGTGACGACCTTTAGCGACTCAGCTGTCGCGTCTCCCATGAGCGTGGCGACGATGCGACGTCATGGTCGAGTCGAAGCGAGCCGTTACGTCGAGTGATCTCCATTCATCGGGCGAGGACGTGTGGGAAGTCGTGCAGAATCTCGACCTGCCCCTCGTGCTCGTTGAGCTCGAGCACGCAACCATCATCGACGTGACACCGGCGTTTCTCACGGAGCTGAACCTCCCGCCTTCGGCGGTTCTGCACCAACCTGTCTACGACCTGTTTGAAGGACCCGACCGCCGCAGTGCGCAGATGGCGCTCACCGCGATCACCACTGGTCTCGTCGACTTCTATCGAGCGCATCGGCGAATCCGGGCGACGTCGGGTGCTCCGGTTGAGGTGTCAGTGTGGGTACGCGCGCTCGATTTTGGCGAGCGGCGATTCGCGCTCGCCGAGTATTCGCTGCAGCCCACGCCTCGCGACAGTCCGCTCGTCGAACACCTCGGCTATACCCCACCGCTCATGGCACTTGGCAGCACCAACGCCGACGGTCTCATCTTGTCGATCAGCAACACCGCGCGCGACATCCTCGGCGTCGATCCATCCACTTTGATCGGCCAGCCGCTCCTCACGAGCGATGAGGTGCGTCGGCTCTGTCGTCAGCTTGACCGCGCCAACGAGGGAGACGGGATCACCGCGGCCGTCACGCTTGATCTTCGCGTTCGACTGGCCCGTAAGAAAGGTGTGCGGTGCATCATCACCTCGCTCGCTGAAACAACGTCGCGCTGGTTCATCCTCATCTCGGGACCAGATCCGCTCACTGCTCCCAAGCTTGAGCGGACGGCCCAGCTGGAACATCGGCTCTGGCGTATCGCTAGCGAAGTCCAAGCGAGCGGCATTTTCGATTCGCTGGGCAGCCTCCCCGATGCGCAGCGCTTCCCGCAGCTGAATTCGCTGAGCACGCGCCAGTGGGAGGTACTCAGCCGTCTCTTGCGCGGCGAACGCGTACCAACGATCGCGTCGGCGCTCTACGTGAGCCCGAGCACCGTGCGCAGCAACCTGAGCGACATATTCCGAATATTTCAAGTACATTCTCAAGCGGAGTTGCTCGAGGTGCTGCACGAGTAGCTGATTGCTCCCATCGACGGGGAAGATGACCCTCGTCAATTGGACACTTCGTCCACGTGTACGGACGCAATACCCGTCATTGCCTCGGCGAGATCCCTGCAGGCTGGTATCTGTGTCTACAACCTCTGTTCCTTCTCAAGAGGACGGATACGACAGGGTTGCCCGCGTCACTGATCGGTTGCTCGAACCGGTCGTCATCATCGACCCCGACACCTCGCTGCGCTACGCCAACGGGGTCGCCGCAAGCTTCTTTGATGCAGAGCCGCACGATCTCCTTGGACGCAAGCTCATCAACTTCGTTCATCCCAACGACCGGGCGCGCATCCTGTCAGAACTTGCGAAGATCCTCGGCGAGGATCGCGAAGCGGGCTTCACCCAGTTTCGGCTCCGCGGCAACTCCTCTCGGGCGTGGCACGTCTTCGACTGTTACGCCCACAACCTCACCGACGATCCCGATCTGCGCGGCATCCTGATTTCTGCGCGCGACGTCAGCGACCGCGAAGCGCTGAGCACGACGCTGCGCACGCTCAGTGAATGCAATGACGTCCTCGTGCACGCGAGCGACGAGGCGTCGCTCATCGAGAGCATCTGCCGATCGATCGTCCACTCGAGCGGACACATGCTCGCCTGGGTGGGCTACGTCGAACACGACGCCGAGAGCAGCGTCCGATTTGTCGCGGCCCACGGCGCCACCGAGTTCCTGGATGGTCTTCGCGTGAGTTGGGGCGCCAATGAATTCGCCCGCGGCGCGACGGGCGAGGCCATTCGCACCGGCACCGTGCAGGTCATCAAGGACATTCGCCGATCGAAACGGTGTCGGTCGTGGCATGAGCGCATCGAAGAGATGTCGGTCCGGGCCGCATGCTCGTTTCCGCTCGTCGTGGGCGAGACCACGATCGGGGCACTGTCGATCTACAGCCGCGACCACGGGGCCTTTAGCGACACCGAGGTGGAGCTCTTGAGCAAGCTCGCGGACAACCTCTCCTACGGCATCGCACGCATCCGTGACGCCGAACTGCTCGCCAACAAGGCCTACCACCTTCGAGAGGCCGAGCGCCTCGCCCACATGGGCCACTGGGAGTGGAACCTCACAAGCAGCGAGTTCACGTTCATGGCCGACGAGATGTATTCACTCGTTGGGGTTAGCCCTCGAGAGTGGAAGGGCACCTACGAGGCGTTTCTTGCGACCGTCGATACGACCGACCTCCACTCGGTCGAAGCCGCCTTTAACGAAGCACTCGCCAATGGAACAACCGAAGTGATCTACAAGATTCGGCGCGATGACGGCGAGGCCCGCTGGGCCCGCATGCACGCCGAGGTGGTGCGCGACAGTAGTGGACAGCCCGAGCGAGTGGTCGGCATCACCCTCGACATCACGTCATACATTGCCGCCAAGCAAGAGCTCTCCCACTCACGTCAGTATCTCCTCGCTATCACGGACAACATGGCCGAGGGAATGATCGCGACCGACCAGAACGGCACCATCACGTTCGCGAACGCGGCGGCGGGACGACTCCTTGGGCGAAACGCCACCGACCTCATCGGATCATCGGCCCTCGACAGCTTTCGAATCCGTCGTGAGAATGGACATCTCGCTGACGCGGAACAACAGCTGCGCGCGGTCTGGGAGGGCGACGACTCGTTGAACGTCGAATACGACGTGATGATGCGCCGCGACGGATCGACCTTTCCCGTCGCCTATAACGCCACGCCGCTGCGCGACGACGGCCTGCGCGGAGCCGTGATCGTCTTCGAAGACACCACCGATCGCGCCGCCGCCCAACTGCGGGTCGAACGCGAGCTCGAAAAGCTCACGTGGGTGGGTCGCGTTCGTAACGCGCTTGACGACGGATCCTTTGTCCTCTACGCCCAGCCGATTGTCGACCTCACGTCGCGCGCGGTACTCCAGCACGAGCTGCTCATCCGCATGGTGACGGGCGACGGCGAGGTCATCCCGCCGGACCAGTTTCTTCCCGCGGCCGAAGAGTTCGGCCTCATCACCCAGATCGATCGGTGGGTGATCGATCAGACGGCCCGGCTCGCCGCGTGCGGTCACGCCGTCGAGTTCAACCTGTCGGCGAAGTCGGTCGCCGATCCGGGAATGCTCGCTCGCATTGCAACGGCCCTCGAAGAACACCACGCCCCCGCCGCCAACATCGTGTGCGAGATCACCGAGACCGCCCTCATGAGCGATATCGCCGCCGCCGAAGAGTTCGTTCGGGGGCTCAACGACCTCGGTATCAAGGTGGCGCTCGACGACTTTGGCGCCGGCTACGGCGGCTTCGCCTACCTCAAGCGTCTGCCCGTTTCGTACCTCAAGATCGACCGGGAGTTCGTCAGCGACCTCTCCGACGAAATGTCGAGCCAGCACGTCGTGTCCGCTGTCGTCAACCTCGCGAAGGCCTTTGGGATGGTGACCATCGCCGAAGGCGCCGAAGACGAGGCCACACTTCACCTTCTCGAACAGATCGGCGTTGATCACGTGCAAGGTTTCGGCGTCGGACATCCGCTACCCCTCACAGAGGCCTTCGGCGACGGCGCAACTCGTCCCGTCGAGATCGACTAAATATCTACTTTCGTCACGACGCAGTGACGTCAACGTGTAAAGACCCCTGCGTGGGCGCGACGTCAACGGGCATTTCGGCGACCACTCCATACCCACAACGCAGCGACAACTCCACTCAAATTCAGCTAATAAGAATTACGATCTTCGAGTAAGTCGCAACAATCCCAACTGAGCAAAGCATCGCGTCAACGCGAACGGAGTCACCGGTGTCGGACTTTCTCATTGACAGTGTCAACTTGAATCCTGAGCAAAAGCTCACCGTGACGTCTGAATTCCTCAACAGCATCAGCACGGGCATGATCTTTCGCGATGCCCGCGGCGTCATTGTCGACTGCAATCGCGCGGCGGAGGAGATCCTCTGCCTTTCTCGCGAGAAGCTGGTCGGCATCACCTCGGCCGATTTTGAAAAGGGCGTTATCGGCCTTGACGGCATGCCGCTTTCCTTCGACGAGTCCTGGGTCGCAGACGCGCTCGAGTCCGAGGGCGCGCACGTCGTTGCCGGATTCGAGATGCCCGACAAGGTCCGAAAATGGCTCTCCATTCGGGTGTGGCCCGCAATCGTCGGCGGCCAGGTGATGGGCCTCATGAGCGCGTTCGACGACGTGACACGAGAAGTCAAGGAGCGACGCTTCCTCAGTCTCTTGACTCGAGTGAAAGACGCGGCGAGCCCGCACACCGGTGAAGACGAGCTCTTGCAGCGGATCTGTGACGCCATTATCGCAGAGGGGCACTACTCGCTCGCCTGGATCGGCGTCGCGGCGGGCGAGGGCGGCGTCGACATCGTCTGTTCGTCGGGGGCGACCGACTACCTCTACGAGGGCATCGTGTCCTGGTGGGGAACGTCCGAGTCCGGCATGGGACCAACGGGAACGGCCCTGCGCACGGCGACGACCCAAGTCGCGCCCGATCTTCTCACCCAGCCCCTATTTAACCCCTGGCGCCAACGCGCGGAGCAGTTCGGCCTTTCGTCGATGATCGCGCTGCCGATACGCCTTGGCTCGCGCCCAGCGGCGGTGTCGATCTATGACGCTCACATCAGCACGTTTGACGAACTGTCGATCAAGGGTCTCGAAACGATCGCCAGAGAGATCGAGTCTTGCATCGAAGCGTCCATCTCGGTGCGCCAGCGTCAGGTTGCAGTCGCGGAGTCAACCGCGGCCGCGAACGCCCTCAAGCGTGCCGAACTGTCGCTCAACGAGTCCGAGCAG
>JBAUSF010000063.1:0-1723 GCA_049581565.1 Acidimicrobiales bacterium
ACGTCGAGGACTACGACGTCGCGATCGTCGGGGTGCCCTTCGACTCGGGGGTCACGTACCGACCAGGCGCGCGCTTCGGTCCGGCCCATATTCGCCAGTCCTCGAGGCTGTTGCGGCCGTTCAATCCGTCTCTTCGCGTCGAGCCCTTTCGCCATCAACAGGTGGTCGACGCGGGCGACATTGCGTGCAACCCCTTCGATCTGGTCGAGGCGATCAGCCAGATCGAAGCGGGTGCGCTCTCGCTGTTGGGTGACGGAAAGGGACTGATCGCCCTCGGGGGCGACCACACGATCGCTCTGCCGATGCTTCGTGCCGTGAAGAAGGTCCACGGACCGGTCGCGCTCGTGCACTTCGACGCGCACCTCGACACCTGGCCCACCTACTTCGGCGCGCCCTACACCCACGGCACGCCCTTTCGCCGGGCGGCCGAAGAGGGTCTCTTCATTCCTGGGCGAAGTGCGCACGTCGGGATCCGCGGCTCGCTCTATGGGACGAGCGATCTCACCGAGGACGCCGTGCTCGGCTTTCAGATGTTCAACTGTCTCGATATCGACCGCGTGGGCGTCACCGCCATCATTGAGCAGTTGCGCGATCAGGTGGGCGACCTGCCGACGTATCTCTCGATCGACATCGACGTGCTCGACCCCGCGTTCGCCCCGGGAACGGGCACGCCCGAGTCGGCGGGGCTCAACAGTCGC
Source organism: Acidimicrobiales bacterium (assembly GCA_049581565.1). Lineage (GTDB taxonomy): Bacteria > Actinomycetota > Acidimicrobiia > Acidimicrobiales > RAAP-2 > RAAP-2. The sequence continues at coordinate 699 of JBAUSF010000063.1, forward strand.
GAGCTCATGGCGCTCGTTCGGGGATTCGCGGGAGCGAACATCGTGGGCGGCGACGTCGTCGAGGTCTCACCCCCCTACGACCACGCAGAGATCACCGGCGTCGCGGCGGCGAACCTCGTCTATGAGTACGTGAGCCTGTTCGAGACCTCGCGATCGCGATGACATCGTTCTGCACGACGTGGCCGGAGGGGGCGGCGGCGGCGGCCGCCTTCTGCTTCGACCTCGACGCGGAGTCCGCGGTGCTCTCGGGGGCGCCGGAAGCGGCCTCGCGCATGAGCGTGATGACTCACCAGTCCTACGGGCCGCTGACGGGCGTGCCGCGGCTCCTCGACTCCCTCGAGCGCCACCAGGTCGCCGCGACGTTCTTCGTACCCGGGTACTCGGCGCGCCGGTATCCCGAAGTCGTTCGCTCGATCCTCGCTCGAGGACACGAAGTTGCCCACCACGGCTACCTGCACGAGAGCCTCGTCGGCGTCGATGAAGAGACGGAGATCCGCTACTTGGAGCGGGGTCTCGAAGCTCTCTACGATGTCGCAGGCGTGACGCCGCTTGGCTACCGGGCGCCGATGTGGGAGCTCAACTACCGCTCCGCTCGTCTACTGCACGATCATGGATTCCTCTACGACTCGAGCCTCATGGACGCCGACCACCCCTACGAGCTCGCGACAGGGCTCGACGAACGCAGCATCGTGGAGATACCCATCCACTGGGCGCTCGACGACTGGGAGCAGTACTGCTACGTGCCGGGTCTTTTCGAATCGGGAGTGATCGAGAGCCCGACGAAAGCGAGAGAGCTGTGGTCGTTAGAGCTCGCCGCTACGGCCGCAGCGGGCGGGTGCTTCGTCCTGACGGCCCATCCGTTCCTGAGCGGGCGACCGTCTCGGTCCCTCGCGCTCGAAGCGGTCATCGAACAGGCGGTGGCGACGCCCGGTCTCTGGGTTGCGACGATGGCCGACATCGCTCGTCACACCAGGTCCCAAGGGCTCAGCGCGCGCGTGATCACCGAACCTGAGTTCTGATTGCTC
>JBAUSF010000064.1:0-1781 GCA_049581565.1 Acidimicrobiales bacterium
GTCCGGAAGACCGCGTCCGCGACCAGTTCGTCAAGCAGTGGGAGGCGGACGGCATCGACGAAGCGATCTATCAGGCTGCTTCCGTGGCGCGCGCCTATGGCATCGGATCGCTCGCGCTCGTCTGCGAGGCGGTCCCGCCGGAGCAGGCAATCGACCTCTGGAAACTCCCGGAGATCAAAATCTCGTTCTCGGTCTTCGATCCGCTGAACACGGCGGGGAGCCTAGTACTGAACCAAGACCCGCTCTCGATCGACTTCATGAAGATGACGGCGATCGCGGTTTCGGGGAAACCGTTCCACCGCTCGCGCACCATCACGCACATGAACGAGCGCCCGGTTTACATCGCCTACACGACGTCGGCGTTCGGCTTCGTCGGTCGCTCCGTCTTCCAGCGCGCGCTCTTTCCGCTGAAGTCCTTCATTCAGTCGATGGTGACGGACGACTTGGTGACGAAGAAGGCGGGCGTCTTCATCGCCACGCTGAAGGCCGCCGGGGCGATCATCAACAAGGTCATGCAGAGCATGGCCGGACTGAAGCGGCTCTTCGTCCAGCAGGCGACGAACGGCAACGTCATCTCGATCGGCGAGGGCGAGAAGATCGAGACGCTGAACATGCAGAACATCGACGGCGCCTACGGCATGGCGCGGAAGAACATCCTGGAGAACATCGCGACGTCAGCCGACATGCCAGCGATCCTGCTCAAGCAGGAGACATTCGCGGAAGGTTTCGGCGAGGGGACCGAGGACGCGAAGCTCGTCGCCGGCTTCGTCGACCGCTTCCGCCGAGAGATCAGGCCGATCTACATCTTCCTCGACAACGTCATCCAGCACCGCGCTTGGAACCGGGAGTTTTTCGCAATCATCCAGAAGGAGTTCCCGGCCGAGTACGGCTCGATGCGCTACGAGGACGCCTTCTTCCAGTGGAGCACCTCGTTCACGGCGCAGTGGCCGTCGCTTCTGACCGAACCTGAATCGGAGAAGGTCAAGACCGACGACGTGCGGCTGAAGGGTGTCATCGAGGCGGTCGAGGTCTTCGGCCCGATGCTCGACCCGGACAACAAGGCGACGCTGGTCGGCTGGGCGCAGGACATCATCAACCAGAACAAGATCATGTTCCAGTCGCCGCTGGTGCTGAACCTCCAGGCGATCGCGGACTACGAGCCGCCGGCGGCGCAGCAGTTCGCGGAACCGACGGAGCCGAAGCCGCCGAAGCCGCGGGGCGACTCGGCGGCGACGACGCGGCGGAAAATGCGCCGTCTCGACCACGACGAGCTGCGCGACCTGGTCTCGATGATGGAGAAGTCGCCGCTGAACTTGCCGAAGCCCAACGGGCACCTTAACGGTGGAGCGCGGCCGACGGCTTAACGGGGAGACGAATCGTGACGCCATATCAGCGGAAGAAACGGCGCTACCGCGACGGGAGCGTGATCCAGGGTTCCACCGCACCGCACTTGCTCGAACCGATCAAGGGATCGCTGAACGTCGTCGACGCGGCGGTCTTCAACGAGCGCGTCCGCCGGGCGACGACCTTCGACATGGGCGGCAGAATGCTCGGCCGCGACGCCGCCCGCTTCCTGAAGGCCGCCGGGACGGCGATAGTCGACGGCGCGATGACGCTCTCTCGCAACGTCGTCGTGCAGAAGGACGAGAAGGCTGCGGCGGAACAGGTCAAGGCGATCACTGGAGGGTGAATGCTCCGCCTCACTTTGATCCTCGCGCTGGCGTTCGCCGCGCTTCCCGCCGCGGCGCGAGACGATGGGCGTTACGCCGGCTCGAAACTCA
>JBAUSF010000065.1:0-11017 GCA_049581565.1 Acidimicrobiales bacterium
CCGTCGACCATGACCCAGCCGTTGTGACCCCAGTGGCGCGCGAAGACCCGATTCGCGGCCACCGCCTGTGCGCGCTCGTTCTCATGGTGGGGGAACTTGAGATCGAGGCCACCGCAGTGCAGGTCGAAGTCCTCACCCAGGAGGTCGAGGGACATGACCACGCACTCCGTGTGCCAGCCCGGTCGACCCTCTCCGAAGGGTGCGGGCCAGCGGGGCTCGCCCGGCTTCGCGTTCTTCCACAAGGCGAAGTCGAGCGGAGAGCGCTTTTCGTCGTTGCCCTCGACCCTGGCACCCGCCTTCAGGCTCTCCAGGGGCTGACCGGCCAGAAGCCCATAGTCGGGCACGCACGAGACGTCGAAGTAGACCCCGTCGCTCGTCTGGTAGGCAACGCCGCGTGCGAGGAGCTCTTCGATCAGGGCAACCATATCGGCGACATAGTCGGTCGCGTGGGGCGCGTCGTTGGGTTCGGCGACCCCGAGGCGCCTCATGGCGTCCCACCATTCGTGCTCGTACTGCTTGACGACGTCGACCTCGCTGCGCGATTCCGCGGCGGCCCGGGCGATGATCTTGTCGTCGATGTCGGTGATGTTGGAGACGTAGTGCACGGCGAGCCCCTGAAAGGTGAACCAGCGCCTCGCGACGTCCCAGACGAGTGTGAAGCGGCCGTGGCCGAGGTGTGGCAGGTTGTCAACCGTCGGGCCGCAGACGTACATCGACAGGCGCCCCGCACGGCGCAGCTGCAGCGGTCGAACCTCGCCGCGGGCCGTGTCATAGAGGCGAATCACTGTTCTAAACTACGCCAACCATGCCTGATGCTTCCACGGCGAAAGCCTTCCACGTCCCCGAAAAGCCCTCCGTCGACGGCCTCGAGGCGACGTGGACGGCCAGATGGGACGACGAGGGGACCTACCAGTTCGACCGTGTCACGACCCGAGAGGACGTCTTCAGCATCGACACCCCTCCCCCCACGGTCTCGGGCGAGCTGCACATCGGCCACGTCTTTAGCTACACCCAGGGTGACGTGATCGCGCGCTTTTGGCGCATGCGCGGAAAGAACGTCTTTTACCCCATGGGCTGGGACGACAACGGGCTGCCGACCGAGCGCCGTGTCGAGAACTACTACGGGGTGCGCTGTGACCCGGGCCTTCCCTACGACCCCGACTACACACCGCCAGAAAAGCCCGCCAAGGAGAAGGTCTCGATCTCGCGGCGCAATTTCGTCGAGCTCTGCCTCGCCCTCACCGCGATCGACGAGGAGGCCTTCAAGACCCTCTGGCGCTACCTCGGGGTGAGCGTCGACTGGAGCCTCGAGTACACGACGATCTCGCCGGTCGCCCAGGCCGTCAGCCAGCGCGCGTTTCTCGCCATGCTCGAACGCGGCGACGTGTACTCGAGCGTCGCACCGACGCTCTGGGACATCGACTTTCGTACCGCCGTCTCCCAGGCTGAGCTCGAGGACCGCGAGCAGCCGGGCACCTACCACCGGGTCGCCTTCGCCCATAAGGACGGCACGGGTGCGATCGAGATCGAAACGACGCGCCCGGAGATGCTGCCGAGCTGCGTCGCGCTCGTCGCCCACCCCGACGACGAGCGTTACCAGGAGTTCTTTGGCACCACCGTCCTGACGCCGCTGTTCCGGGTCGAGGTGCCGGTCGTCGCCCACGAGCTCGCGGACCCCGACAAGGGCTCGGGCATCGCGATGATCTGCACCTTCGGCGACACGACCGACGTCACCTGGTGGCGCGAGCTGCAGCTCCCCACGCGAGCACTGATCGGCCGCGACGGTCGCTATCTCGCGACAGACTTCTCGAGCGCCGAGATTCCCTCGATCGATCCCGACGCCGCGAACGAGCTCTACGCCCGCATCGAGGGCTCGACCGTCAAGCAGGCCCGCGCGGTCATCGTAGAGGCGCTGAAGTCAACCGGCGAACTCGTCGGCGACGCCCGCGAGATCACCCACCCCGTCAAGTTCTACGAGAAGGGTGAGCGGCCCCTCGAAATCGTCACGTCGCGCCAGTGGTTCGTCAGGACCCTCGAGCACCGCGAGGAGCTGCTCGAGCGCGGCGAGGAGCTCCACTGGTTTCCCGACTACATGAAGCACCGATACCGCTCGTGGGTGGAGGGGCTCAACGTCGATTGGAACATCTCGCGCCAACGCTTCTTCGGCGTGCCCTTTCCGGTCTGGTACTCCATCGGGGCTGATGGCGCCGCCGATTTCGAATCCCCAATACTCGCGAGGCTCGACCAGCTGCCCGTCGATCCCTCGAGCCACGTGCCCGACGGATTCGACGAATCCCAGCGCAACCAGCCCGGCGGATTCCTCGGCGATCCCGACGTCATGGACACCTGGGCGACGAGTTCCCTTTCGCCGGAGATCTCGGGAAAGTGGGGCAGCGAGCTCTTTGACCGGATCTACCCCATGGACCTTCGGCTCCAGGCTCACGAGATCATCCGCACCTGGCTCTTTTCGGCCGTCGTGCGCGCGCACCTCGAGTTCCGCGACCTACCCTTTAGGAACGTGCTCATCTCGGGCTGGGTCCTCGACCCGAACCGAAAGAAGATGAGCAAGTCCATTGGCAACGTGGTGACGCCGATGCCGCTGCTCGAGCAGCACGGTGCCGACGCCCTGCGCTACTGGGCGGCGTCGGGTCGGCCCGGTACCGACACCGCGGTTGACGAGGGCCAGATGAAGATTGGTCGACGCCTGTCGATCAAGATCCTCAACGCCTCAAAGTTCGTGCTCGGTCGGCTCGTCAGCGGCGAAACGCTCAGCTCGAGTGACGTGACCACTCCGCTCGACCGAGACGTGCTCTCGTTGCTCGGAGTGCTCGTCACCGAGGCGACGAAGTCCTTCGAGCACTACGACTACGCGCGGGTGCTCGAGCGCACCGAGACCTTCTTCTGGTCGTTCTGCGACAACTACGTCGAGCTCGTCAAGACCCGCGCCTACGGCGAGGGCAGCGAATCCGACACGAGGTCCGCGCGCGCGACCCTCCAGATCGCCCTTTCGGTCCTCCAACGGCTCTTCGCCCCGATCCTTCCGTTCGTCAGCGAAGAGGTCTGGAACTGGTGGCACGACTCCTCGGTCCACCGGGCGAGCTGGCCGACCATCGACGAGCTCGGGGCCATGAACGAAAAGCCGGGCTCGATCTACCAGCCGGTCTGTGAGACCCTCGAGGCCGTACGCCGTGAGAAGAGCACCGCGAAGGTCTCCCAGCGTGCGAACGTCACCCGCCTCGTGGTGCTGGCCCCGGAGGAGTTCACCGCGGCCCTGCGCGCGAGCGCCGCGGACCTCGTGGCTGCTGGCAACATTGTCGAGCTCGTCATCGAAGACGCCAGTGAGACGTCCTTTGCCGTCACGCTCGCGTCGGACTAAGACAGCACGAGGTCTGATGACGCGTCGAGCACCGTGACCTCGGCGCCGACTTCGTAGAAGGCGAACTGATCCCACGCGCGAGCGAGAGCCCGTGCCGCGTCGCGATCGAGACCCGGAAGCGCAACCCCGTGCTCGCTCGGCCAGCGTTCTGACGGATCCCTCCCGATCGTCTCGAAGAACGTCAGTCCGCGACGCTCGAGTAGGCGGCGCAGGTCCGCACGGCGCGCGTCGTTCGTGGCCTCGTCTTGAACCTGGGAGTACGGGTTATCCGAGGTGACGATGTACAACGTGCCGAGCGTCGATGCCGCCTCTTTCGCATCACGCCACCGACCGTCAACCTCGACGAGCAGCTCGGTCGGAGGAACCTGGTAGTTCGCGACGAGCGAGGGGGTGAGCGTGGGTCGCGGCCTCGTCACCGATTCGGCGAAGGCGACCGCGGCGCGCGTCGTCGCCGAGGTGCGCGGACTGGCCGTGAGATCAAAGGCGTGCTGGGTGAACGGCAGCTCCACATAGTAGACGGGAGCAAAGGCGACAGCGCGAAACTTCGCCACGAATGCGCGCGCCACGTTGACTTCGACGAGCGTGTCGTTCACGCCCTGGACGACGAAGAAGGGTGGCGACTGCGCCGTGATGCGCTCGTACGGGGAGAGCGCCCGGTAGACATCCTCGTTGCTCGCAAAGGGCAGTTGCACGACACGGTGCTCGAGGAGCCGAAGGACGGTGCGCCCGAGTCCGCGCCAGTGCGTCTCGTCACCGGTCATCTCCAAGACGCCGTAGAAGGAGAGTGCTCCCCGCACCGTCCAGTCGCCGACGTCACTCATGTCCTCAGGCCGCCACGTGGGATCGTTGGCGCTGAGAGCGAGGAGCGACGCGAGGTGACCACCGGCCGATCCGCCCGCCACGACGACTCGGTCGGGATCGCCGCCGTAGGTGGCGACGTTCTTCTTGATCCACCCGAGCGCGCGTGTCGCGTCTTCGATCTGGGCGGGCCACGGGAAACGCGGAGCAAGCCGATAGTTGCTCGCGACGACGATCCAGCCCCTCTGAACGAACTCGTGCAGCATCGGACGACCCTGCTCGCGCTTGTCACCGAACGTCCACGCGCCCCCGTGCAGATAGAAGATGACGGGCGCGTTCGACGGCGTCGTTGAGAGTCGCCAGACGTCGAGGCGATGGCGCTCGAGCGGGCCGTAGACAACGTTGCGACAGAGCTGCATGTCGCGAGGATGAAAGGGCACCTGCAACGCAGTGCGCCACCAGCGGCCAAAAACGTCGTCACGCGGACGCGGGATCGAGAGCGGTCGATCGGGGGCGTCTGCCATCGCGCGACGGACGACGCGACGAGAGAGGAACTGAATGACGATGAGCCCGACGTTCTCGGCGAGCACCACGAGTGCGAGCACCACGACGAGCAGGGCGAGCCACGAGGTCCTCGGCCAGCTCCACCACCAGAGAAGGCCCAGCAGGCCGGCCTCTAGAAAGATGGCCTGACCGGCGAGTTCGCCTGCCGCCCACCCCACCGGATAGGCGAGGGCCGCGTAGAAACCGCGGCGACCGGGCCGCAACGCCGTGCCGGCGGATACCACCAGAAAGGCGCTCACGAGCGCGACGACGTAGGCCACCCCCCTATTCTGGCTGGTCTTCAGGGGGCCGTGTCCTTCGTATGCTGAACCACATGAGCCCCACGCCCGCCACACTGGAGAAACTCCGCGGTTCGATTGGACTGTGGACGATGACCCTCGACGCGGTGAGCCCGCGCGAGAGCGAGCAGCTGGCTCACGAGATCGAAGAGCTCGGGTACCCGGCGCTCTGGATACCAGAAGCCTGGGGCCGCGAATCCTTTACGAACGCGGGGCTCTTGCTCTCATCGACGAGCTCGCTCGTCGTCGCGACCGGCATCGCGAACATCTGGGCGCGCGACGCCGTGAGCGCGGCGAACGGGGCGAAGACCCTGAGTGCCGCGTACGGCGATCGCTTCGTCCTCGGACTGGGCGTCAGCCATGAGCCGCTCGTGACGAGACTGCGTGGGCATCACTACGAGACGCCGTACCGGGTCATGAAGGAGTTTCTGCTCGCGATGGATAACGCCCCAATGCTGGCCGAAGAGGGTTCGGCTCGTTTCCCTCGAGTCATCGCGGCGCTCGGTCCAAAGATGCTCGAGCTCGCGGCCGAGCTCACCGACGGGGCTCACCCGTATCTGGTGACGCCCGCACACACGTACCAGGCGCGCTCGATCCTCGGTGAAAAGTTCCTCGGAGTTGAGCAGGCGGTCGTCCTCGGCCAAAGCCGTGATGAGTTTCTGCGCAGAGCCCACCAGCATCTCGAGCACTACACCGGTCTCGAGAACTATCGCAACAGTTGGCGACGTCAGGGCTTCTCTGACGACGACATCGTGCGTGGTGGTTCTGAGCGACTCTGCGACGCGCTCGTCCTACACGGCGACGAGGCTGTGATTCTTGCTGGCGTTGACGAACATTTCGACGCGGGCGCCGATCACGTCTGCCTGCAGGTGCTCGGTTCCGAGCCCAGCGAAGTTCCACGCGATGAGTGGTGCCGTCTGGCCCCCGCCGTCGCCGCAGCGACACAACATCGCCAATCGTGAACCGCCACTTTGAGTAATCCGTATCAAATCGAGATAAAAAACTTCTCGCCTAAGAGTGCGCGCCGGAGCGTCACGGAGTAATTTCACGTGATGGCCGAAATCGCACACGTGTACTCGACCCGCGAACTGCTCATTGAGGCGACGTCGAAACGGCTGTGGCTCGAGGACGAGAGCGAGCTGCGAATACTTGACATCTGCAAGGAGACGAACCTCAGCACGAGCGTGATCTACGGTCACTTTGGTTCACGCCAGGGATTGATCGACGCGTCCCTGCTCCATCTCTTTCGCCTCGTCACCGATGACATCATGGGGACTCTGCACCTGACCGCGGGTGGATCTCACCCGACGGGATCGTTCATCGATACGCTCTTTGAGTTCCTGACGAGGCCGGAGCGCGAACAGACGGCGATTCGCCAACGCCAAATGTTCTTTCGCGTATCGGCAACCGCGCTGTCACGAAGCAGCATTCGACCCGGCTTTTTGCGTCTGTACAACGAGTTCAGTCTTCGCGCGGACGAACTCTACGAGGATTTGGTTGCACGGGGGTTGCTCGGTGATCACCTGACGGGTCACCAATGGGCCGTCTTCTTCGAGAGTCAGATCGTCAGTCGAGCCTTCCACGATCTGATCTCTCCTTGGAACCAACTCGAGGACTGGAGCCGGTTGGCCAGTCGACTGCGGGATTCGGTAGGCGACGCCGTCAACTCGGCGGACTGATCAGCTCTTGTCGGGGTCGATGATGATGACCGAATCATCGTCTCGGCCCGATGAGCCGTGAATTGACCGAAACAACGCGGCGACCATCGCGATCCAGACGAATTCGACGAAGCCGATCGCGATCCAACCAAAGGTGATGATGACGAGACCGAGAAAGAATCCCTTCAGGATTCCGAAGTGGATCATGGAGGCAATCTCCATCGGGAACCACGCGAAGAACCAGTTGACGAAGGGAGCCGCGAACACAGCACCCATCCGTCGCTTCCATCCGAGGTAGGCGCCGAGCAGCGCCGACACTGCGAAACCGACGACAGTATCCATCGCTGACGGTGCGACGATGTCGATGAAGAGAATGACCGTCATGGCAATCGCCCAGAGAACCATGGGCGCCGTCACGTGCCCTCTCGCCCGATCTCGAACCGTGATGACGACACCGTTCACTTCTCCAAACTAGCGAACGTGGCCCAACAGTGAGAACGGCGCCCACGGTACGCTTGCAAAATGGCTCAGGGCGTACTGGCGATACTCGGTTCAGGTGAGACCGCCCCGGGGATGACCAAGATCCATCGCGAGATCCTTAAGGCCGTCCAGCCAAAGAACGCGGTGAACATCGACACCGCGTACGGGTTTCAGCTGAACGTGCCCCAGATGAGCGAGAAGCTCGAGAAGTATTTCGACGCGTCGCTCCATGTGAAGTTAACCACGCTCCACTTTCCCTCGTACGTGCGAGCGAGCGAGCTCGATCGCATGATTTTCAAGCAGCAGGTTCGCCAGGCTGATTACGTGTTTGCTGGCCCTGGCAGCCCCACGTACGCTCTCGCTCAGTGGGCGCCCCTCCATTTCGAGGAGGACCTGCTGAGCGTCCTCGATAAGGGCGGAGCCCTCTGCATCTCCTCGGCAGCGTCACTGACGCTCGGTGCCTTTACGGCACCCATCTATGAGGTCTACAAGGTTGGCGACCCCTCTCCCACCTGGCGAACGGGGCTGAATGTGCTCGAGCACATTGGACTCCGCTGTGTCGTCATCCCGCACTTCGATAACAACGAAGGAGGAAACTACGACACCAGATTCTGCTATCTCGGCGAGGTACGACTCGTGGCGCTCGAGGAACAACTGCCCGACGGTGTGGCCACTCTGGGTGTCGACGAGCACACGGCTGCCATCCTCGATATCGCTCATGACACGATCACCGTTAGGGGGCGATCGAACGTGTACTGGCGCCTTCGTGGCGAACAGAAGGTACTTCGCAACGGTTCGACGACGGATCTCGGAGAGCTGCGCGACTCTGCACCCACACCGCGCCCGATTCGCGAAATCGCCGAATCGTTCGTTGATCGAGGGCCAGCAGACCTTGCTCGAATCGCCGCAACTGGCGGACAGGAAGCCACGACCGCGCTCGCGCAGCTCGTTCAACTGGCCGCGACAGGAGGAGAGGGCTTTATAGATCCCACTCCACTTGTCGAAGGTATTTTGAAGGCCCGCGTGAATGCACGATCGATTGGACAGTACGAGCTTGCCGATCAACTCCGCGACGTTCTCGTCACTGCCGGCTTTGAGATCCGCGACGAGCCAAGCGGTACGACGTGGGAATTCAGAGCCAGCAACTAGGACACGCATCAACTTGATTGACGAATGATCATCCCTTCTTCTGCGGCGCCACGATTGTAGAAGGAAAAGGAAAAGGACCCCCTCTTTCGAGGGGGTCCTTTCCCTTAACTACTTAATGGATGGTTACTTCTTGATGGCGTAGTTGGCCTTCGCCGACTTGCCGTTGGCCAAGGTGATGGTGAACGTGTGCTCACCAGCAACACCCTTCTTCGTCGTCACGCGAAGCGTCAGCGACGTGCCGTGGTCGGCAGCAACACCGATCCTCGAGCCCGCGGCAGTGCTCGTCACGTGCGGCTGACCATAGAAGCCAGAACCGCTAATCGTGATCGTCACCGTCTTGCCAGCAATCGCCGTGCCGTGAGCACCCGTCACCCTAAAGCTAGGAGCAGGGCTCACCGCAGCAAGCACCGCTCCAGAGGTGGCGGTACCACCGTCAGTGTTAACGACCGACAAGGTGACAGCCGTAGCACCCGCAGCGCCAAGCGTGCAGGAAACCGTGATCGACGTCGCGCTTACAACCGTCGCCGTACCACAGGTGCCGTCCGAGGACGGTGTCACAACTGCGCCAGCACCGAAGCCCGTACCCGTCAGGGTGAAGGCCGTTGTCGCGCTTGCCGTGGCACTCGTCGGCGAAACCGAGGTAATCGTCGGAGTTACACCGATAAGCACCGGGTCCGTCGTGGCACTAGTTGTGGCCGTTCCACCGTCGGTGTTCGTAACGGTGTATCCGTCAGCAAAGTTGGTGTCACCAGCAGTCACAGCAATGGTTGCCGTAATCTGCGTTGACGAAACTGCCGTCACCGTCGCCGTAACATCCGGGTCAGCAACGCCGTTACCGTTTGTGAACTTGGTAACCGTCGCACCCGTAGCGAAGCCCGTACCGTGAATGTACACAGTCTGAGCCTTTGCTCCGCCGCCAACATCGCCACCGACCTTGTAGGTCACAACACCGGTGATTGCCGGTGCAGCGTCAACCGTAAGGAAGAAGTTAGGCGAAGAGACCTGTACGCCAGCCGAAACGGTTTGCGTAAGGGTCACGTACGGCTGGTACGTCGTCGTCGCAATGTTCGTCCCCGTCGCAGCGTCATTGACGCTGGGAGCGGTAGTGATGACAAGGTCCATGGTCGTTGGGCTGACGTACGAGACAATTCCCGCCAGCGTTCCAGCAACACCCGCATTGTCACCAAAGGTCACAACGCCGGTCGTCGTGTTGGTAAAGCCGGTTCCCGTCAAGGTGATCACTGTGCCGTACGGGGCCCCGACCGCAATACCCGCAGGTGACTGCGAGGCGATGGCCGGGCCAGCGACGGTCAAGCCAGCGGGGAACGCGGCGCTGCCTTGAATGACAACACTGTCGGGACCAGCAGTAGCACCCGTTGCGACCGTCACGTTGAACGCAGCTGAAGTTCCAGCGTTGCTACCCGTTGAGGTCAACGTAACATCTGCAGCTGCTACAGCGGTCGTGCCAACGAACGCCGACGCCGTCGAGTACTCACTGAAACCAGTACCAGTGAAGGTCACGATGCTTGAAGCCGCGCCGGGAACAATGGCCGTGGTTGCACTAGTGGCAGTGATGGTCGGAGCAACCGTGCTCGCCGCACCAAGACCAAAAGCACCAACGAGTGCGAATGACGCACCGTTTCCACCGCTAGCGACCGACGGGTTAGAAACAGTAATGGTGCAGGGTCCGCCCGCCGCGCCAGTTGCAATGTCAAGCGTCGCGGTAACTGCGGTTCCGCTGGTAGCAACCGGTGCAGGAGTTGCTGCAACGGTGACACCGGTGCAAACCGAAACCGCAACAGTGGGGCCAGTTTGGAAGCCCGAACCAGTAATCGTCACGGGAAGCGCCGTGGTGCCCGCTCCAGGAACAGCTACAGCCGAAGGACTCAGATTACTCACGCCGATACCCGTAATCGTAAAGATTGCGGCAGTCGTGACAGTTCCACCGTCGGGGTTCGTCACGGTGACCGTGTACGTACCCGGAGTTGCGGAACTTCCCGTGACAGAGTTCGAAGAGCTGATCTTCACGCTCAATGACGTCGCGCTAACGAAGGTCGCCGTTCCCTGTACTCCGGTGGTTACCTTTCCGGCGGTGAACGCGCCGGTCGCAGACTCGGTGCTCGCAAGCGTCGTTCCGTTCACGGTGCTCGTAAGGGTTACTGTTGCGCCCGTTACGAAGCCGGTTCCCGTAATGACGTCTGTCGTCACCGGAGCCGTGGGCGTCGAGTCAACGGCGCCCCCAACGCTCAGCGAACTGACAGTAGGAGCAGCGTCCACGGTGATCGCGTTCGCCAGGGTGGCCGTGCCATTGTCGTCAACGACGGTAAGGCTGTAAGAGCCCGGCACCGTGGCAGACGTCGTCGCAAAACCCGTGATGTTAACCGTCGTCGAAGCCGACTCACTGGCGCCCGTGAAGGTCAAGCCAGGGGCGTTCGATGTCACAGTGACATTTCCACCGTCATTTGCGAACCCGGTACCGGTAATCGTCGCCGTTCCAGTTGCGCCAGTGCCGACCGTGTTGTTCCCACTGGGGCTAAACGCAATGCTGGTAATGGTCCCGCCAGCAGCTCCCGCAGCGGTAGCAATAGCCATTGGCAGCGCCGCAGCCGCGAGCAAGGCACCGGCCGCGAGAGCCTTTACCAAGTGGCGTTGTATCCGTCTTGGATTATTCATTGTCAATTCACTCCATTCATAAGGGCCGGACTCGCCAGCCT
>JBAUSF010000066.1:0-1892 GCA_049581565.1 Acidimicrobiales bacterium
CGCCAAGGCCGCCTTCCGCGCGCTGGCCCAATTCGGAGCACCTTTAGTGGGAATGAGTCCCGCGGATTTCGCGGATGGCACGACGTTTCAAATCGGCCAGGAGCCCGACCGGATCGATATCCTGCAACGAATTGACGGAGTCACCTTCGACGAGGCTTGGGCCAACCGGATTGAAGGTAAAATCGATGGCGAAGTTCTGGCCTCCGTCATCTCACGAGACGACCTGATCCGCAATAAACTTGCAAGCGGCCGCGAGCAGGATTTGCTGGACGTGAAGAAGCTCAGGGCATTGACCGGGATCAAGCAGGAGTAGGCTCGCCCATGACTCAAATACTTGGTCCTCCTCATCCAGGCCAGGTGCCCCGCCCTAACCGTCCGCCGCGGCGGATTGTTGCGGCCAGGGCGGGAAGCCGCATGATCCCCCCGTCACTCTGTCATCCTGAGTAAGTCCGCATAGCGGACGAGTCGAAGGATCTGCGGTTGCTTTTCGTCTTACATCTGGGCACGACTTCTCAGCTTGCTGAAAGATTCTCGGCATGGAGAGCTTTGTATCAGGGCTTGGCTTTAGCCATGCCGCAATCCCGCTCCAACTTTTCGAAAAATGAGTGCCCGGCGAAGCCGCGCTCCAGAGGGACCAGGAGCCTTCAGGCTCCTGAAAGCCCGCGCAAGAACCGTCCAGTCGTTCGCGGCTTGCTGAAAACTCTTTCGGAGATGCACCAAGTGTCAGGGCACGAATTTATTCGTGCCGAAAACCTCTCCAAATTTCTTGAAAAATGAGTGCGCGGCGAAGCCGCGCCGCGGAGGGAACAGGAGCCTTCAGGCTCCTGAAAGTCCGCACAAGAACCATCGAGGCCATCAGGTCCGGATGCCAGCCCGCGTAGCGGGCAAAAGACGGTAGCCCCACGGCGCGCCCAGCCGACTTCCTGACTCACTCCATTCCATGTCAAGCCCCCCGTCCCCTCAACCCCGTCACCAACGCCGTGCTAAATCATTGCTTTTCTGTGCACTAACCCCCGTTCCGTGAACCCTGTTTTCTTTGCATGCAATTTCCCTCATTGAGCGCACAATATTCCTAGCGTGACCAAAAAGCAGCGGGCGACTGGACCCTGACCACTGAACCCTGACCTTTTGACTAACTCCTTTGCTGCCACAATGCTGCAGGCAACTCGTTACCTGCCTATAACATGCAGCGATGACATTCGACACAGGCATGAAAACAAACGGCTTACTCGCAGAATCCGGGACACCGGGGATAGGGCTGGCGGTACTGAAGCATAAACACCCGTCCGTCCTGGCCCGGAGAAGGAGATGGAAAAGCGGATGATGAACTGCCGTTTGCCCCAGCTCCCGGCTACAAGCCACCGGCTACCAGCTACTCCGTCGCATCACTGCCTCCGGCGGATGCCGCCCGGCCGCCTCGCGACCAGTAGAGATATACCGGAATCCCCAGCAGCACCAGGATCAGCCCCGGCCATGTGTATTGCGGCTTATAGCGCAGCAGCGCCGCGCAGATGCACACCGCCATCACCAGGTAAACCGCCGGCAGAAAGGGATAGCCGAAAGCTTTGTACGGCCGCGGCGCGTCTGGCTGTTTGAAGCGCAGCACGAACAACCCGAGAATGGTTAGAAAATAGAAGGCCAGCGCCGCGAAAATAATGTAGTCGAGCAACTGGCTGTAACTGCCCGAGACGCACAGGATCACCGTCCACACCGCCTGCACCACAAGCCCGGCCGCCGGCGTTTTGAACCGCGGGTGCAGCTTGCCCACGGATTGAAAGAAGAGCTTGTCCTGCGCCATCGCGTAGTAAACGCGTGCACCGGCCAGCGTCATCCCGTTGGCGCAGCCGAATGTCGAAATCAGGATCGCCGCCGCCATCAGGTATGCGCCCACC
>JBAUSF010000067.1:0-5654 GCA_049581565.1 Acidimicrobiales bacterium
GGCGGCTCTTCGAGTGACTTCAAAAGCGCCGGCGCACTCGGTGACGCGCCGGTTGTCGTCAGCTCGACGTCTTCGATGACGACGATCTGGTAGCCCTCACCGAGCGGGCGCCGCCGCGCGACCCGCTCGGCTTCTCGGATCTCCTCCATACGCCACGACACGCCGGAACGCTCGGCGAAGTAGACGTCGGCGTCCTGTTCGGCGAGCGCGAGCCGACAGATGTCGCACTCCCCGCACCCGTGCCGCGGGCACTGCAGAGCTGCAGAAAACGTGATGAGCGAATCGCGCACGCTCGCCCCGGCCGGACCCGTGAACAAGTAGGCGTGCACCGGGTTGGTCGCGTACTGGCGCATGGCTGCAGCTGCGCGATCCTGCCCCACGAGGCGCGTAAAGACGTCGGTCATCTCACCAGGGTAGGTGCGCCACCCGCTCGTCAATCTCGAGGGCGACCTCATCCTCCGAGCGTGTTGCGTCAATGACGATCCAGTTGTTGGCACGGGCGAGTTCGAGGTACCCCTCGCGCACCCGCTCGTGAAACGAGAGATCCGACGACTCGAATCGATCCCTCTTATCGTGAGCGCGCCGTTCGTTGACGACGTCCAAAGGGATGTCGAGCAGGATCGTCGCGTCGGCTCGGCAGGAACCGATGGCGAGGTCACTCGCTGCTTGGAGCAACGCGCGGTCGACCCCTCGTCCGTATCCCTGGTACGCGAGCGTCGACGCGTAGTAGCGGTCGCTCACGACCGATCGACCAGAGGCGAGCGTGGGCTCGATGACGCTGTGAACGTGGTGGGCTCGATCGGCGAGCATGAGGAGCGCCTCGGTCGCAGGATTCATCGGCGTCGCGGCGTCGAGCACCCAGTGGCGCAGGTCGACTCCCATTGGCGTGTCACCCGGTTCGAAGGTAAAGAGCGCGTCGCGCAGCTCCGCGACGCGTCGCGCCTGGGTGCTCTTACCGCTGACGTCGATGCCCTCGAAGACGAGGAAGACTCCCCGGTCTCGCACCTCTACTCCTCCCGGTGGGACTGTCGAAGCAGTTCCGCGTTTGCTTCGGCACCCTGGGCAATCTTCGTGCGCTTGACGGCGCCACTCGCTGGCGCGGTCGAGGACTTCGCCCTCTTCGTTGCCTTCGCCGCCTTCGTTGCCTTCGCCGCCTTGGTCGTCTTGGCCGTCTTGGTCGCCCTTCCTGTCTTCACCGATTTCGCAGCCTTCTTTGTGGCGCCGCGCACCCGTGTCGAGGGCTCCGCATTTCGGCGTTCGGCGAGGAGCTCGCTCGCCCGGTCGAGGGTGATCGCCTCGGGAGTATCTCCGATGCGAAGCGTCGCGTTCGTCTCGCCGTCAGTTACGTAGAGGCCGAAGCGACCGCTGCGCACGACCACCTGACGCTTCGTGACCGGGTCCTCGCCCAGCTCGGCGAGTGGTTTCGCCGCCGCGCGACGTCCGCGCTGCTTGGGCTGGGCGAACAGCTGGAGCGCGCGATCGAGGTCCACGGTGAAGATCTGGTCCTCGTTCTCGAGCGACCGCGTCTCCTTACCCCACGTGAGGTAGGGACCGTAGCGACCGTTCTGGGCGAGGATCTCGCCGCCCTCGGGGTGATTGCCCACCCGCCGCGGGAGCGCGAGGAGCTGTTTTGCGTCTTCGAGGGTCACTGCCTCGGGCGTCATTGTCGTAAAGAGCGACGCGGTCTTGGGCTTTTCCTTCGGGTCGGTCATCTCGCCCACCTGCACGTAGGGACCGTAGCGCCCGGCCTTCAGGTAGATGACATCCCCGTTGTCGTCCGCACCCAGCTCGCGGTCGTTGCTTGGCGCCGCGAGCAGCTCGAGCGCACGTTCGACGCTCAAGGAGTCCGGTTCGGTGGCTTCGGGGATCGACACGCGATCGTCGCCGTGAACGAGGTAGGGACCGTAGCGACCAGACCGCACCGAGACCGGCACGCCGTCGGGCGCGACACCGAGCGCGAGTGAGTTGATCGCCGCAAAGTCGAACTCGTGCGGCTCGTGGGTCATGTGCTGGAGACCGAGGCGCGCGAACTCGCTGTCGGCCGATTCGTCGCCGAAGTAGAACTTGCGCAGCCACGGTTCGAGGTCCTGACGGCCCTGAGCGATCTCGTCGAGCTGGTCTTCCATCGCGGCGGTGAACTGGTAGTCAACGAGGTCCGCGAAGTAGTGCTCGAGCAGATTCACCACCGCAAAGGCCCGAAACGTCGGCACCAAGGACTTGCCCTTCTTCCAGACGTACCCGCGCCGGTCGATGGTCTTCATGACGGAGGCGTACGTCGAGGGACGTCCGATGCCGAGGTCTTCGAGCTTCTTGATGAGCGTCGCCTCGGAGTAGCGGTCGGGGGGCTGAGTGTCGTGGGACTTGGCGTCAGCACCCGTGACGGGCACGTGCGCGCCTTCACTGAGGGTCGGCAAGAGGCGTTCCTGGTCGGCGAGCTCTGCTTCAGGGTCGTCGGTACCCTCGACGTACGCACGGCGAAAGCCCGCGAACTCAATGCGCAGTCCACTGGCACTGAAACCGACGCTCGCCTCGCCGTCGTAGCCCTCGACCCGTGCCAGTGTTCCCGAGAGCCGCACCCGATCCTGGGTGAGGCGGGCGTCGACCATTTGCGAGGCAATCGTGCGCTTCCAGATGAGGTCGTAGACCGCCCGTTCGTCGCCGTGGAGCAGGGACTGCGCTTCGTCGAGCGTGCGAAACGTGTCGCCCGCGGGGCGGATCGCTTCGTGCGCCTCCTGGGCGTTCTTCACCTTGCGGTCGTAGCGCCGCGGCTGGTCGGCGACGTAGTCGTCGCCGAACATCGACGCGGCCTGAGCGCGCGCGGCCCGGATCGCCTCGTCCGAGAGCGTCGTCGAGTCGGTGCGCATGTAGGTGATCCAGCCCTGCTCGTAGAGGCGCTGGGCCGCGCGCATGGTGCGCTCGGGGTCGAAGCGAAGCTTGCGGCTCGCCTCGATCTGCAGCGACGAGGTCATAAAGGGCGGTTGAGGGCGCTGCGTTCGAGGTGTGGACGTGATCGATGCGACGCGGAGCGTCGTGCCGGGCAGTTCACGCGCAATCGACGTGGCCGCGCTCTCGCTCAAGAGCTCGAGGTTCGCGCCCTCGAGTGCGCCCGAGGCGTTGAAGTTCTTGCCCGTGGCGAGCGGCGCGCCGTTCACGGTTTCGAGCGTCGCTTCGAAGGTGGTGTCGCCCGAACTCAGGGAGGCGGTCACGTCGAACCAGGTCGCCGAGCGAAAGGCCATCCGCTCGCGCTCGCGTTCGCAGACGAGCCGGATCGCCACCGACTGCACGCGACCGGCCGAGCGCGCCTTGTCGACGGCGCGCCAGAGGACGGGCGAGACCTCGTATCCCACGAGGCGGTCAAGGAACCGGCGTCCCTCTTGCGCGTCGACGAGACGCAGGTCCAAGTCGCGGGTCTCGCCAACGGCCTTCGTGATGGCAGCCGGCGTGATCTCGTGAAAGACCATCCGCTTGACGGGGACTTTCGGATTCAGCACTTCTTGGAGGTGCCAGGCAATCGCCTCGCCCTCGCGGTCTTCGTCGGTTGCGAGGTAGAGCTCGTCAACTTCCTTCAGGGCCGCTTTCAGTTCCGAGACGATCTTCTTCCGGTCGCTCGAGACGACGTAGACGGGCTTGAAGTGATCGTTCACGTTGATGCCGAGCCGCGCCCACTTCTCGCTCTTCACCGACGCCGGAATGTCGGCCGCGCTTTGGGGCAGGTCGCGAATGTGTCCGATGGAGGGCTTCACGATGTAGTCGGGACCGAGCATGCCCTGGATGCGCGTCGCTTTCGCGACGGACTCAACGATGACGAGTGCTCGGGCCATGCTCACCACCTCTCTGTCGTCTCACGGCGAGACACGTTATCGCTGCGCTCGACCATCGCAGCACACGCTAGGCACGTAATGCGCTCTCACCACGACATACTGCGCCCGCAAGCAGTTGGTTGAGACTATCGCCCGCTCAGGATTGAACGAGTGCAACGAACGCTTCTAGTGATCGCCCTGCGGTGCGGCGACAATCTCGTACTGCGGATTTAGAATCACGGCCTCTCGTCGCAGCGAGGTCACCGTTCCTTTCACCATGAGTCGCGTTCCGCGCTCGATTCCCGGTATGTTGGTGCGCCCCTGAAAGACGAGCGCGATCGATCCGGTGTGGTCGGTGATGACGCAACGCAGCTCGTGCACGCCGCTCTCGTTGCCGATCGCCATCGAACGAACTCGACCGGCGATCTCTACGAACTGGCGCTCCCTCAGCTCGCCGATCGGCGCGGCGCCTACCGATCGTTCAGCGAGCTTGAGGTCGGCTGCAAGGTGTGACGCCTCGCGCAGGCCGCCTCGCACGACCTCGTCGCTGACCGGCTCTTCGGTGAGCTCGCCTTCGGAGAGTCGACGCAGCGCGCGATACGGGATGATGGTGGCTGCCGTACGCGGGATGTGCATGACCGCAGTCGCCATCTCGTCGGCGGTGCGGTCGTGCAGGAGGCGCTGGAGTCGCGACACGAACCCGCGTCGCGGCAGGATCACCATGCAAAAGACGTCGGGGTCGCGCACGGCGTCGGCGACGAGTTCGAGCGCAGCTCGGTCCACGCGACGGTCTTCACACTCGACGATTTCGAGGCTGACGCTCGCCGAAGCCGTGTCCGGCCGACCCCAGCTCTCCTCGAGGCGCTTGGTGACGAGCGGGTCGATGTCAAAGTGCACGGCCCGCAGTGAGTACGGGTTGAGGGAGTTGCAGTAGAGCAGCGCGCGCTCGGTCGGCAGGTCGTAGTTGTCAACGAAGACGATGATCCGGTTCATTCGAATGTGCATGCCCGCCTTGGCGCTGTTGGCCTCAAAGGCCCGCTCTTCGCGCAGGTACTGGCGGTGAAAGCGAATCAGTCCGTAGTACATGATCGGACCAACGACGACGATGATCCACGCGCCCTCGGTGAACTTGGCGATGATGAAGATGATGACGACGATCGAGGTGACGACGGCCGACAGCGCGTTCACGAAGACGCCTCGGCGCCAGTGCGATTCTTTCTCGCGCAGGTGGCGAGCGACCATGCCGGCGCCCGCGAGGGTAAAGCCCGTAAAGACGCCGATCGCGTAGAGCGCGATCAAGGCGTTCACCGATGCGTTAAAGGCGATGATCAGAGTGAGGGACACCACCCCGAGCACGAGGATCCCATTGGAGAAGGCGAGGCGGTGACCTCGTTTGGTGAGCTGACGCGGGAGGTACTTGTCGCCCGCGACGTAGTTCGCGAGGAAAGGGAAGCCGTTGAAGGACGTGTTCCCGCCCGTCCAGAGGATCATGACCGTCGCAATTTGCACGACAAAGAAGATGATGTGACCGAACCCGCGCGTGCCAAACACGTCGGAGACTTCTTGTCCTACAACCGTGGGCGTGCCGAGCTGGAAGGGAAGCGCGTGGGTCCAGTGCGCGAGCAGCGTCGTGCCGACTAACAAGAACGCGAGCACCGACGACATGATGACGAGTGTGATGCGGGCGTTGCGCGACTCGGGTCGCCGGAAGCTCGCGACGCCGTTCGAGATCGCTTCGAGCCCGGTGAGCGACGAACCCCCGTTTGCGTACGCTCGCAGCAGCACTAAGAACCCGAGCCCCATTAGCATTCCGCTGCCCTGATGCCCGAGGCGCCCCTGGACGAGGAGTCTGGT
>JBAUSF010000068.1:0-25790 GCA_049581565.1 Acidimicrobiales bacterium
CGCCAGCCGAAGTCGAGGCGGAGTATTCTGACTCAACTCACGCCAAGGTGGCTTGAGATTTCCAAGCTCGGGAGTCTCCAACAAACCCAGGCCGGTTCAAACTGTGTATAGGTATTTCTGTCCGCTCATCGCGGTACTTCTCCTTAACCACAATTTCAGAGAAGAAACCCCATATATCTCTCCACCTACTTCCCCCCCGAACCAGCCAAACTTTGAACCGGAACTCCTTTCAGGGGGAGGGATAACCAGGGTGGCGGAACGCAGGCAGTGATTGCAAGTCCATTTTGAAATCTTTTGTTCACGACTTGTAGCCTGAACAGCATCACGATTCTCGGAGTCATAAGTACATCGATAAGTACAACGACCACGCCGATGAGATAGCGACACCAACACTGCGGACCTCCATCATCCAGGTCCTGATTGGCTTTCAAGGGGTGCGGCTGGAGGGATTCGAACCCCCGACCCTCGGTTCCGTAGACCGATGCTCTAATCCGCTGAGCTACAGCCGCGTTGATACTGGCTCACCATCTTAACCCAGGTCGGTTCGACCCAGCCTCTGGCCCTACCATTCGTCTATGACTGGAGACTTCGCTGACGATCTGCCCGACCTGCTCGACGAAGTACACGACTCAATTGAGTTCTTGAGCCGCGTGCCCGGCTGCTACCTCTTCGTCGGGGGCGCACTGGCTGTCGGTACGAGCGGCATGCACCACAGCCCGGACTTCGCCGTCGACGACGGTGCGCTGCGCATCCAGGCCGGTGTGCTCGCCGCGAGCGCCGTCGCGCTCGGTGAACTCTAGAACGGCGAAGGCTCGGCGAAGAGGCGCGCCGCGCCGCGCATCGGCGCGTCGTTGCCGTTGATCACAACCCGAAAGGGCAAGTTCTCGAACTCACTCGGCACCACCCGACGAGCATTCCCGCCCGCCAGGTGAACGACCGTCGCGTGAAACTCCTCGGCGAAACCCTTCACCACCTCGACGAGCGTGGGCGACCACCGCTCGTCGTCGAGCGAGCGCGCCCGTTCTCCGACGGTCTGGTCGTAGGTCTTGCCGTCGCGAAAGATCTCCGCCCCAACGTCTCGCACCGGACGGAGCTTCCCGTCGATCGCGAGCGCGAGCCCGAGCCCCGTCCCGAGCGTCAGCACGACTTCGGTACCATGGCCCTCGATGCAGCCAAGCGCCGCCATCGTCGCGTCATTGACGACGCGAACGTCGCGGCCAGTTCGTTCGCAGAGCTCGTCCTGCAAGGGAAATCCCCGCCAGAGCGCGTCGAGCTCTGGGTCCTTGTCCGTCCCGACACCACCGGGGCGCGAGAGATTTCCCGGTCGCACCACGTGACCGTCGTGGAACTCGCCGGGAAAGCCCACCCCGATGCGGCGACAACCGCTCTTCACAATGCGCTCTTCGAGAAACTCCACCAAACGTGCGGGCGAACACGGGTACGGAGTCGGCCGTCTGCGGACGCCGCGGACCATGATGCCCAGGTCGTTGACGTGAGAGAACTTGATGTTCGTCGCGCCAATATCGATCGCGAAGATCTGCTCTTGCAGCAGCAGCGATTGATATGCCATGGCGTAGATCGTAGTTAAGTCCCGCGAACTCCCAGGTCACGGAGCCTACGGTCTTTCCACCAAGGTCGGAGTCGAACCTGAAACACGCCTCGACCTCCCGCGACGACCATCGCGGTCCCGTGCGGACGTCGACGCAGCGGCACTTGACGGGTGTCGGGCTTCGTCTCGACGAGTTCGGGCAGATACGTGCCAACGGACGGATCGGCCAGCCCGCTCAGCACGACACGAGTCGTGTGATTGTTCACGATGGTGGACGCCCTCGGACCCCAACGGGCCACCAGCTGTGAGAAGTCCTGGATCACCGTGACCAGCGTGACGTTGAGACCGCTCACCGTGGCGGCGAGCTGATCGAGCTCATCGAGCGAGGCGACCGTCGCAGCTTCGTCGAGCACCATGAGGAGTCGCCGCGAGGAGCCTTCGTCAACGCGGCGCTGCTGTTCTTCGAGGACCATGCGAAGCGCGCCACGAAAGAGTGGTTCGTAGTGACGCTGCTCTCCCCGGGGACTGCAGAGATAGAGAGTGTTCGTGCCGTGTACCACCTGACGAACGCGAGCGAGCGGCTGTTCAAAACGCCACGGCATGAGCATCGTCTCGGCGGTCGTCAACACCCCGTCGAGGGTCTTCGGGTCGTGCTCGAGGAAGTTTCTCACCACGTCGCTCGCGAGCGACGTTACACGATCATCGGTCCATTTCGCGACGTCTCGGCTCTCGATGACGCTCGCGACGTCAAAGACGCTCTTTCCTCGTTCAGTGGCGAGCATCATCAACGCTCCCACGAGCTTGGTGGCGAGCGCATTCCAGAACTCGGTGTCTCCTCTGTCGTTCGAGCCGATCGTCAGGTCGCGCGCAACACGCATCGCGTGACGTAGCGTCGTGACACCCTCGAGGGGATCCCAGGTCAGTCCTCCGTCGCGACCGGGTTCGAGCACTTGGGTCACCCCGAGCGCACGGCGCCACGTGGATGTCGTCTCGACGACGTCGTTCTTCACGCTCGTCACCACGAGTGCGTCGCGCCAACGAAGGAGCGCCGGCACCACGATCGACGAGGTCTTTCCGGCCTGAGTCGGCCCCACGACGAGGAGCGAGCTCTTCGGCGCGATCGCGACGAGTGGACCAAGGGAAAACCCGTTCCAGTATCGACGCCCAAGGACTGGCCGGTCGTTCACGTCGGGCGCATCGCCGCGTCAGTGTCGATGAACGAGCGGTCCACTTCGTTCGGCCGTACCCGCACGATCGAGCGGTGGGGTCCGTAGCGCACGAGAGCAACCCCTTTCGGCAGCGCTGTCAGATAGCGCTCTTCGCGGTCGCGCAGTCCGAGCGCCTGGGCCATTTCGCGCGCCTCGTCGGGGGGCTGGCGAAAGAGCCACGCCGTTTCGCACTCGCGCAAGAGTCCACGAGCCCGTTCTCGCTCGACACTGCCCGCGTCGCCGGCAGCGGTGATGTCGCTCCATCGATGCAGGACCATGATGTGCGAGAGACCCCTTGCGCGCGCGAGCTTCCACGAGCCCTGCAACCAGCGCAGCGCGTGAGCGTCACTCAGCAGCGCCCACGCTTCGTCGATGACGAGGTATCCGAGCTCGTCGCTTCGGGCGACGACGTGCTGGGCGGCGGCAACCGCGCTCAGGACCGCGACCGACAGCGAGTTGGACGACCACTGACCAGAGAGGTCGACGACGACAAGCTCACCGCCGAAGACGAGGGGCTCGCCCGGTCCGTCGAACAGTCCCGTCAGATCCCCGTGCACGAACCGGTAGAGGATCAAGGCGAGCGACCGTTCCGCGCTCGAGACAGTCGAGTCGAGGTGTGCTTTCAACAGTTCGTAGAGCGAGTGCAGGACGCGAGTCGGTCGCGGCGAACCGAGGCGTTGGCAGACCTCGTCCAGTGCGAAGTGCTGATCGCTCGAGAGCGGCGTGCCCTGTGCGCTCGAAAGAAGGGCCCGCAGGAGCTCGCGGCACTCTCGGTCGTCCTCGGAGAACGGGTTGCACCACCCGTCAACGCCGAGTGCGACGGGACGGACGCCGTAGCGACGCGCGAGCTCGCGATACTCGCCCTTCGGATCGACCACTACGGCTCGGCGCCCGCGGCGTAGAGCCCGCTCGATCTGCATCTTCACCACCGTGCTCTTGCCCGCGCCGATCGATCCGGCGACGATGACGTTCGGGTTGGAGACGAGTCCGGCCCCGTAGGCGTCAAAGACGTCGAGGACGAACGACCCGCCGTACTGCGCTTCGCCGAGGGCTTCACCCTCAAGCCCGGTGCCCGCGTCGTGTGCGGGCAGGCGGAGACCCACCAGGTCATTCGAGGTGGCCCAGTGCGTCCAGGGCCTCACCACGAGAGCCCGCCCGGCAGCTGGGCGAGGTACCACGCGAGCTGGCGCCCTCGTCCGCGCTCGAGGCGGAGCCCGGCGTCGTGCGCTCCGCGCCAGAGGGACGTGCCACGACGCTCGACCTCTTCGAGCGAGTCGCCGCGCACAACAAGAAACACTGCGAGGCGAAGGAGACTCCGCCCGCCCGCGACGAGCACCTCGCGCCGAGCGAGTCGCTCGAAGTTTCTCGACGAGCGGGCGGTGCGGCGAAAGCCCGCGGCCGACGAGGTCTCCTCATCGCTGCGCACACGATGCACCGCCCGGGCCGCTAGTCGCTGCGCCTTCGCGCCGGCGACCACGTCGACGTGTACCGCGAGGTCGAAGGGCACCGTCGAGCGGAGGATCCCTTCGAGCAGCGCTCGCGTGTGGGGCACCGAAGAGAAATCACGAACTCGGTACACGCGCACGAGCCCAGACGGCATGCGGAGATACGTAAACCGCTCGAGGAACCGCAGCGAAATCGCCTCGTCTCCCACCGCCTCGCGCACGAGTGTCGCGTCGAGCTGCCAGCTCTCGGGCGCCGGTACGTCGCACGGCAACGCCAAGAGCGTGGCGTCGCCGTGAGCTCGCCGCAGCACGTGCTGGCTGATGTGCTGGCCGCTGCGCGCGGCGCTCGCGGCGTCGGCGAGGCCCGCCAGGTCTTCGGCGAGTGCCACGTCTCGTCCCGCGAGGTCGAGACGTCCACGGTGGACGAGCCGGTAACCGCGCACCGCCACTTCCCCGCGAGCCCAGAGCACGACGTCGCTGCCGAGTTCGCGGACGATCAAGTCGAACCAGTGCGAACGAATGAGAAAGCGCGCGGCACCGTGCACGAATTCGGCGATGGTCAACCCCTCGCCCGCGGGAAGAGCGCTCCCCATGAGCGCCAATCCGACCACGAGCTCGACGACCGGCGGGCGCGCACTCATCACCCAGTCACTGGTGAGGCCAAAGCCGACCACGACCAGGGCAGCTTGGTGACGGCGCACGCCGATCCAGCGTGCCTCGGCGTCGGTCTCGCCGAGCCCGAGTTCACTCATCGAAGTGCCAACCGACAACGGGACCCATGTCGTCGCGCTGTAAGACTGCGTGTCCTCCGCGCGGACGACGTGTGCCAATGGGCGGTGCGGGCGGGTCACCGTCCTCGGGCGGCATCGGGGTCTCGGCCACCCCGGGCCAGGTCTCGAGGCCGAGGTCCTCTCCCCTGACGGGCGGTTCGGGCACGGGTACGTCGGGCGCCATTGACCGAGCCACCTGGACGACGGGCGACGACGGCGCGTTCGATGCCGCGCGCGTCGCTCGGCTGCGCAGTCCGTCCAGCTGGTGCAGCGCCGACTGCTCGATGACGGGTACGACTCGCAGCACGAGATACGGGCTGCACGCGGCTAAGAGCAGTGTCACCGCGCCGACGACGACGTCGGTGCCAGAGCTCGTCAACTCGTCGAGTCCCAAGACGAGCGTGACGACGATGACGAACTTGCTCGCCGCTACCGTCGCGAACGTCTCAGCGAGACGCCAGCCGACGCGCCGCAGCGAAGGAAACGTCGCGAGCGGCACCACGATAGGCACAAGTACGAGCAACAGCGTCAACACGACAACGCGAACGATGAGCTCGAACCAGAGCAGCATTGCCCCAACGACCACGGCGCCGGCCAGCACGAAGACGCCAAAGCCCGGCGCGGTCGGCGTGAGGCTCATGAGGCCCTTCGCGAGGGTGGTCTCGTGCTGGGCCGCGGTGCTCGCCGCCGTCGTCGACAGCTGGTTCACCGCCGCGAGGATCAACGACGCGACCGGTCGTGCGAGCACGACGCCCGCGACGCAGGCGGGCGCGACGCCCAGGTACACCCGCCACAGCGACGACACCTCGCCGTGACGGAGGGCCTGAAGGGTCGAGACCAAGAGGCCGAGCATCATCAGGACCGGGGAGACGACGAGGAGAGTCGTGAACTCGCTCTGCGCGCCGCGCGCGACGAGTGACGGCTCCGCCGCACTCGTGAGCACGCCACCGACCGAAGTGAGGATCCACTGGACGCTCGCGAGAATCCAACTCGTCATGGCGTTGAACAGATCGTTGAACGTCGACTTCGCGAGCGAGGTCACGCACGACGCCGGCGAGACGACGCAGAGCAGGTGGCTCATCAGTGGACGCTGAGCCCGGTGTTGAAGAAGAAGTTGATGAGCGTCGGCGCGGCGCCGATCAAGATCGCCGCCACGAGCGAAGTGAGCACCGCCCTTCGGCCCTGGGCGGACTGGTGCATGTTCTGGGTGTGGCTGCCAATCGCCCACAGCACCGCTCCCAGCAAGAGCGCCACCAGGGCGCCGATCAGCGCCCACGCAGCAATGCCGTTCGCGAGCGACTGCAACGCGGCACCCCCGGGCAGATCGGACGTCGAAGGACTAAGGGACACGCCGGCCAGCAACATTGAGATCTCGCTTTCAACTAGGGGCCCACAACGGTCGGCGCCCCCGACCCGGCGGGTCTGCGAGAATGGCTCCGTGCTTCTTGCCGCGACCAAAAACGTGATCTCGCTGTGGCCACCGCTCGCGATCTACGGTGCTGGTGTCGGCGTGCTCGTGCTCGGTGTCCTGATCGGCATCTTTCTCTTCCGTCATCGCGGACACCGCGCCATCGCCCAGCGCCTCACGGCGCTCGGATCGCGGCTCGCCGTCGAGCCGCACCGTGACGACGGCCGTGTCGAATCAGCGCTCAGCTACCTCGAAGAGGTCACCGGCGCCGCGCACAACGCCGTCAGCGAATCGAACGCGGAGACCGTTCGGCTGCGCCGCTCGCTCGACTCGCTGCCACTCGGACTCGTGCTGTGCGATGAGACTGGTGGTGTCATCTTTCGAAACACCCAGGCCGAACACCTCATGGCGAGTCGCTACGGTGAGGCCATTGCGGCCCAGGCCGTCACCGACGTGCTCGCCGAAGGCTGGGCGAGCGGCGTGGCCGAGCGAACGATCGATATCTACGGTCCTCCACGGCGCACGCTCACGATCCGCGCGACCGTCATTGATGACGGACGACGCTCCCTCGGCGTGCTCGCCGTCATCGAAGACGTGTCGGAGTGGCGGCGTCTCGAAGATATTCGCCGCGACTTCATTGCCAACGTGAGCCACGAGCTGAAGACGCCCATGGGTGCGCTCGGACTGCTCGCAGAGACCCTGCAGTTCGAGCGCGACCCCGCCGTCGCCCAGCGACTCGCCGAACGCATCAACTCAGAAGCTTTCCGCGTGAACCGGATCATCGAAGACCTTCTCGACCTCTCGCGGATCGAGGGCGAAGGATCGCCCAGCCGTGAGCCCGTATCGGTATCGCTCATCGTCGCCGAATCCATCGAGCGCATCCGCACCGCCGCCGAACAGCACGAGGTGAAGATCACCTTCGACGAGCCCGAGACCAATCAGGTCGTCTTCGGCGATCGTCGCCAGCTGACGTCGGCACTGCACGCTCTGCTCGAGAACGCAGTCGTCTACTCGCCGCGTGACGGTACCGTCACCGTTACCATCCGTCGGATCGACGCGACCGTGAACGATGAGGGCGAGAACGTAGGACCGTGCGTGCACATCGAGATCCGTGACCACGGCGTGGGCATACCTGCGAGGGACTTGGAACGAATCTTCGAACGCTTCTATCGCGTCGACCCCGGCCGCGCACGCGAGACCGGCGGAACGGGGCTTGGGCTCAGCATCGTTCGACACGTGGCGCAGAACCATGGGGGCACGGTGCTCGTAAACTCTCGCGAGGGAGAGGGTTCCACCTTCACCCTCGAACTACCTCTGACTCATCAATGACCAAACGCCCACAGAGAGAAGAGCGCGTGAAGGTGCTTATCGTCGAGGACGAAGCGTCCTTCATCGACGCCCTCACGGTGGGGCTCGAACGCGAAGGCTTTGACGTCACCACGGCCGCTGATGGGCTGCAGGGACTCTCGACCTTCCAGGACGGCGAGTTCGACATCGTCTTGCTCGATTTGATGCTGCCCAAGATGTCCGGGCTCGACGTCTGTCGGGCGATGCGCGCCACGAGCAACGTACCCATCATCATCGTGAGCGCGAAGGGCGAAGAGGTCGACATGGTCTTGATGCTCGAGATCGGTGCCGACGACTACGTCACGAAGCCGTATCGCTTGCGCGAGCTCGTCGCGCGCATCCGCGCGGTCCTCCGCCGACGCGAGAATCGGGACCTGACCGAGGCCGACGAGATCATCGCCCTCGGCAATATCCGACTCGACATCGACGCGCGCCGCTGCTTCGTTGACGACGAGGAGATCAAGCTGCGTAAGAAGGAGTTCGCGCTCTTGCGGCTGCTCCTCGAGAACCCAGGACGTGTTCTCACGCGCGAAGTCTTGATCGACCGCGTGTGGGGAAGCGATTACGTGGGGGACACGAAGACCCTCGACGTTCACATCAAGCGCCTTCGGACCCTCATCGAGCAGGAGCCGAAGAGTCCCACGCACATCTCGACCGTGCGTGGCGTTGGCTACCGCTACGAAGTCACGAAGGCCTGACGCGAAGCACCGGATCGCCGCCGAAGAATGGGGCGAGGACGTCAGGTAGGTGGACCGAGCCGTCTTCTTGGCGATACGTCTCGACGAGCGCGGCCCAGATGCGAGCCCAGGCGAGCGCCGAACCGTTGACCGTGTGGACGAATTCGAGCGAACCGTCGTTCGCGCGGTAGCGCACGTTTGCTCGACGCGCCTGGAAATCGCGAAACCAGCTCACTGACGACACTTCGAGCCAGCGATCGACGCCGGGACTGAAGACCTCGAGATCGACCGTGTACGCCGACGCCGTGCCGAGGTCGCCCGCGCAGAGGGTCAGTACCCGATAGGTGAGCCCGAGCGCTTGGAGAAGCTCTTCGGCGCGTCGCAAGATGTCGGCGTGGGACGCTGCTGCCTGCTCGGGGGTGCAGTAGGCGAAGAGCTCGACCTTGTCGAACTCGTGCACGCGAAGAAGGCCCCTCGTGTCTTTGCCCGCGGCCCCGGCCTCTCGACGAAAGCAGGGCGTGAAGGCGGTCAGTCGCATCGGCAGCTCGGACTCGTCGAGGATCTCGCCGCGACGAAGCGACGTGAGCGGCACTTCTGCGGTCGGTATCGCCCAGAGTCCGTCGCGCTCGATCGCGTACATGTCGTCGGCCGATTTGGGCAGGTGTCCCGTCGACATCATGGTCTCGGTGAGGGCGAACGTCGGCGGGTGGATCTCCTCGTAGGCGTCCGCGTGGCGGTCAAGGGCGAAGAAGGCGAGCGCGCGCACGAGTCGAGAGCCGGCGCCTCGAAAGAGGGGAAACATCGAACCCGCGAGCTTGGCTCCGGCCTCCATGTCCAAGATCCCGAGCTCCTTGCCGATCTCCCAGTGCGGGGTGCGTTGGTGCTCTGCGTACGACGGAAGGGGCGCCCCGTTCTCGACGCCGACCCACCAGCGGCGAACCTCGACGTTGTCACTCTCGTCGAGCCCATCGGGCACCCGTTCATCGGGCAGGTTCGGCAGCATCAACAGCAGCTCGCGCAGCCGGTTCGCCACGCGGTCGGTTGCTTCGCTCGCCGCACGCTCCTCGTCACCGAGGGCCCGGCTGGTCGTGGTCAGCTCCTCGGCGGTCGCGAGGTCTTTCTCCCGCCTCGCCTCGCCCACTCGCCGCGAGAGCTCCTTCACCTCGGCGCGCAGACCCTCGGCGCGTTGGAGCAGGCGGCGGTGCTCGATGTCGAGAGCGACGATCTCGTCCACTTCGACCGACGAGACGCCTCGACGGGCGAGGGCGGTCTTTACGAAGTCGGGCTCACGGCGGAGCTGGGCGAGATCAATCATGCGTAGAGCCTACCGACGCGTCTAAGAAGGTCCCGGGGAAGCGTCTAGGTTTTGTAACGCATGAGTTTCGCTGTCGACGTCAACCATCTCTCGGTCGCCTTTGGTGAGCTGCGCGCGGTTGACGACGTCACCCTGCACGTCAACTACGGCGAGGTCGTGACGTTGCTCGGACCGAACGGGGCCGGCAAGACGACGCTCGTCGAGACGCTGCTCGGCTTTCGCGAACCCGGTGGCGGCACCGTACGCCTGCACGGGCTGAGCCCGTCGCGCGACCACCGCGAGGTCGTCGTGCGCACCGGTGCACTGCTGCAACGCGGTGGCGTGTGGGCCCCGATGACCCCGCGCGACGTCCTTCGCCTCACCGCGTCCTACTACGAAGCGCCGCGCGACGTTGGAGAACTGGTGAGCCTGCTCGACCTGACCGGATGCGAAAACACGCCGTGGCGCCGCCTGAGCGGCGGTGAACAGCAGCGCACGCTGCTCGCGCTCTCCCTCCTCGGACGGCCCCGGGCACTCGTGCTCGACGAACCAACGACGGCCGTCGACCCCGAGGGCCGTCAGGTCATCCGCAACCTCATCGCCGCCGAACGCTCGAGGGGATGTGCGCTCCTCATCACGACCCACGAGCTCGCAGAAGCCGAGCGAACGGCCGACCGCCTCGTCATCATGCACCGCGGACGGATCGTCGCCCAGGGCTCGCTCGACGACCTCGCCGGCGAGCCCGAGATGATCGTCCAGTCGTCGGGGTCGTTCGACCCCGCGCCACTCGCCGAACGGCTCCACTGTGCCGTGACCCTCGATACCCCCTTGCAGCTTCGTTGCGCCGTTGCTTCGACGCCCGAGCGAATCGCGATCGTCACCAACTACCTGGCGAGCATCGGACTGTCAATGGTGTCGCTACGGACGCGAGCGTCGCTCGAAGAGCGCTACCTCGCGCTCATCGCCGACGAGCGAAGCGACGCACGCTCGTGAGAGCCCTCCTCGCCCAGACCCGCGCCGAGGTCACGATGACGGTTCGCCGCGGGGAGACGCTGCTGCTCACGATCGGCATCCCCGTCATGCTCCTCGTCTTCTTCTCCCTCGCCCACGTCACGGCGTCGCCGAGCGCGCACCGGGTCAACTTCATCGCGCCGGGCATCCTCGCCCTCTGCGTGCTGTCCACCTCGCTCGTAGCGCTCTCCATCGCGACGGGCTTCGAGCGCTCGTCGGGCGTGCTGCGTCGCCTGCACGTGACGCCCCTCGGCCAGCGCCGCCTGATCGGCGCCAAGATCGCCGGTGTTCTGGTCACCGAAGTCATCCAGGTGGTCGTGATCAGCGTGGTCGCGTTGATGCTCGCCTGGCATCCAGATGGCGGGTGGCGCGGCGGGCTCGACGTCGCCCTTGCGCTGCTGCTCGGTTCCATTGGATCAGCGGGCATCGGCCTCGCCCTCGCCGGTCGACTGCGCGCCGAGGTGAATCTTGCCGCCAGCAACGGCCTCTACATCGTGCTCCTTCTGCTGTCGGGCATCGTGGTGCCGATCACGTCGCTCCCGTCGGCGATTCGACACGTGGTGATCGCCCTCCCCTCGGGGGCGATGGCCGAGGCCCTTCATCGCGTGCTGGGACAGGGCGGAGCGCCCTCGATACCCGATTGGATCTCCCTCGTTGTATGGGCCGTGCTCGCGCCGCTCCTCGCCGCACGGACGTTTCGATTCGATTAGCTCTTCAGCATCGCGATACCGCTCGCGAGCACCGACTTGGGAACCGCTCCAAAGTAGACCTTCTTCACGACGCCCTTCGCGTTGATAAAAACGCTCTCTGGCACCGATTCGAAACCGAAGACCCCGCTCGTGACCGTCCCGTTCGCGTCAAAGGCGATCGGGAACGTGACATCGTCTTTCTTCACGAACGCTCGGGCCTTTGAGCGCTCATCGTTCGCATCGATGCCGAGCACGTCGACCGGACTCGGGTGGTGCGATCGGATGTACGCAGCAACCTTTGGCATCTCGCCCTGGCACGGCCCGCACCAGCTCGCAAAAAAGATCAGCACGCTTGCGTGACCCTCGGTCCACGGTGCGCGGACGGTTCCGCCACTCAGTCCGTCAAGGCTGAAGGAGTCAACTTTGCGCCCAACGAGGTCCGAGCGCGCGAGCGCCCCGCCTCCCTTGTTGTCCGACGTCACCTTTCCCCCGGTCAGGGCCGACACGATCGCCACGAGCGCGATCGCGAGTGCGAGCGATCCAACGATGAGGGCCGTTCTCTTTGACACGGGGTGCCGGCGCGGGTGCTCAGTGGTTGCGGACAAGAACGTCGACCGCCATCAAGATGAAGAGCGCAGAGAGGTACGTGATGGAAAAGTGGAAGAGACGCATGGCTTCAGCGACGTCCGCCTTGTCGGTGCGCGAGTGCTGGTAGAGCCGTAGCGCGGAGAACGTGAACATCGCTCCGAGCACGGTTGACGACACGGCGTAGACCCAGCCGAGGTGCGCACTCGGACCAATGAGCAGCGTCAACGCCCAGAGCACGACCGAATAGATGAGGATCTCCATCGTCGTGCGGCGAAGCGACGCGACGACCGGCATCATGGGCACGTGGGCGGCCTGGTAGTCATCGCGGTAGCGCACGGCGAGCGCCCAGAAGTGCGGCGGAGTCCAGATGAAGATGACGAGGAACAACAGCACCGGCGTCCAGCCAAGCGAGTTCGTCACCGCCGCCCAGCCCACGAGCACCGGCACCGCGCCCGCGGCTCCCCCGATGACGATGTTCTGCTTCGAGCGCCGCTTCAGCCACAGGGTGTAGATCACGACGTAGAACGCCGTCGCCGAAAGTGCGAGCCACGCGGAGAGCTGATTGACCCAGAGTGCCAGCACGAGAAAGGCCGCGACCTCAAGGCCGAATGCGAACAGCGTCGCCGAGCGTGCGCTCATGACGCCCGTCACGAGTGGGCGACGCTTCGTGCGCTCCATGACCGCGTCGATATCGCGGTCGATCACCATGTTGAAGGCGTTCGCCCCGCCCGCGGCGAGCGTGCCGCCGATCAGGGTCGCCACGATCAGCCAGAGCCTCGGAAACCCGTTGGCCGCAACGATCATCGTGGGCACCGTCGTCACGAGCAAGAGTTCGATGATTCTCGGCTTGGTGAGGGCGAGGTACCCCTTCATGACGTCACCCGTCGAATATGACGGGGCGGCGGAAACGGTCACAGCGGATATTCTACGGGCGCCGCGATTACCTAGTCTGGTTGAGTGCTGATCCCAACGCGACGTCGCGTGTCCGCCCCAGTGTTTCGCTGGTTCGCATTCGCCTCGTTCGTCTCCATGATCCTCATCATCATTACCGGCGCGGCCGTTCGTTTGACCGGCTCGGGTCTCGGATGTCCTGACTGGCCCACCTGTTTCAAGGGTCGCGTGACGGGTTCCATGAGCATCCACCCCTTCATCGAGTACTCGAATCGGCTCGTCACCGGGGCGCTCGTCGTCATCGTCGGCGCCACGTTCCTCGCGGCCTGGTTTCGCGAGGAACGCCGTAGGGACCTCTTGATCCTCTCGGGCGGCCTCGTGGCGGGTGTCGTCGGGGACGCGGTGCTGGGCGCATTCGTCGTGTACTCGAAGCTCAATCCCTACCTCGTCTCATTGCACCTGGTGATCAGCCTCGCCATGGTCGCGATCGGGACGCTCCTCTACCACCACTCGAAGTACCTCTACGGACCGCGCGCGCGCGAGGACGTGCGCGATCCGTACTTTCGAAGGCTGGCGCGCTGGCTCTGGCTCCCGTTCGCGGTCCTCGTCGTCACCGGCACCGCGACGACGGGCTCGGGTCCCCACGCGGGCTCCTCCCAAGGTCAGCTCGTCGCCCGCCGTCTGCCCTTTGCCCTGTCGTCGGCGGCGTGGATCCATTCGCTCGCCGCAATCTTCTTCATCGGGATCGTGCTCGGATTGCTCCTCGCCATCTGGCAGTCTGGCGCCCCGAGCGCCCTCAAGATCGGGGTGAAGCGACTGCTCTGGGTCTCCCTCGCCCAAGCCGCGATCGGCGCCACCCAGTACCTCGCCCACCTGCCGGCCTGGCTCGTCGAGATCCACGAGTTCGGCGCGGCGGCGCTCACGATCGGCATGGTGCAGTTCAACGTCCGTCAGTACGCTCGCGACCGCGAGCCGGGCACCGAGGCGAAGCGCGCGCCCGAGCTCGTGCACTGAGATTGCTGGTTCGCCCGACCAGTGCGACAATGAGGCCGTGAAGCACACGCCGACGAACGACGCGACGCGACGTCACGTCGTGTCGCCGGAGGGCGACCTGCGCTACGTGCTGATCGCACTCGCGCTCATCGCGGGCTTTCTCTGCGTCGAAATCGCGACGGCGATCGTCGGATCATCCCTCGTCCTCTTCGCCGACGCGGGACACATGGTGACCGACGTCTCGGCGCTCGCCATGAGCGCGTGGGCGCTGCGCCTCGTGCGCCAGCCCGCCGCGGGGAAATGGACCTACGGCTTTCACCGCGCCGAGGTCTTGAGTGCGGCCGTGAACGGCGTGACCCTCGTCGCGGTCGGTCTCCTCATTGCCGTCCAGGCGATCGAACGGCTCATCTCACCACGTCCCGTCGAGGGTTCGCTGGTGCTCGGCGTCGCGATCGTCGGTGCGCTCGTGAACCTCGCGAGCGTCTACGCCCTCGCCCGCGCCAACCACCGCAGCCTCAACATCCGCGGCGCCTACGCCCACGTCGTCACCGATCTCTATGCGTTCATCGGGACCGCGATCGCCGGACTCGTCATCGTGCTCACGCACTGGCAGCGCGCCGACGCGATCGCGTCGCTCCTCGTGGTCGGGCTCATGGCGCGCACCGCCTGGGGACTCCTGCGCGACTCGGGCAAGGTGCTCCTCGAAGCGACCCCGGACGATCTTGATCTCTCAGACGTCCGCGAGCATCTCGCGACCGTCAACCACGTCCTCGACGTCCACGACCTGCACGCCTGGAGTGTCGCGAGTGATTTCACGACGCTCTCGGCGCACGTCGTCGTCGAGCAGCACTGCTTCGACGATGGTCACGTACCACGCATTCTCGACGAGCTCCAGACGTGTCTGAACGAGCACTTCGCCGTCGAGCACGCCACCTTCCAGCTCGAACCGGCCACCCACGAGTCCCACGAGGGCGGACTCCACCCCTGATCAGAGGCTGACCGCCGAAAATGGAATCATGGGACCAAAGTCCCTAAGCGCTCGCGGGACTTACGTGCCATGCTCTGGCAACGCCAAAGGGGGGGTATGTCGTTTCTCATGTTTGCCGCGCTGTTGCCCCTCAACACGCTCGGCCACTACATCCACTGGCACTGGTTCGACATCAGTGTCGCCAACTTCGTCGTGATTGTTCTGATGGTTGTCACCTTCATCGTGGCGCTCGTGGCGCCGTTCCCGGGCCGGCGCCGCCGTAAGGAGAACCGATGACGACCGAAATCGATCGCCAGTGGACGACGCGCCTTCGTAAGCGCGCTCTGAAGTTCCTCCCGCCAGACAAGATGATGCCCGACACGCAGCCGGCGTACGTCTCATCGTGGATCTACGTCTTTGGCGTGACGACCATGGCGGCTCTCTTCGTCGTCATCGTGTCGGGATGCGTGCTCGCGCTGCGCGGACCGCAGTGGTGGCACACGTCATCGATCGGCCACTACGTCAACTCGACGCACCTCTGGAGCGTCGAGATCTTCTTCTTCGCCATGGTCATCCACCTCTGGGGCAAGTACTTCATGGCCGCCTGGCGCGGCGGGCGGGCCCTCACCTGGATCACCGGGGTCGTGACGTTCGTCGTCTCCATCTTGACCGCCTTCACCGGCTACCTCTCCCAGACCAACTTCGACTCGCAGTGGATCGCCACCCAGGCGAAGGACGGCATTAACGCGACCGGTGGCGGCGCGTACTTCAACGTCCTCAACATGGGACAGATGCTGATGTGGCACATTGTCTTGCTGCCCATCGGCGTTGTCGCTCTCGTTGGTCTGCACGTGCTGCTCGTGCGAATAAAGGGCGTGGTGCCACCCTTCGAGGAGCCGGCCACGACGAAGGTGAATCGATGAAACGCTTTCGACCCGACGTCGACGCGCCCGAGTGGAAGGGCGGTCACTCGCCCTACGACATCGTCAAAGAGGGAGCCATCGCGCTGCTCGTCGTGACGATTCTCACGCTGCTCCTCGCCATTGTCTTCGGCTCGCCCGACATACCCGCGATCACTATCAAGACGTGGTCGACGGCCGCCCCCGTCGACTTCGCCCAGGACGCCCTCAGCCAGCTGAACGGAACGTCCGAGACGGCGACCTACGGCCCCCCCTACAACAACGCCTCGCCCGGCCAGCAGCTGGGGCCTATCGGTCTCGCGAAATTCTTCGGGGTCACGATGACGATCGACACCGCGAAGGTCTTCGTCCTTGATCCCCTCGAGACCCAGCCCTTTCAGCCCGCGCTGTCGAGCGCACTGAAGACGTGGTCGAGCGCAGCGACGAGCCAGCAGAACACGTGGGTCGCCAACTACACGAAGGCTTCCTCCCATATGAAGTGGGTCGACGGCGCGATCGTGGTGAAGGCCGCGAACACGGGACCGGTGCCCGAGTTCATCACCGAGCTCACCGACATGGCGCGCACGGGCGCCCTCGAGGCGGTCCTCACCCACCAGGGTGACTTCTACACGACGAACTACACGTTGCCGCTGCTCTTCCTCGAAGACGGGACCTACCTCGCGAACCAAGCCGCTCACCAGCACCTGGCGGGTGACCAGTGGGGCATGATGAACGAGACGGGCAACTATCCGGGCCAAGCCTGGCTCTGGCTATACACCTTCTGGTATCAGATCCCGCCGTACAGCTCGAGCGGGAACGCTGACATCTTGGTGTGGGGAACAATGATGCTCCTCACACTGCTGCTCGCGCTCGTGCCGTTCATTCCCGGGCTGCGCACCATTCCGCGAAAGCTTCGCCTCTACCGGGTGATCTGGAAAGAGCACTACCGAAGCCTGGAGTAGCCCAGACGTTCCGATATCAGTGGGGACTTACGGAAAATCCACAGACATTGCGAGCTCGGCGAGGATCGAGACGGACAGCCGCATGGGTTCACGCAATTACTCCCGAGTTTTCACAGCCCCGTATAACCCTGGTGGGCGCGTGAGTTCAGCACGACGACTCCGCGGCTACTGGTCGTAGTTTCATTCGTCCTCAGCCAAGCGCTCACGTCACGTGTTGAACATCGCTTCGTTCGGCACGCCGATCGAGGCGTGCGACTGCACTGTCCTCCACTGATCACCTTCTCGCACGAATACACCTGTCGTGCGAATGGCGCGCTCGGCTGTCCCGTTGGTGAACTTTCCGGTGCCCTCCGCCCAAGCCACGTCACCGAGTACATGAACTTGCACCTCATCGTGCTCGGCCCGGACGGGGCTACCTCCTGCTGCCATGGCCGCTTTGATGTCGGCGACCAGCTCTTCCCTTGACCACCATTCAGCCGGGTCCGTGCCGATGAACGCAGACCCGGGTCTGTCTGAGAGTAGCGAGTTCAGCTTTTCAGCGTCGGCAGCTTGGAGCGCCTCGGTCATGCGATCGATAACGGCGCGAATTGCCTTTTCGTCGTCAGAATCAGTCATCTCTGTCCCCCCATCTGAGTTGCAGTAACTTCTGTCGACCATAACGCCAAACCGCCAGCCCTGCTCAGTGAACTGCGCAAAGGCCGTGGGTTGCCGCCGACTCTCTATGCCGAACCCACAACTGCTCCCATCTGGCGTGCGTTTCGAGGTGTAGGCCGTACGCCACCAGTTCAACTTATTGAATCATTGGGTCCCAGGTGACGGTCAGCGTTACACACATTCCGTAAGCGGTGGGGACTTATTTCGGTAAGTCCCTTCAGTGGAGACGATGGGGATCGAACCCACGACCTCAGGCTTGCAAAGCCCGCGCTCTACCAACTGAGCTACATCCCCGCGGGACCTCCATTCTACCAAGACCGCGCTAGGTAGGTCGATGGTGGCGCAGCGTCTTTGCCCGTTGCCGGTCGATGCGCAGCAGTTCGCGCTCGACGTCCGCCCAGTGCAAGGGCGTCTCTTCCACGGGAAGGCCCTTGCCCTCGGCGCTGAAGAAGATGGAAAAGGCGACCCACCACATCGGCAGGTAGCACCCGAGCTTCGCGACGAAGCCTGCGAGCTGCTGATCGAAGAGGGGCTTTAGATGCAGCAACTCCTCTTGGTGGTGGAGCGCCGGATAGAGCGGATGACGCGAGAAGATCCACACGAACGACAAGCTCGTCACGACGAGAGAGGACGCAAAGACGTAGCCGGCCCGCGCGGCCGGTGAGAGCCGGCGCGTGCCGGGCATGATGGCGAGCGCGGGAATCCAGAGCAGGAAGCCGACGAGCAGCACGGTGAGCAAGATGACGTCGCGGCCGTAGGTGAATCGCGCACCCCAGTCGACGACGGGTGTCGCGAGCGTGACAGTCCCCACAACCGTCACCACGATGAGCGCCAGGCCGGGGTGGGCGAGCTTACGCACGATGAAGTCAATTGGCGCGGGGCGCGTCATCCTCCCGAGGGCGCCCGTCGGAATGCTAAGGAGCAGAAAGGGCGCAACGAACAGCATGATGACAAGGCGCTGAGCCGTCGCGACGCTCAGCGACACCGAGGCCGCGAGGTCGCCAATCGGCCACATGGTGACCACGAGCAGTGCGAGCAGCGCGTAGACCGCGAGGCGGCGCTGGCGAGGTGAGCTCACGAGGAGATGGTGTACGAGGCCAGCGACAAGGATCACCGTGAGTACGAGCGGGTGCCAATCGAACGGCAACAGCGACATCAGGTAACGGTAACGCCCCAAATCGCGCTAGTAAAGGGTACGACAAAGCGGCAGCGAATCCTAGGACTGCGCGCTGAACGCGACCGGGATCTCTCTTCGAAGACGCGGACCGAGGCGCGAGATGATGATGCTCGCCATGAGCAGATCGGTAACGGCGACGCAGCCCGGGAAGAGCACGCCCGCCGTGGTGAAAGTCTTCAACGTGAGGACGGTGATGACGCAGTTGAGACATCCCATGACAAAGACTCGTGGTGATTCGGTCGAGGGCGCGAGCCAGGACTTGCGGAGTGTCGGCAACGCCGCAACCTGATCGGCGCAGACGAAGGAGACCAGCGCGACGGTGGGCTCGTTGACGAAAGCCCAGAACACCAATCCGGCGACCGCGATCGCGCCGCAGACGAGATCAAAGGGTCCGATCTTCCACACGGCGTGGCGGTTCTTGAACGAGGCGAGCACGACCGAGCACGGCACGAGACCGAGCATGAGGGTCATGAGCGCGGCGATCCCGACGTGCTGCTGCAACTCCACGCCGAAGCCGAGTATTCCTTCGACGCCCCAGAGCGACCACGAGACCCGGTTCGGAGAGGTCTCCCCACGTAGCGTGTCGCGAATGTAGCCGTACGCGCCAAAACCGGACAGGGCGATGGCGAGATAGACGAACTGGGGAGCGATCACCCTTCAAGTCTGCCCGCTCGCCTCGAACGACGTGTCGGGCGGGTCCAGTAGCGTGAAGCGCCGTGGACATGCGCGAGTTTCTCGGAATGGAACGACTGGACGATTCGACGTGGCGCTTTCGCGTCACCGAGCGACTCATCACCCCGGGAAAGTTTCTCTTCGGCGGGTGCGGACTCGCCTCCGGCATCGTCGCACTGGAGGAGGCGAGCGAGCGCCCCACCGTCTACGCAGCCGCGCACTACCTGTCCTTCGCTCCCTTGGGTGGCGAGGTCCTCGTCACCGTCAATCTTGCCGCCGTCGGACGACGCGTGACCCAGGCCCGCGCGACCGCAACCGAGCACGGGCGCGAAGTCCTCACTGTGAACGCCGCCCTCGGGACCGGCGAACTCACCGCACCGTCGCCCTGGATCACCATGCCTACCGTGCCGGCGCCCGAAGCGTGCCCCGAGCGCGTCATGCCCCGACGCATCGACAGTTCGATCTTTGATCACATCGAAACACGGATCGCGATCGGTCGCCGATTCGACGAACTGGACGGATCGGCGGGTTCACCGATTTCTGCTCTCTGGGCACGGGTGCCGAGCCACCTCGAACCATCGGCCGCGACGCTCGCCATCTTTGGCGACCTGGTCTCGGGTGGCGCAACCCAGCCCCTCGGGCGCAGCACGATGGGCCGAAGCCTCGACAACACCATCAGGGTCGCGACCCTCGTACCGACCGAGTGGGTTCTCGTTGAGATCCACATGCACGCCCTGGCGGGAGGGTTCTCCCAGGGAACTGGCTATCTGTGGGCTCGCGACGGGACACTGCTCGGAACGGCCAGCCAGTCGATGTCGTCGAAGTATTGGGATCCGCCCGTCCCGTAAGTACCCCTGAACGGTTGTTGTAGATTGGTACCCCTGCGGGGCTATAGCTCAGTCGGTTAGAGCGCGTCACTGATAATGACGAGGTCGTAAGTTCGATTCTTACTAGCCCCACCAAGAGGAGTAGCTACCTAGGGGGGGCCGGTCAACCGACCTGAGGTACCTTCGCACTCCAGTGCGTACCGCCGTCTGCGGTGCTCCACAAAGTCAGCTGCTCATTGTCGCTGTCGTCATTGCCTAAGACGAGGCCGTGAGCAGCGTCGAAGAAATCGACGAGACTCGTGCCTCCACCGCCGCCAGCAGTGACATTCCGCACCGGTTGCCAATGAGCCCCGCCATCGTGCGTGACGAGCAGCGAACTCCTGTCCCCGACCAAGAACGCCTCCCGGCTCGAGACCAAGTCGATGGAACCGAGGTACCCGAAGTCGATATTTGAGTCGGTTTTCAAGACCCACGTCCGACCTTCGTTGGCCGATTCGAGCACCGACTTGATCTG
The DNA here is from genome assembly GCA_049581565.1 of Acidimicrobiales bacterium. GTDB lineage: Bacteria > Actinomycetota > Acidimicrobiia > Acidimicrobiales > RAAP-2 > RAAP-2. The sequence goes on from JBAUSF010000068.1 coordinate 20,543, forward strand.
TTCGCCGGCGCTTGGCTGCGAAGCGCACACCGACATCAGTGTCCCATCGGGCGATACCGAAAGAACCGCCGACATCGCGCCGATGTGACAGGGAACGCGGCGGGCCGACCACGACCTTCCTCCGTTGGACGTAAACCACAGAGGAGCGACATCCGGGCCACCGTGACTGTTGAAAGACGGCGGCAGCATCAGATACGCGCTCGATTGACTCGTGCGAACCAGGTAGCTCTGCCCGTCTGCGAGGTTGTACGAGAACCCTCCGGCGTGACCGTGGGGGCTCTGCGGGAATGGCTCCCAACTTCGCCCCCCGTTGGTTGACTCAAGTAGGTGCACCGAACAGGGCACGTCGGAGATCGTGTCGGCGTGAGTGCACGCGGACACGACAATCCAGACCGAGAGACCGACAGCGCTCACGTCCAGCACCGTCCCCGACTCGCGGACTCTGTTCCAAGTCTTCGCGTTATCGTGGCTCACGAAGAACTGCGGTCCGTAGAGGAATGCGTCACCGCGTCCGTCGGTCGCAAGCAGAGAACCGTACAGATTGGTGCAGTTCCAGGACATTGCGTCAACCAGCGACGTAAACACTTTCCCGCCGTCAGTCGTCTTGCCGACGTAGTCGCTGCACTTGTAGCCGCTGGTGGACTCCTCGGTGAAGACGCCCAATCCCGTCGACGGAGTTGAAAAATCAACCGCTTCGAGAAGAGGCGCAGAACCTGGCGTCACCGTCGTGGTAGTCGAAGTGGCTGAGAATGCGGGCCGAGACGGCGAGAGGACGATCAGCGAGCCAGCAAGGACCGCCCCGACCACAACCGCACCGATGGAAGAAGAAATCCGTGGCCACCTTGAATTGGCCAACGCGTCGCTCGGCATCACGGCCGATGCTAACGAGACTCCCCGAATGAAGCTCACGAGCTCAGTTCGTCTATTCCCCGCAGGCTTGACGATCGTGGGGTGTCCCGCAACGTTGCCGTCGAATACCGGCTAACTGCCGGTGCGCTCGCGGTGCTCACACCCGGGCCAGCAGCAGGGCCGACGCTGACCGTCCTCTAGCTCCTCGTTGGTCCGGCGAATGCGACGTTCTCTGGTCACGCCCTGCTTGGCATTCTCCACCCAGCAGATGAACTCGTTGCGGGCAAGCGGTGTGATGTCATTCCACGCGTCGAGCGCCGCGGGATTGGCGAGTAACGCTGCACGCAGGTCCCGAGGGAGCTTGTGCACTACCCCGCCGGGCACACGCTGGGCGATCATGAGCAGACAGTAGCGGACTCGAGGCCCGTAGCCATCCAGCGATTCGATCGTGATGTCGCGCCAGCACCTTGCGGTTGCTGACGCTATCCTTCACGCCGACCGCTATTCGAGCGGCTGCTGATTGATGCCGGACGGTTCTTTGCCGGCGAAGATCCAGCCAACGCCTGCGGCGAGCGCCGGCATACCGAGCACGATGAGCAGCAAGTTGGCGACCGGCACTGAGGCGAGCGAGGACAGCCCGTCAAGGCTGTTCGTGCGACTGAACGCGATGAGGGCGAGGTAGCCCGCAACCGTACCGACGAGCGCCCCGACGAAGGCGAGCGCCCCCGCCGTTGCCGAGGTGAGGTTTCGGCGGGTGAAGCTGCTCGCTCCCTCCGCAGTGAGGATTCGAAGGTCGCTCGCCGTCTCGCTTCGGATGAGTCCGATCGACATGGCGAGCACGCCGAGGGCGAGCAGGACCCCGATCAACGTCGCCCAGTTGATGATCGTGGCCGACGTGGGAATGCTCGACTTGGTCTCGATGCTCATGCCCGCCGCCGCCGCCGTTGCGCGTGCGTCGCTCAACTGCAGTGCGCTGAGCGGCTGGGCCGTCTGGATAAACCAGCCCGACGTTTGGGTGCTGAGTCCGAGATCGTGGACGGCGTGCTCGGTGATCACAGTGTTCGGTGCCGACGTGCCCGAAGGAAGGGCGGAGACTTGCTCCATGACCGGATTGGCGAGACAGTCGTTCTTCGGGCACGCCCAATTCGCGGGTGGGCCGCTGCCTTTTTGCTCTCCGAAGTAGTTGCCGTAGATGATCTGCATCAGGCTGATTGAGACGAAGCCCGGGCGCATCGTCAAGATGTCGGCCTTGGGATTAAGAGCGGATTCTTTGACGCCAAAGGCGCTGAGAAGTTTCGGCGTCGCAACGTAGAGGGGGCCGGAGTAGCTGCGCCCGGCGGCGGCGTGCTGCAGCGTCGCGCTCGTCGTGTCGAGCTCTACCACGTCGTGAGAACCAAGTGCGTGGGCGATGTCGTCGGCAACGCGCATGTAGGACGTCACGTTCGTCACGCCGCCCGGTGCAGATGCATTGCCTGGACCGTTCGAGCCGTAGGGTCCATTGGGCGTGTAGACGATCAGTTGGGTCGGTGACACATTGGGTCCGGCGTAGTCGAGCACGTTGGAGAAACGTGACGCCGACGCGACGATCACCACGATGGCGATGAAGATGCCGATGCTGATGGCTCCGAGTGCTGCGCCCGAACGGGCACGGTAGCGAGCGAGGTCGCGCAGCGCCATGCGCAGCGCGAGTGGACCGCGTCGAGCAGTACGGCTGAGAAAGACGAGAAGGAACGGCGCGAGCAGGACGACCGAGACGATCAGGGCGACAAAGCCGAGGATGAGTTCGAACATCCCTCCGCCGTTTCCGTTGCTCGCTCCCGCGTAGCCGAGCAGAAGGAAGGCAACGACCACCGAGACGATGCCGGGCATGGCCGTTCGATGAAGCTTCTTCGGCGGTGCCGGACGACCGGCGAGCGCCGAGACGATGGAGATGCGCGTGATGGCACGAGCCGGTCGCGTGGACGCGAAGTACGACGCGGCGACCGCGAGGATCATCGCGGCTCCGATAACGGCCCAGGGAAGCTGGAACACGCCGACCACATGGTGGGCGCTCGTCTCAAGAATCGGCCGATACGCAAGCCACGCAGCGAAGCCGATAACGAATCCAACAACAGCCCCGAGGAGACCCACGAAGAAGCCGTTCGCGCGAACAACGTGACGCAGATCGGCGTCGGTAGCACCGAGCGAACCCAGCATGCCGATGGATCGCAGTCGCCGCTGCGCCAAGACGGTGAAACCCGCAACCGCGACGAGGGCGATGAGCAGCAGCGTGATCGTCGCGAGGGCAATCGAAATGGTCTCGGGGTTCATCAGGTTGCTGGAGCCGACGGACTGCGTCGAGATCACGTTGCGGCCAAGCTTGGCGGGCGACTGGCCTCGCGCGTCAAAGAGAACCGACACCTGCGTGGGTGCCGTTATCTGGCCCGGCACGACGAGGGCGAACTGGTCGAGCAGGTCTTCGGGATTCTCGATGACGCCGACGACGGTTCGCGTCACACCCTGCACGCGCCACGTGCTGCCGACATGAAGATTGAAGTCGGAAGCGACGCCCGAGGTGACCGCGACCTCGTGACCGTTTCGCGGGTACCGGCCCGACACGAGCGAGAGGAGCGGCTTGGTAAAGACTCCGTTTGGATTCTGCGCTCGTAGCTGGAAGGTGTTAATGGTCCCCCGAACAGTGACCGTTTTGTTCTCAATGACCTGGACCGTGCCGAAACGCTGACGCCACGAGGCAACCTTCGCCGCCTCCGACGAGCTCGCGCCGTTGAACGTGGCGAGGTCGTGTGCGCTGCCGAACGCGACGTACGTGGACAGAGGCGTGTTCGTCGAAACACCGACGCCCACCGTCGTCGCGGCTACCGCAACGGTAATGAGCGCGAGTACGAGGAGCTGTTGACGCCATTCCCGTCGAAGCAGCCTCCGCGCCCAGCGTGTCATCGCCCGCCGAGCGGGTGCGCCCCCGTTGGGTGGTCGACTCAGCTCGCGTTCGGCGGCGACGGTCATGGTTCGCTGGTCGGTTGGGCGACGTGGTCGATAAGCGCCTCGGGAGTGGGCGGTGGAATCGTCTGATCCACGATCTTCCCGTCGCGCAAGAACACGACGCGGTCGGCCCACGACGCCAACTTCGCATCGTGCGTGACGACGACAGCGGCGACACCTTCGTGGCACGCGGCGAGGATCATTCTCATCACCGCCTCACCGTTGATCGAATCAAGGGCGCCCGAAGGCTCGTCGGCGAGCAGCAGCGTTCGACTCCCGACGACAGCGCGGGCGATTGCGACGCGTTGACGTTCGCCGCCCGAGAGCTCGTCAGGAAACCGTGTGGCGCGTTCGACCAGACCCAGCTCTTCGAGCGCGGCCATTCCTTCAATCTGAGCCTTCTTCGAAGGAATCCCGTCGAGTTCGAGCGGCAACGTCACGTTCTCGACGGCCGTAAGTCCCGCCAAGAGGTTGAAGTCTTGGAACACGTAACCGACGCTTCGCCGACGCAGTCGAGCGCGATCGTTTCGGGACATGTTTCGCACGAAATCACCGTTGATGATGACCTCGCCGCTCGTCGGGTCCTCGAGGCTTCCCGCGATCGTCAGCAGGGTGGACTTTCCCGACCCGCTCGGACCCATCACGGCAACGAGAGTTCCGCGTTCGACCGACAGCGAGATATGAGAAATGGCGTGAACCTCCGTCGGTCCTTCGCCGTAGACCTTGCTCACGTCTCGCAGTTCGAGCACGCTCATGGCCGTACCTCCATCGTTCGCCGAAGTTTCGGAATTCCAGGACTGCTCGCCGCTAACGGTTCGACCTCTGCACGACGGAGGCGGCCTTCTGCCGCGTCAAGCCAGCGCGTCACCGCGTCCAACCGAAAGAGCTCGGCGTCGACCGCGAGCGCAAAGCTGAGGTCGACGTGCGTGTCATCCTCTTTCAGCCGGGTCCACTGCTGCATCACCTCAACGACGTAGCGACGGTGGATCTGTATGACGTCGTGAACGTCAACACCGGGCAGGTGCGCCGCCACGAGGACTTTCATCACCAGCTCGTCCCTTGGTGGTCGAGCAAGGTCCGGCGGCGTGCGAAGCCACGCGCCGAGTTCGTCCACCCCGGCATCCGTGATCCGATAATTCCGCTGGCGCTCGTCCATCGCGGCGTCGTCAGATTCAACCAAGCCGTCGCGCTCCAGGCGCTGAAGGGTGGTGTACACCTGGCCCACGTTGAGTGGCCAGACGTCGCCAGTGGTCGCTTCAAACTCCTGACGCAGCTGGAAGCCGTACTTTGGACCCTCGCTCATCAGGGCTAACAACGAATGGCGGACGCTCACGGCAACCTCCTTGGCTAGTGCATACTCAGTATGCTACTGCATATACATCGGGGGCAAAGGCACCAGCGACATCAGTCAACGTATGCC
>JBAUSF010000069.1:0-1764 GCA_049581565.1 Acidimicrobiales bacterium
GGCTTGGTGATGGCCCGCAGACCCTCATAGTCGAGAAAGAAGAACATCTTATTACGCACAATGGGGCCGCCAAAGTTGCCGCCAAACTGATTGCGGCTGGACGTCGGCTTTCGGAAAGAAACAGGGCCGTTGGTGCCGATGGTAGTGGGCTTGAAGAAGCCGGCGGCATTCAGATCGGTGTTGCGAAGAAACTCATAAAGCAAGGCATGGAATCGATTGCCGCCAGATTGCGATTCCACGTTGATGGTTGCGGCCGAGCCACGACCGTACTCGGCGCTCTCATTGTTGGTGACCACGCTGAATTGCGCGACCGAGTCAGGCGGAATCGAGATGATTTGATTGTCGAAGCCCTGGTTGGACTCGCCATAAGCGTTGTTGTCTATGCCATCCAGCAGAAAATTGTTAAACATCGAGCGCTCGCCGTTGACGTTGTACGCGCCTGCGCGGACGGGGCTGTTGATGTTGGTGGTGGTTGTGGCCTGCGTAGGAGCCTGGCGCACGCCGGTCACGAGAGCGAGCAGGTCGGTGTAGTTCCTGCTCACCAGCGGAAGGGCCGCGCTCTGATAGCCGGTGATGGTCTGGTCGCGCTGGCTGGACTCGGTCTCGACCTGCAAGGCGACGTCGCTGACCTCGACGGTGGTGGCTTCAGCCGTACCCACCTTCAAGACCAGGTCGATGCGCACTCGCGCGCCGATGGAGACGGTGATGGACTTGGCTTCAGCGATGGCGAAGCCGGGGGCACTGGCGGAGATGGTGTAAACACCGACGCGCAGCGACGGAACATCATAGTTACCGGACTGATCCGATTTGACCACGGTGGCGATGCCGGTGGCATCGTTGGTGACTGTAAGGGTCACGTTCGGAACCGCGGCGCCGCTGGAATCGTGAATGGTGCCGACCACGCCGCCAAAGTCGTACTGGGCAAAAGCCATGCGCGAAGGCAGCACCAACAAAAGCGCCATCGCCAGAAGCGTCCATACTGAAGCTGGAATTCTGAATTCCGCTCCAGCTTCTTTCCGCACAGATCTGTTTCTAGGGTTCATATTGCCTCCAAGTGCTCTCTGTTACTTCCAACGGTTGAGTGTCTAAGTGTTTGCCCACTTCGTCAGGGCTTCCGCATTTTCGCAAACACCGTCATCGGAAAAGCTAATCGTTCGATTGAACTGGATAGCAAGACCAGGCCCCAGAATCACGCGTTTGCATCTGGGTTGTAACGCGCGGTGGCCCGCGGCTGCGGACATGGGATTACATAGGCATGAAGCGTGTCGGAGCCACTTTGGCTTCTCGAATGCAAGTCGATTCAATGCCATCCTTGGTCACGCCCGTTAAGATTCGAAGAACATCCCGTGAAAAGTCTGCCAAAGACAAAAAATCCACCCCAAAACACAGACAACGCGAACCGGCGTGCAAATGCGCACACACGATTCCGGAGAAGCTGTATTTGGCGGTGGATTTCTCTTGGTCTTTTCCGCTGTTGGAAGCTAACAAACGGCCAACGCGCATGTCAAGCAAAATCTGACTGAACGAGCGGTATCCCATCTCGTAATCAGCCGTTGTCGGAATCAGGCAATCATTGTTGTTGCAGCCGTCCAGGCACGGTTTTGGCTTTCGGCTACGCCGCGATGAGTGAGCGTTCCCAGCCATGTATTCAGGCCTTCGGCCAGTCCCGCATCTTGCAGGAGCGCCTCACGTGCGCCCAGGTTGGCAAGGCGCAGCAGGTAGGGGAACGTAGAATTGGTGAGCGCCAGCGTGGAGGTGCGGGGC
>JBAUSF010000070.1:0-5639 GCA_049581565.1 Acidimicrobiales bacterium
CAATGCGGCAGTACTGAAGGACCGATCGGCGCCGGGTCACGCGTACGTGCAGGGCGAGACTATCGAGACATACCGCTCGCACATGCTCGAGCGCTTCGCCGTTGGAGAGAGCGACCTCGCGATCACCTACACGCCGCTCCACGGAGTGGGCGGCGAGGTCATGACGGCGCTCTTTCGTGACGCGGGTTACCGCCGCGTGACGACGGTCGATCGCCAGTTCGCCCCCGACCCTCTCTTTCCGACCCTTCCGTTTCCCAATCCCGAAGAGCCGGGCGCGCTCGATCTCGCGATGGAGACGGCCAACGCCTCGGGATCGTCGGTCATCATCGCGAACGACCCCGACGCAGACCGGCTCGGGGCGGCGGTACGCCACGACGATGGCTGGCGGGTACTGCGCGGCGACGAGATCGGCTGGCTGCTCGCCTCTGCGCTCGCGGGCGAGATCAGACTGCGCGGCGAGGTCGTCGCAACCACCATCGTCTCGTCCACGATGCTGTCGACGCTCGCGCGCGAATGGGGCGTTCGCTGCGCGACGACGCTCACCGGTTTCAAGTGGATCGCCCGCGCGGCCGGAGAGCGCGTCCTCGGCTTCGGCTACGAAGAGGCGCTCGGTTTCGCGGTCGACCCGCTCGTCGCCGACAAGGACGGGCTGTCCGCGGCGCTCGCGCTCGCGCGCCTCGCCCACGAGCTCTCCCTCAACGGTCGAACCCTCCTTGACCAGTTGGACGAACTCGAATCGAAGTGTGGCGTACACGCGACGAGTCAGCTCGCCATACGCGCAGAAGGCCCCAACGAACTCGCGCGGTTGCACCATGCCGTCGAGCAGCTGCGCGTGGCGCCTCCTCGTTCGCTCGGAGAGCTACCGGTTACCGAAGTGATTGACCTCGGCCAGGGTTTTCGTGACCTTCCGCCGACCGAAGGGGTCTGGTTCACGCTCGCCAACCTCGGCCGCGTGGTCGTTCGCCCGTCGGGGACGGAAGCGAAGGTGAAGGCGTACCTCGAGATCACCCCCGCGCGGGAGGGATCACTCGCCGAGCAGCGGGCGCGCGCCGCCGCGTTGGCGCACGGCGTGCGCGAAAGCCTCGACGTCCTACTGCGCGCCTAAGCGAAGCGCCGCGTACCCGGGCTTGATGACGTTATTGATCATGGCGAGTCGCTGGTTGAACTCATAGAACGTGCTCTTGGCGGCGTTCAGGGTCAGCCACTCCATGTCCGCGAGCGTCCAGCCGAAGGCGGTGGCACACGTGGCGAACTCGCTGCTCAGGGTGATCCCGCTCATAAGTCGGTTGTCGGTGTTGAGCGTCACGCGAAACTTGAGGCGCTTCAACAGATCGATGGGGTGCTCGGCGATCGATCTTGCGGCCCCGGTGTGCACGTTCGAAGTAGGGCACACCTCCAAGGGAATGCGGCGGTCGCGCACGAAGTTGGCGAGTCGCCCGAGGCGGTACTCGCCGTTGACCTCTTTGATGTCGTCGACGATGCGCACGCCGTGTCCGAGGCGCTCGGCGTTGCAGAACTGCACGGCCTCCCAGATCGACGGAAGCCCGAAGGCCTCGCCCGCGTGAATGGTGAGGTGGAAATCCTCGCGCTGGATCAAGTGGAACGCCCGCAGGTGCTTCGTCGGCGGGAAACCGTCTTCGGGTCCCGCGATGTCAAAGCCGCAGACGCCCTCCTCACGGAAGTCGATCGCGAGCTGGGCGATGGTCTCGCTCAGATTGGCCTGGCGCATTGCCGAGAGGATCGTGCGCACGACGATTCGCCGGCCCTCGTTCGCGGCCTCCTTCGTTCCGAGGGCGAAGCCGTCGAGCGCCGCGCGCACCACTTCGTTCATGGTGAGCCCGCCGTCAAGGTGCAGTTCGGGCGCGAAGCGCACCTCCGCGTAGACGACGCCGTCGCGCGCGAGGTCGATCGCGCTTTCGGCCGCGACGCGCTCGAGCTGTTCGCGTGTCTGCATGAGGGCCGTCGTGTGCGCGAATCCCTCCAGATAGCGCACGAGATCGCTGCCGGGCGCGTCGACGACGAACCAGCGCGCTAGCTCTTCGGGGTCCTTCGTGGGCAGCCCGCGGTAGTCCACCTCGTTTGCGAGCTCGACGATCGTCTCGGGACGCAGACCCCCGTCGAGGTGCTCGTGCAGGAGGACCTTCGGGGCCTCGCGGATGATCTCGGGGGTCAGTGCTTCCATCGCCCAAGGCTAGCCACGGGGATTCGTGACGGTTCGGCGAACCTGGACTCGGGCGGTGAGTGACCGGCGCCGAGCGACAACGACCCGACTATCCGCGAACAAGCTCGTGGTGTGCGTCCTCCACCGCCGGTGGCTCGTCGCCAATCTCTACGGCGTGGCTCATTTCGTCTCGTCCGAGATCGAGGTGGGCAGGGTCATCCGCGTGCAGCTCGTAGAGCGGCTGACCCTTCTCTACGTGATCACCTTCGCGCGCGAGACAGACCATCCCGGCGGTCGCACTCACGGAATCCTCCTTACGGGCCCGACCGGCACCAAGACGCCAGGCAGCGACGCCCGCGGTGAGCGCGTCGAATCGTCGCACGAAGCCCGCCCGTGGAGCCGTGACGACCTCCACGAGGCTCGCCGTCAGCATCGCGGCGTCGGGGTCGCCTCCTTGGGCTGCGATCATGCGGCGGTACACGGCGTACGCCGAACCGTCGTCGAGCTTCGCCACGGGGTCTACGTCGATCCCGACCAGCTCGAGCATGATCGAGGCGAGTTCGATCGTGAGGGTTCGCACGTCGCTCGGACCGCTGCCGTTCAAGACCTCGACCGATTCGGTGACTTCGAGTGCGTTGCCGATCGCGCGACCGAGGGGTGCGTTCATCGGCGTCAGCTTGGCGACGGTCTTCACACCGTGCGCGTCGCCGAGTCGCACCATGGTGTGAGCGAGTACGCGCGCACGCTCGAGGTCGTGGACGAAGGCCCCCCGGCCGAACTTGACGTCGAGCACGAGGGCCCCGGTGCCCTCTGCGATCTTCTTTGACATGATCGACGAGGAGATGAGGGGAATGGATTCGACCGTGCCCGTCACGTCGCGGAGCGAATAGAGCCGCCGATCCACGGGCGCGAGACCCGCGCCGGCGGCGCAGATGACGACTCCTACGGATTCGAGCTGCTCGACAATCTCCTCGTTCGAGAGCGAGGCTCGCCAGCCCGGTATCGACTCGAGCTTGTCGAGCGTACCGCCCGTGTGACCGAGACCGCGACCCGAGAGCTGGGGCACGGCCGCGCCGCAGGCGGCGACGAGGGGAGCGAGGATGAGCGAGATCTTGTCACCAACGCCCCCCGTCGAATGCTTGTCGACGGTTGGACGCGACAGGCCCCGAAGGTCGAGCCGCTCGCCCGAGGCGATCATGCGCGCCGTCCAGATGTCGAGCTCGCTCTCGCTCAGGCCCCGAAAGAAGATCGCCATGAGCAGCGCGGACATCTGCTCTTCTGCGACCTCGCCTTGCGCGTAGGCGTCCAGCACCCAGGCGATCATGTCGTCGCTCAGCACGCCGCCATCACGCTTCGTCGTGATGACCTCGACCGCAGAGAGCGCCGTCACGAGTCTCGCCGCGCGTCGAGATCGTCGGGACCAAAGGCGCCCGGCAGCAGTGCTTCGAGCCGCATCGGCGCCGCATGGGGGCCCGCATCGATCAATAGTCCGTTGCCGCCGTGCTCGAACAAGAGCTGGCGGCAACGCCCGCACGGCGCGATCGGCTCGCCATCACCGGCCACGATCGAGGCGGCGAGCAGGCGTCCGCCGCGGGTGCGCACCAGATCGCTCACGAGCGAGCACTCCGCACAGAGCGTGAGCCCGTAGCTCGCGTTCTCCACGTTCGATCCCACTACGACGTCGCCGTTCGCACAGAGCGCGGCGGCGCCGACCGAGACGTGCGAATAGGGGGCGTACGCGCGTGTTGCCGCCTCGAGCGCGAGAGCGCGCAACTGCGCCCACGCGATCTCAGGGCCTCGCTTCACGCCCTCACTGTACACTTTGCGCTGCGTGAGCAACTTCCGATTCTCCCCAGTTGCCGTGAGCGACGAAGTCGCGACGGCCCTCCACGAAGGCCGCGGTGTCGTCGCACTCGAAACAACGATCACCGTCCACGGACTACCCGCGCCAATCAACTTCGAGGTAGCGATCGAGTGCGAAGCCGCCGTGCGTCAGGCTGACGCGACCCCCGCCACGATCGGCGTGCTCGACGGCCGAGTGGTGGTGGGACTGAGTGCGCACGACCTTGAGCGTCTCGCCGATCCCGCGCGCCACGCCGCGAAGCTCTCGGCGCGCGACCTCGGCGTGGCTCTTGCCTCGGGTACCGATGGCGCGACCACCGTTGCGGGCACGATCACGGTCGCGCGACGCGTCGGGATCTCGGTCATGGCGACCGGTGGGCTCGGCGGCGTGCATCGCGACGCACGCGCGACCTTCGACGAGTCGGCCGACCTGATGGCGCTCGCTCGTACCCCAGTGCTCGTCGTCGCCTCGGGCGTGAAGTCGATCCTCGACATCGGCGCGACACTGGAGCGTCTCGACACGCTCGGGGTGCCGGTCGTTGGCTACCAGACGAGACAGTTCCCCGGCTTTTACCTGCGCGACAGCGGATTCGCTCTCGACTGGTCGGTCGCGAGTGCGAATGAGGCGGCCCACGCGTTCTTGTCGCACGGGGAGTTCTCCTCGACCGGATTGTTGCTCGCCAATCCCGTCCGGCCGGACCAAGAGCTCGACCGCGTCGTGCACGACGACGCACTCGCGAGCGCACTGGCAAAGGTCGACGAGCAGGACGTCACGGGCAAAGCGGTGACGCCAGCGCTGCTCGCGGAGTTCGCACGCCACTCGGCCGGCCTCTCGGTTCAGGTGAACCGCGACCTCGTCGTCGCGAACGCCGGCCTCGGCGGCGACGTTGCCGCGGCACTCGCGAAGCTCTCACGGTGAGTACGCCCCGCGTCGCCGTCGTCGGCGACGTGATGCTCGACGTGGTCGTGAAACCGCTCGGCCCCTTCGCGCGGGCGAGCGATACGCCTTCCGACGTGCGGGTCACCCGTGGCGGTGCCGGCGCCAACCTCGCCGTCGCGATGCGCGCGGGGGGATGTGATGTCGTCTACCTCGGCGCCGCCGGCGCCGACGGTGCCCGTGACATCTTCTTGAAGGACCTCCGTGCCGAGGGCGTGAGCGCGCACCTTGAGAGCGTGGCCGCAGTGACGGGGACGGTGGTCGCGTTCGTGCACGAGGACGGCCAGCGCTCGATGCTGACTGATCGAGGCGCGAACTCGATGCTGAGCGAGCGGTTCGTGCTCGACGAGCTCTCGGCGCCCTTTGATCACGTGCACGTGTCGGGCTATCTCGTGCTCGACCCCGCGACGAGACACGTCGCGATCGCGGCGTTGCGCGACGCGAAGGAGAAGGGACGATCGTCGTCGCTCGACGTCTGTTCCGTGGCGCCACTGCGTGCCATGTCGCAGGCGGCCTTCTTCGAAGCGGCCGCCCTCGCCGGACAGCTGTTTGCCAACGAGGACGAGGCGCTCAACCTCACGGCGTGCGAAGACGTGGACGTCGCGATGGACCGGCTTGGCTCTCTGTTTCGCGAGGTGGTCGTCACGCGCGGCGCCCTCGGCGCGGTCGCCGAGGTCGACGGACTCCGCTACCACGCAG
>JBAUSF010000071.1:0-2175 GCA_049581565.1 Acidimicrobiales bacterium
CCTACGCAATCGTCGCAAGGTCAATAGTCCATCGCAGCTGTTGGACCTCCAAGAATTGGTGAAGTTCAAGGCGAGTCACGGACGCTGGCGCATAGCTAAGGATCTCGTGGGACTGGTTCGCCGGGGCCGCGGTGGCGAACGTGACGAGTCGTACTTTGACAAGCTGCGACGTGAGACCGGGCGAGGTAAGACCGAGTCATCGACCTACGGACTGGCCGAACTGGCGGGTCGCCCAGTGGTGCTCTACGCCATGAACTGGGATTTCTTCGCTGGCTCGCTCGGTGTGGTGTCGGGTGAGAAGTTTCAAGCCGCCGCCGACCTCGCAATTAGTAAGAAGCTCCCCTTCGTCAGCGTGTACGCCTCGAGCGGGGTGCGTCAACAAGAGAACTTCGCCGGACTCACCCAGATGACGCGCATGGTCGAAGCAATCCGTCACTACAAGGAGAAAATCGCCCTTCCTCACATCGCGGTGCTGCTCGGCAACGTGTGGGGCGGCGTGTCGGCGAGTGCGGTGCCCAACGCCGACTTGATCCTCGCCACCTCGGGCACGAATTTCGGCTTTGCCGGGCCCAACGTCATTGAGGCTTTTGAGGGGAAAGCGGTCCCCCTCGACTCCCAAAGCGCCGAGGCGAATCTCTTGGACCGTAATATCGACGTGGTCCTCTTCGACGTCAAGGAACTCGTAGAGTACCTCGGGGAGATTCTCTCCTCAACGAACTTGCCCGACCGGCGTCACCAACTCACCACCGAGTCGATGCCGTTGATTCGCAACGTCAGCGTCGCCGACCAACGACGCGTGTTCCAGTTCGGGGCCGTTGGCATGCGCGGACCTCGTTTCGACGATCCCAACGACTCGGTCCCACATCTACCCGCCCCCGCGCGATTCCTGCACGCGAGCGATCCGCATGACGCCCTCGTGGAGCAGTACCAGGACTTATTGACCGACGCGAATCGCGTCGATCTGGAGTTCATCATTCACTATGGCTTTAGCGACGCCGTCGCGATCTATAACCACGTCCAAGAAGTGGACTACAAGAAGTACCCCGCCATCGTCGGCGCCTTCGCCAAGATCGGCGCGCAACCCTTCGTCATCGTGGGCACGCAACCCTCGTACCAATTGATCGGTGACACCGTCATCAAACGGCCCTCGAATCCCGCTCCCGAGGACTTCTTCTTCATGGAGCGAATACTTGAGATGGGCGATCGACTCGGGCTACCCGCGCTGTTCGTAACTGACACCCTGGGCGCCAAGCCGACCTTGGAGAGCGAGCGTCGTGGCCAGTCACGCGCCATCGCGCGCTCGATTCTCAAGGGCATCGACTATTCACATCCCGTGATCTCGTTGGTCGCCGGGGCCCTTGGCAGCGGCGGCGGGCTGGCCACGACCCCAATGGCCGATCACGTGATCATGCTGCAAAAGGCAATGGCCTACGTCGCCGAACCTCGCTCGGCGGCTTCGATCCTCTACAAGACGCCAGACCCGTCGCACGACCAGGTTCGAACCACCCTCGCGACGATGCGCTCAACCGCGCAGGACCAGCTCGATCTCGGACTCATCGACGAAATAATCCCCGAGGACGACAATCCCTTCGTGACCGTGGAGCGAATCCACGCGTCCATTCTCCGCTCATATGTCGAACTCGCAGAACTCACTGAAAGGCGCCTGCGAAGTCGTCGCCAGGAGAGGATTCGTGGCCTTCGAGCGTTCGAGATCATTCAAGAGTAGAAAGCGACGCGCGAACGTCTCGTACAAAATCTTCGCCGTAGCCCTACGCGATTGCGGAGGTGCCTCGAATTTATTAGGAGTTTTGCCAGCCCTCGCGCTTGTTTTGGTAGGCGTCTGCTTTTCGTGGTTCCGTCATCGAAGCGCGTAACCAGACAGAGGCCGTAACTGGAGCAGGCCTCATTTCGGGCTTCATTTTTCCGCAACACTAGGAAACCAGATCAACACGTAACAACGCGAAACCCCTTGACACAAAGACGATTGCGGTTGATCCCAACGTGACGCAACAGTCGCGAACTTCTTTTTAATCCCAAGGTGCCGGGATCGAGACTCGGCGGCCCACCATTTACAAATCCTGGTTAGTACACCTTTTCGAGGCTCTTGACATCTCGGCACATGAGTAAGAAGGCCTCAATTTTGCGAGGCCTTTCCTGATCGTACTCGAGTTGTAG
>JBAUSF010000072.1:0-15928 GCA_049581565.1 Acidimicrobiales bacterium
GTTCTGCACCGTCGCAGAGTTGCCCGACGGCACGTAGTCGATCGACTCGAGGAGCTGTTGTTGCGTGCTGTTGGGCAGCGAACCCACGGTGAAGACGGGGCTCATCGGCGAGTCCGAGGTCGACAGCACAACACCGGCCGAGTTCACGACCTGGGTCTTTGCGAGCGTGTTGGAGGGCGAGCCGGCGCCGGTCGTCGGAGAGATCTCCCAGCGGTCCGACGCCGAATAGAACGCGCTCGCATTCGTGATGTGGTAACGGCCGTAGGTGGCCGCCTGAATCGAGAAGAGGCCCTGGGGAAAGCGCAGGTGGGTGCGTATTGTCTCGGGCATTGCACTCATTGGCAGGAACATCGACGGGAAGGCCGATCGGTAGGCCCTGATGATCGGGTCGTTCGGGTCCATCACGTAGAACTTCATCGCCCCCGTGTAGGCGTTGATGACGACCTTCACGGAGTTGCGCGCGTAGTTGAAGCTGCTCGGAAGACCGCCCGTCGAGATGTTGAGGTTGCTCGCGTTCTCGCTGTAGGGATACTGAGTCGTCGTCGTGTACCCGTCGAGGACGTAGTCGACCTCGCCGTTCGCGATGACCGCGTAGGGCTGAGAGTCGAAGGAGAGGAAGGGCGCCGCCTTCTCGGCCATCTGGCTCACGTCGCGCACGAACATCACGCGGCTCTTCGAGGTGATCTGGCTCGAGATGAGGAAGTTGAAGTCGCCGAGACGCAGCGCGAGCGCCATGCGCGAGAAGACGTTGCCGACCGGTACGCCGCCCGTGCTCGAGTAGTGCGACTCGACGGGCAGGCCGGCGTTCGCGCCGGTGTTCGCCTGGTAGTTGAGCTCGGGCTGCTTCGTGTCAGCGACGACCCAGCCCGAGAGGCCGAGCCCGAAGTAGATGTCGGGCTGGGTGAGGTTGGGCATGCCGTCAGTTGAGATCGGCGGCACGTTCGCCACGTCGAAGACCGGGTTCCCGGTAGACCCGTCCACTTGGTTGGCGACCACGACCGCGGCCCCGATGCCGTGGGTGTACTGCAGATGCTCGTTCACCCAGCTCGACGAGGGCAGGTTGTTGCTGTTGAGCTGGCGCACTCCGATGAGGACCGGAGTGAGCTTTCCGTTGATGTAGTAGCGATCGACCGACAGGCTCTGGAAGTCGTAGTACGAGCGGATCGATTGGCGACGCGTCACGGTTTCGAGCGCGATATTGGGCGACGGGTCCCAGAGGCGGATGTTGTTGAGGGTTGGCATGTCGGCCTTCACTTGGCTCGCGGTGACCGAGGTGGAAGAGGCGAAGGCGTGGTACGTGACGTTGTCGAGGTCAAAGGCGGAGCGCGTGGCGCCGATATTTCGCTGGATGTACGGCGCCTCGAGGGACTCCTGGTTGGGGCTCACCTTGAGCGCCTGGAGGAACGTGGGATAGAGCACGCCGATCACGAGTGCGACGAAGGCCCAGAGGCCGACGGCAACGGCCGGCAGCGACCAGCCACGGCTGCGCACGTTGTAGAGCAGGATCGCCGCCGCCGCGAGCGAGAGCCAGAAGAGAATCGTCAGGGCCGGCATGCGCGCGTGGATGTCGGTGTACGTCGCACCCTGGACGATGCCGTTGGTCGAATTGGCGAGCTCCCACTTCGCGACGAGGTAGCCCGCGGCCTTCATGAGCGCAATCGCGGCACCGATCACCGACAGGTGCGCCTTCACCCTCGGTGAGACGCGAGGCGTCGCCCTCGTGGTACGAATCCCGCCGTTCAGGAAGTGGAAGCCCGTTGTCACGATGATTGCGATGATCAAGACCACGAGGAACCAGGTGATGACGAACGAGACGAACGGCAGGGTAAAGATGTAGAACCCGAGATCCTTGTGGAAAAGCGGATCGACTTTGTGGAACGACTGGTAGTGGGTAAAGAGGATGTAGTTCTGCCACTGCCCGGTCGCGTTGAGGCCGGCGATCAACCCCATGAGGAGGGCGATCGCCGCGTAGATGCGCTTCGCGTACGGACGCACGATGTTCTGGTAGCGGCGTACGACCTCGTCTTCGGGGTCAAAGGAGAGGTCCCGTGCCCCGAATCGGTCGGTGAGCAGGAGATTTCCCCACATGATGAAGAAGAAGATCGCCCCGAAGGTGAGACAGAGCCCGACCTTGATGAAGAACAGGGAGGTGAAGACGCTCGAGAGCCCCACCGAGTGGAACCACATCTCGTCGGTCCAGAGCACCGCCAGGTTGCGGAGCGAGAGGAACCCGACCAGGATCACCACGATGATCAGCCCGATCCAGAACCGCTTGGAGAGCCGCCCGACGCGACGTGGACGAGGAGGAACGTCGGTGGGACTGCGCACGGATCGAGCCTAGATGCTTTTCAAACGGGAATAACAGTGCACGCGCAGCCCGCGTGCAGCGGCGGGTAGGGCGAGCCGCTCGGAAAGTTCTCTCCCGCGAGCCGTTCGCCCGCTTCAGAGTCGTGCGCGCACAGATCGCAGGGCGCGTCATTCGGCACCGCGAAGAATCGAACCGAACGGCCCTTCGAGGCGGTCACGACACCAAGGTGAAAGGCCCGACGAGCCGCGTCGGTACAGAGTCGTTCTACGCGAGCGCCGCGCCATTCGCGATAGGCCGCGTTCACGCGCTCGGTGCCGTCGCCGCTCGAGTCGGACAAGATGCGCTTGCGCAGCGCGAGCACGATCGTGACCGCGAGGTCGGCCGCGCAGTCGTCGATGAGCGAGGCGTCAACGTCGGTGATGGCGACGCCACCCTCTTCTCTCGCGAACTGCACGCCCGCCTTCGCCGCGAGATCGAGCGCTTCGTTGGCGGCTTCGGCGTAGCGCGATCGCTGGATCAGCTCGTCTTCGAGCTCGTCGGTGATCATCGCCTTCACGTTGCGCAGGCGCTCGAGCATGACGTTCTGGTCGTCTTGGAGGACGCGCTTCACCCGCCGGGTGAGCACCGACAACGACTCCTCGAGTGAATCGTCGCGATGGCGGAACAAGACGCCTACGGGTGTCTCGGGCTTGTGGGCGGCCGCCTTCTTTGGGCCGAGGGCCGTCGCACCGCGCTCTTCGAGCGTTGCCTTGCGCAGTCGAGCGAAGATCTCGTTGACGACGTCGGTGCCCGAAGGGTCGTCTTCGAGCAGCGACTCACCAGCGCGCTCTTCAACCTTGGGGGCCTTGTCGATGCGCGATTCGGGCTTCGTCGGAGCCGGACCCTTGTCGCTCTTTGCCGCTTCGCCGGTCGTATCGACCGTCGCTCCCGCCAGCTCGGGCGCACTCGACACTTCACGAAGCGGGGTGCCCGCGAGCAGCTCCTCCTCGGTCGGCTCAGGGGTCGGCGGGTGTGCTCGCAACGCCTCGAGCGCCGCGGCGCGTGCGAGCTCGTCCGAGCTGTTGATACCCGAGAGCACGTCATCGACTTGCTGGCGCAGCGTCGAGACGAACGTGCCGAGCGTGTCTCTCGCCGCGCGCAGCTGCTCGATCTGCAAGTGGAGCGCCTTGCGCTTGATCGCGAGATCGTTCAACACCGTTCGACGTGCCTCGTTCGACTGCTCGACGATGGCTCGACCCTGCTCGCGCGCGCGTTCGATGAGGGCCTCGCCGTTCACCTTCGCCGAATCGATGAGTCGTTCGGCCGCGAGACGTGCGTCGTGGTCGATCTGGGCGGACGTGTTTTCGGCCTCGGTGATGAGCGCGGTCGCGCGTTCTTGAGCCTCGATGAGCTGGGTCGCACTTCGTTGCTGGGTCTCGGCGAGAACCTGGGCGCTGCGCTCTTGGGCCTCGGCCGTGACGCGACCGGCTTCTTCGTGGGCGGAGCGCAGGATCGACGCGCTCTGCTGGCCGAGCGCCGTCGCGAGGGTCGCTTCGTCGAAGGTTGGATTCGCCGCGCGGCGCTGGGCCTCGGAGAGCTGCTCTTGGAGCTCACGGATCCGGTTCTCGAGATGGCCCGTTTCGCGCGCCGCAGCCTCGAGGTGCAGGCGAACTTCGTTGGGATCCAGGCCGCCCTTGCGCAGCGTCGTGAAATTTACCCGCGTGATCTCACCTGACGGCTTGCGCGTCGCAGAAATGAAGAGGCGGTCATCCATATCCGTCCAGCCTACGGCGTTACGGCCGCAAAACCTGGCTAGGGCTTGGAGAGCGGCACCGGCTTGGCGCCTCCGAGGCGGCGAAGGTCCTTTAGTGCCTGCTTCAGCGAGGTGACAGGCAAGATCGTGAGCCCCGGCTCATTGGCGGCGCGAGCCGCCTCAACGTTGCCACCCCCGTCGGGCACGATGAAATACGTCGCCCCGGCGTTGTGTGCGGTGACCGCCTTCTCCTCCACGCCCCCAACGGCGCCCACCTGGCCGTTCGTCGCTATCGTGCCCGTTGCCGCCACCACGTGGTGGCCCGTGAGCGATCCCTGGCTCAACTTGTTGATGAGAGAAAGGGTCATCGCGAGGCCGGCCGAAGGTCCCCCGATATTGGCGGTGTTGATGGTGACCTTGGCCGGCAACGCGTAGCGATTCCCGTCCTCGAGCGCCACGCCGACAAACGACCGGTCCGGTCCCGACACGCCCGGACACGCGGAGCCGACGTCCCCACTCGGCACCGACGACGTCGTCACGTCGACCGTTGACGTCGAGCCGTAGGACAGGATTCCCGTCGAGGAGATCTTCACCTTTCTCACGTGCAGCACCACCTTCGTGTCGGGGGAAAGTTCGTGTACGTCCTGCGCGAGCTGACACCCCGACGTGATCGACGTGCCGTTGAAGCCAACGATCTCATCGCCAACGTGCAGCTTCGCGCGCGAGGCGGGAGAGGAATCGACGACTGCCGTAACGACCGCGCCGGTCGGCGTTCGTGCAATGTGCCAACCGAGCGCGCGAAAGGCGGCGACCTCCGCTGCTTGCTTCGCGTCGCTCATCTCGAGGAACCCTTGAGCGGTGAGCTCGCTCGTCGACACGCCCGGCTCGACGAGCTCGTCGGCGGGAACGAACTGAACGTGGGACTGAAAGTGCATGGTGATCCACTGCCAGACGCTGAGCGAGCTCAGGTATACGTCGACGAGCATGATCTTGGACGGATGCGCGTTGGTCGCTACGCCCTTGACGTTGACGAGTGGCGCGACCGGGGTGGCGTCACCGGGCGTCAATGCGTATTCGTTGGTCGAAGCTGACTCGAGAGAAATGACCGCCGTCACGACAATGGCGAGCGCCGCAATCACGAGCCAGAACCGCCGTCTCGGTCGTTTCGGTGCTGAAATGGGATCGTGCAAGATGATGACGTAACGCTAGTAGAGCCTCTTGATCAGCGACTCCTGCGGGCCAACTTCGATCGAGGCGAAGAGAGCGTGTCCTTTCTCGTCAGCAACCTTCGCGCACCCGTCACACGCCACCGGGTGCTCGCGCTGCGCGGACTCGTCCGACTCGGGGGCATGAACGCCGAGCGATGGCGTGAGGTGTTGAGCGACCCCGAGGTCGAGATGCGCCGCGACGCGCTCGAACAGCTGGCCCATGCAGAAAGCGTCGACCAGGTCGTCCTCGAGGACGTCGTCGGGTTGCTTCGTGACGACGACGCGCTCGTCGTCGACGCCGCCGCGTTCGCACTCGGTGAGCAGCTCTACGTCCCCGCGGTGACCGGGCTCATCGAGGTCGCGACGAGCCACGACGACGCGCGCTGTCGCGAATCGGCAGTTGCCTCGCTCGGATCGATCGGCGACGACGCGGCACTCCCCGTGATCATCGCCGCGCTCAACGATAAGGCGCCAGTGCGAAGACGGGCCATCGTGGCGCTGTCGAACTTCGAAGGACCCGAGGTGGACGCGGCGCTCGACGCGGCCGGCGAAGACCGCGACTGGCAGGTGCGCGCCGCCGTGACCCAGCTGCGCAACGAGTAGCCTTCCAGTCCTGTTAGCGCTCCGCGCTGCGAAAGAGTGCGTGCAGGGAGGACATCTCCTCCAGGCACGCGGCGAGTCCGTGGATGACGACGAGATCCGCCTGTTCGGCGACGTTCACCTGCACACCGGTGCTGGTGGCGACCAGTTCATCGATGTCGCGAATATTGGCACTCCCGCCCACGAGCGTGATGCCCCGCTTGCTCACGTCCTGGGAGAGGTCCGGCGGCGTGTCGCCCAAGCACTCTTGAATCATGCGAATCGTCGGCTGGAGCACTTCGCGCAGGGCGGCGTTCACGAGCTCGGCCGTCACCTCGACATCGACGAGGCGTCCGCGGTCGACGGTGCGCGCCGGGACGACTTCGACGAGCCCGGCGGTGCTGCCGAGAGCGGAGGCGAGCGTGCACTTGAGCAGCTCAATGACCGCGGGCGCGACGACGACGCCCAAATTGAGTCGAAGCAACGTTGCGATGCTGGAGTCGACGTCGCTGCCGCCGAGTCGACGAGCGGCGCCCGTGACGATGCCCCCAAGCGACACGATGGCGGTTTCCGACGCTCCCGCGCCGAGCAGCGTGACCGCCGAACCGACGGGGTCTTGGATCGGCAGTCCGAGCCCGATTGCGGCGGCGAGCGGCGCCTCGATCAGGCTCGCCTCGCGTGCACCGGCCTGGATGGCCGCCTGGCGCAGTGCTCGGCGCTCGATCGGGGTCGCGAGGGAGGGCACGCTCAAGACGACCCTCGCCCGGGAGAGCTTGGAGACCCCGGCTCGTTCGAAGAGCGCCTCGATGAGGCGGGCGGTCACGTCGAAATCGACCGTCGCGCCCTGGTTGAAGGGTCGAAAGACAACGACGTGGCGAGGCGTTCGTCCGACGAGGTCGAGCGCGCCGTGCCCGAGGTCTTGGACCTCGCCCGTGTTGGTGTCGATCGCGACCATGGTCGGCTCGTCAAAGAGGACGCCGCGCTGACTCGTCGCGAGGCGCGTATGAGAAGTACCGATGTCCAGCGCCACGTCTACAGCCACGGTGTTCAATCCTAGGGCCGACCCAATCGAGAACCCTTCTGTTTGTAGCCTTTCCAGGGTGGCCGCGTGGGAGTGGATCAGTTCGTGGCGTCCAAAGCGCCGGAGACCTCCGGCTGAGGGCCGTCCCTGGGTCCATCCGAGCGAGCTGCCGAGCTTCGAGAACCTCTCGACAACGGCTACGGTCCCCCACGTCAGGACCCCTCGCCTGATCGCCGCGGTCATGGCGGTGCTCTTGTTGGTCGGGGGGATCGTCCTGCTCGTCAACCGCGGCACCGGCACCCCGGCGAACGACCTGCCGGCCCACCTCGCCACGACACTCAATGACCTGCCCGCCTCCGCGAGGGCGGCGGCGGCCCACACGGTAGAGCTCACGATCACCATCCCCGGTCACGTCAACGTCATCAACGTGGCGGCACTCGTGCTCCCCCACGACCTCGCCGTGACGACACTGGCGATTCCCGTGAACGCGGAGATCACCGGCACCTCGGCGACGAAGTCCAACTTCAAGGCGACCCTCAAGGGCCGCGACGACGTGATGGGCTTTTCGATCGTGCATCTCGGGGTCAACATCGCGCCGCTCGCGCTCGACGTCATGCCCGCGAGCGCGGCCGTCGTCGCGGTCGCGCCCGTCGTGACGGGACTCGCGAGCAAGCCCGAGTACGACTGGACGATGACGACCCTCGGCGATCCCTCGAACGACGCCCACGGTGTCGTTCGCTACCTCGCGACGAAGTCCAACACGAGTCTCAACAAGTTCGTCGACGCCATTGCGATCGATGCGAAGGGACACGTGGTCGCCGTCCTCTCCTCGACGCATTTCTGGTACCCCGCGCAGTTCGTCGCCCAGATCGCGAACGTGGCCGCGACGGGATACGGGTGCCACGCCGAACTGGGCGTGCAGGGCAAGAACGAGCAGGGCGGGGGCGTCCTCATCACGAAGGTCATTCCCTACGGCCCCGCGGCGCACGCGGGGCTGAAGGCCGGCGAAGTCTTGACCACCTGGAACGGGACCGAGCTCGACAGTTGGAACCAGCTCGTCTCGACCCTCTACCTCACCCCCGCCTACACCAAGGCAACCATCTCCTACGCCGAAAGCACCACCGTGCACCACCTGATCGTCACCCTCGGATGTCCCTCTAAGTTGGTGCCGTGACGACCAATCCCTTCGGCGACATGTTTGGCGACATTATGTCCATGCTGAGCCAGCAAGGTCCCGACGCGTGGTACCAGACGGCGACGCAGCTGGCGCTCAACATCGCTCGCGGTGACGACGGCGACCCCAATCCCGCGCCTATTGAGCGCCAACGATTAGAAGAGCTCGCCCCGCTCGTCGGACGCCACGTCGACGCGCTCTTTGGCGTCTCGAGCGAACCGACCGTGACGGCCGTCAATCGCTCGGCCCTGACGATCGCCGCCCTCGAGCAGTGGCGCCCCCTCATGGGCCCGATGGTCGCACCCCCCACTCCTGCCGTGGGCGAAGACCTCGACGTCAACGACAACCAGCTGATGGCCCAGATCTCTTCTGCCATCGGGCCGCTCTTCGCGGGCTTCCAGATGGGATCTGTCGCCGGGCACTTCTCCGAGCGCGCGTGGTCGCTCGCGGTGCTGCCCCTTCCGCGCCAGAACGCAGAGCACCTGCTCGTCGTCAACAACCTGGCGGCCTTCGCGAGCGCCTGGACGCTCGAGCGCGACGAGGTCTACGTCTTCGCGCTCGCCCAGGAGTTCGTCGCCTCGCTCGTGCTGAGCCAGCCCGGTACGAGCGACGCGTTGCGCGCGTTGCTCATCGACACCGTCAACGAGGCCACCGCCATCCAAGGTGACCTCATGGGACGGCTGCAGTCGTTGATGGAGAGCGGCGATCTGAACGACATGATGAGCAACCCGGCTTCGTTGCTCGACGGCATCGCGGTGCCCGAAGAAAGCAGCGCCACGAGGGCCATCAACGCGGCCGCGAGCGTGTTGCTCGCCTTCTTCTGCGCCGCCGCCCAGGAGATCTCCGAAACGCTGCTCGGGCCGCGGCCTGCGCTCGCCGAGGCCTACGCCCGCCACCGTCGTAGCGACGCGCGCGGCGAAGATGCGGCGGCCGCGTTGTTCGGCATCTCGACCCAGGGGCCCCACCACGACGCGGCGAGCGACTTCGTCTCAACGCTCGCCACCGAGCACGGCCTCGGCGTCTTTGGCGCGCTGCTTCGCGTGGACGGCTTGCCGAGCGCGGCCGAGCTCAACGATCCCCACGCGTGGTACGAACGCGTGACGACGTCGCCGCTCGCCTAGCGCCCCTTCTCGAATCCACCCGTCCCATACGACCGTTCGCGGAAGACGAGGAACTCGCGCCGCGGCGATGAACGCAGTCCTCTACGCCTCTTCGTCGTAGCCGAGGTTCCACTCGACGAGCAGGTTCTCGCGCTCGGCGTCGCGGTTGACGCGCTCGCGATTGCGACGGAACTGCGGGTCGTGCGGGGGAAGGAAGCGCAGCCGCGCGTCGACGCGGTCCACGAACGCCTGGATCTGCTCCTCGTCGCCAAAGACCATCCGGCACTCCCAGTGGGGCGCGACCGGGCCCAGGTAGATGACTTGGACGTGACCGACCGGGTCGACGACCTCGGTGGCTTCACTCGTCGGGACCTGGCTCACGGGACTCCTTCAAACTACGGACTTTCCATTATTCTACCGGCGCTGAAGTCGAATGATTTAAGGTACTTCTTAGTCAACGTCCAGGTCTGACTTAGCCCACTCTTAGAGTTCGCGACGAACCTGCAACCGTAAGAGAATCGTAATGCTGGACGCGAGGAGAGTCACTACTGTGAGAGGAGAAGTGGAAGGAGGTGGATATGGGTTCCGAATGGATGGCTGATGGTAGGTGCCGAGAATATCCGCCCGAAACCTTCTTCCCGCGCGACGGCATGGGCGTCATTGTTGCCCAACGAATCTGTGCGACGTGTCCGGTCTCCAGCGAGTGCCTCGGTTACGCGCTCGACAACCACATCGACCATGGCGTTTGGGGCGGCAGGAGCGAGCGCGAGCGACGTCGCCTGCTGCGTGAGCGGCGCCGCTTGCGGCTCTTCAATCGCGACGTCCGCTAGGTCAACTTGTTCGAGTGCGTCGTCAACGTGTCCGAGGGGCGACGCGCGGACGTGCTCGACGAGCTCTCCGCCGCAGCAGGAGAATCGCTCCGCGATCGCCACAGCGATCCGATCCACAACCGAAGTGTCTTCACGCTGATCCACCACCGCACCGAGCTGCGCCGCCACCTGCACTCGTTCATCGTGACGACCATGAAACGGCTCGACCTCCGTCAGCACGAAGGCGTGCACCCGCGTTTCGGCGTGCTCGACGTCGTGCCGTTCGTGGCCCTCGATCCACGCAAGGCCGAAGACGCCATTTCTATGCGTAACGAGGTCGCGGCCTGGGTCGCAGACACATTCGAGGTGCCGGTCTTTCTCTTCGGCCGGCTGCGTGACGGTTCGAAACGATCGTTGCCCGAGGTGCGTCGCCACGCGTTTCATTCGCTGATGCCCGATCTCGGTCCCTTGAAACCCAATCCCGAGCGCGGGTCGAGCGCCATCGGCGCGCGCCCGATACTCGTTGCCTGGAACCTCTGGGTGAAGGGCATCAGCCTCGGTGAGGGCAACGTCATCGCCAAGGCGCTTCGGCGAAGCGAAGTGCGGGTCCTCGCCTTTGAGATGCCCGACGACTTCATCCAGATCAGCTGCAACCTGATCGATCCGCTGAAGGTCACCCCGTCGATGGTCTACGACGAGGCGACCGAGCTCGTCCGCGCGGGCGCGATTGACCACGCCGAACTGGTGGGGCTCATTCCCGAGGCGCTCTTGCGCCTCGAAGACCCGAAACGGTGGGCTCAGCTCGCGCTCAGCCGGAACGCGACCATCGAATCGCGCCTCGGCTAAACGTCGTCCTTTAACCAGCCTGGGCGCGGCGCTCGATGGCGCGGGCCCGGCGCAGCCGACGGCGTTCTCGTTCGCTCATGCCGCCCCAGATTCCGAACTTCTCTCCGTTGTCGAGCGCGTATTCGAGGCACTCGTCACGCACGACGCAACCCCGACAGACATCCTTCGCCTCGCGCGTTGAGGCCCCCCGCTCCGGGAAGAACAGGTCCGGGTCCACGCCCATGCAGTTGGCACGGGCCTGCCAGCCCCGGTCTTCCAGGCCGCTCAACAGTTCGACTATCTCCACGTTGTGATCCTCCCCGTCAGCGATTCTCACCGATGTAATTACAACGGTGTCATTGTTGCGGGAATTTGCCACAAATGCAAATTGAATTTTCTTCGTGCCTGGTGACGGCCTGTTTGATTCAGCTCGCGCGGCGGTGTTTCACGAAGTCATCGAGGGCGTACGTGCCCAGATCGTTCACGTCGGTGTAGAAGAGTCGTCCCCCGTTGACCTTGGCGATCTGCTCGACGAAGGGAAACTGGCTGCGCTCGATGTCGAGGGCGAACGTATTGATGGTGATGCCGGCCTTCGTGCAGCGAAGCACCTCCGCCATGGTCTTTTCCAGGGTTTCGTGCACCGGGGGCCAGGAGAAGAACGGCTCGCCCGAGGCCGTGAGGTGAGCGGTCGGCTCGCCGTCGGTGACCACAACGACCTGGCGCTCGCCACGTTCGTTGCGCAGCAAGAACCGGCTGAGGGCGAGTGCGTGCTGGAGGTTCGTGCCGTAGTTGTAGTCGATCGTCAGGGCCGGAATGTCCTCGATCTTCAGTTCCTGAGCTCGTTCACCGAAGCCGACGACGGCGACGAAATCGCGCGGGAACTTCGAGCGAATGAGCTGGGTGAGCGCGAGGACCATCTTCTTTGCCGGTACCAGGTTGCCGCGCATGTCCATCGAGAGCGACAGGTCGATCGCAAAGACCGTCGCCGAGCGGCGAGCCGCTTCGTACTCTTCGACCTCGAAGTCATCGGGGTGCAGGCGCACGGGCGTGCCCGGACCCTGGCGCAGGAGCGCGTTGCGCAGCGTCCGTGGCAGGTGCAGGGCAAAGGGCTCTCCGGGCTCCCAGGGTTTCGCTGTCTCTTCTCGATCCCCGCCGCGCGCGAGGGTCGCCACGGCGTGTCCCCCGATGGTGGGCGAATCACGCAGCTGCTTGAAGAGGTCGCGCAGGGCGATCTGGCCGATCTTTCGAATGCCCTTCGGACTCAGCTTCAGCTGGTTGGACTCGCGGTCGACAAAGCCCTGATCCTTCAGGCCCTGGAGGGCTTTTTGGAGTCGCTGGACGTGGCGGGCCGCGTCGTCGCCGAGGTTTCGGCGCACGGACTCGATGTCGACTTCGGGCAGGCTCTGAGCGGGGCGACTTTGGCCGAGAAAGGCCTCGAGTCCCTTCAACTCGCCGAGCTGTTCGGCGACCGAGGTCGCCTCGGAGAACGGAGAACCCTCTTGGCCGCGCATTCGGTGAGCCCGGCTCCAGTCGATGTCGGGCGTCGCCATGCGCAGGTTCGAGACCAGCCGGTTCATCGAGAAGTTGAGGTCCATGTCCTGCATCATCTGATCGAACAGCGAGCGCAGCTCGCTCTGCTGTTCGGATGAGAGCGAGTTGAACATCGCTTCGGCGGCCGCGGCGCGCTCTGCCATCATTTGCACCACGTCCTCCAAGCTCTCCGCACCCGGAAAGAAATCTCCGAAGTTGTTCATGAACTCTTCGAACGTGGGATCGAGCTCTTCGCCTCGACGGTCCTGCTCGATCATGGTTGAAAGGGCGTCCATCATCTCGCGCATCCGCGCAAGCTCCTCGGGGTCCGGACGGCCCATGAAGTCCTTCGACTGCTGAAAATACGTGTCGAGCACGTCGCGCTCGAGTTCGGCCATCATCTCTTCGAACTCTTCGCGCGCTTCGGAAGAGACGAAGTCGTAGTTTCGGTACTCGCCCAGGCGTTCAGCCAGGCGATCGCTCATCAACTCACGCTGCATCTTCTTCTGGTCGACGAGGTCGCGCGTCACCTCCTGACGCCGTTCGTCGCCCGAGGACTCGGCCTCATCGAGCAGCTCGTCGAGCTCGCGCCCCTCGATCGCCTCAATGTCGTCCAGCCAGTCGCGGTAGCGCTGCATCTCGCCTTCGGGGTCGGCCTGTTGCTCGAGCTCGCGACGGCGACGGCGAGTCTGCTCGAGGAGCTCACGCAGCCCTTCGACGCGGTCGCCGTCTTCGTTGGTGTAGCCCTCGCGCAGCAGACGGTCCATCGCCTCGTCGAGATCGCCACTCTCCATAAAGTCGTCGGCGAGGTGCGAAAGCAGCTCTTCGACGTCGAGGTCGTTGAAGTCGTCGTCCTCGCCGAAGCGCCGGTAGCCGTAGCGGACGGGCACCTAGCGGTTCCTCGAGCGGTAGAGGGCTCGAGCACCGGAGGCGTCTTTGGCGAGGCGCTTGGTGAGGTAGAGCCCTTCGAGGACGAACTCAACGGCGGACGCCTTCTCTCCGTCGCTCGCTCCCGGTCCGGCGATGCGCTCGACCGGGGCATCGAGGGCCGGCATGGCCGCGAGGACGTCCATGTAGCTCGCGTCGGCCAGGTCGTCACCGGTGTGGACGATCGCCTCGGAGTTGAAGGCGTCGACGATGTCCGACGCCTCTTCTAGGAGCACATCAGAAAAGCACTGGCGGATGGCGAGCGAGACCAGGGCCGCGATGACCTGGTCGGCGTCGCTGTCGTCCATCGTGTCGAACTCGATCTTCCCCTGGGTCGACTGGACGACGGCCGAGAGATCGCTCACCCTCGGCACGACGACCGAATCGTGGGTGCGCAGCGTCCGACGAAGCGCGTTCGCGACCACGGTCTCGAAGTTGGCGATCGACAGACGAACCGACACCCCCGAGCTCTGACTGATGACGTGGCTGCGCCGTGCGACGTGGCTCACGCGCGCGATGATGTCGTCGATGAACCACGGCACCACGATCGGCACCGGCGCGACGGGGAGCCGCGCCTCTTGGTGCATGATCTCGATCTCGGTCTCGACTTCGTAGGGGTAGTGAGTGCGGATCTGAGAACCGAAGCGGTCCTTCAATGGCGTGATGAGACGGCCGCGGTTGGTGTAGTCCTCGGGGTTCGCCGTCGCGACGACGAGCACGTCGAGCTCGAGGCGTACGAGATGGCCACGTATCTGAACATCACGCTCTTCGAGCACGTTGAGGAGCCCGACCTGGATGCGCTCAGAGAGGTCCGGCAGCTCGTTGATGGCGAAGATTCCTCGGTTCGACTTCGGCACGAGGCCGTAGCTGAGGGCCCTCGGGTCGTCGAGGTACAGCCCACCCGCCACTTTGATGGGGTCGACCTCGCCAATGAGGTCCGCCATCGACGTGTCGGGCGAGGCGAGCTTCTCGGCGAAGCGACGACTGCGGTGCACCCAGGCGATCGGCGTCTCGTCGCCGTGCTGGGCGACCTGGTCGATGCCGAAGGCGGAGATCGGCGCAAAGGGGTCGTCACGCACGTCAGAGCCCGCGATGATCGGCAGCCACTCGTCGAGCAGATCGACGAGCGAGCGGATGATGCGGGTCTTCGCCTGTCCGCGCTCACCGAGCAGGATGACGTCGTGGCCGGCGAGCAGCGCCGTCTCGAGCTGGGGCAACACGGTGTCCTCGTAACCGAGGACGGAGGTCGTCAGAGGGATGCCGTCAGCGAGGCGCGTCTCGAGGTTCTGGCGCAACTCCTCACGGACGGACTTGGGTTCGTAGTCCGACGCGCGAAGCGCGCCGAGTGTCAAAGGGAGGTGTGACGGGACAATGGGGGTGCTCATAAATGCACCTTAAAGGATCCGCAATACCGAATGGTCTTCGGGAATTGCCCTACGGATGCTTCTTCTCGCGACGCGACGATCCTTCACCAAAGGACGAACGGCGCATCCAAATGTAGGCACCCGCGTAGAGCGCGCTGAAGAACACCATGGCGATAATGGGGATCACAAAGGTCGTCACCGGCACCCCTTTCGACGACTCGACGTATATGCATCATGCACGATTAGTTTGTACACTAAGTAATACTGTAGCGGTCCGCGGATGGGGCGGAACGGTCGAGGGAGGTAGGGATGGGTGGCGAGCGACGCAGTCAGACCGCAACGAACCTCACGGCACCCGCCGATCCCCTCGCCCTCGAACGTCAGGTGTGCTTCGCCCTCGTCGTCGCCTCACGGAGCGTCCTTTCGGTCTACCGCCCACTCTTAGAACCCATGGGCCTCACGCATCCCCAGTACCTGGTCATGCTGTCGCTCTGGGAAGAGTCCCCGCGATCGGTCGGCGAGATCGCGGGACTGCTGCAGCTCGACTCCCCTACGCTCTCGCCGCTCTTGAAGCGGCTCGAGGCCGCGGGTCTCGTGACGCGCACCCGCAGCAGCGATGATGAGCGGCGCGTCGACGTTGCGCTCACCGAGCGGGGCCGAGATCTCCGTAGTGACGCGGAAAAGATCCCTCCCGCCGTTGTCGCTCGGCTCGGCATGGAGATAGCCGAGCTCGAAGCACTGCACGCGTCACTCACCAAGGTGATCGCGGCCGCGCGCGCCGCCGAGGCCGAAGGGGGCTAGACGGGCGCTTCTCGATGGTAGAGATCGAAGCGCCACCCTCCGCTCATCTCGTAGTCACAGAGGGTCTCGGTTATCGAGCACATCACCTCGAGCACCAGGGACGCCGGCGCGTCGGCGGGCACATCGAGGAGCAGCCCTCGCTGACTGTGATCTTGGCGCACGACAAAGGGCGCACCCGCGAGCATGATGGCGATGCGTTCGCGACCGAGACGGCCCCTCGAATGCAAGATGCCGAGCGACGCCGGTGGGACGACGCCCTTGCGCGGTGAAGAGGTGACGAACGTCGCCTCGGGTGTCCCGTGGCTCACCCAGAGTCCCGTGAAGTTCACCTTGATGTCGGGCACGTCGTCGTCGACCCGCGGCACGACGTTGCACCAGCCCTGGCCCGAGCCAATCGACTCGATCGCAGCTACTGCCTCGCTGCGATCGGCGTCGAAGAAGAACTGGCGACGCGCCGTCACGGACGGCCCAGACGGTCGCGCGCGGTTGTCGTCAACTACGCCCACCCGAGTTCGTGGAGGCGAGGGTCACTGATGCCAAAGTGGTGGGC
>JBAUSF010000073.1:0-2460 GCA_049581565.1 Acidimicrobiales bacterium
CCTTTGGTCGATAGTCGAAGTAGCCGGTGAGAGATCCATCGGCGTTCGCCACGATGTGGGGAAAGTAGGCGGGGGCGAGCGGGAGGGTGGTCCCAGAGGGCTGGCGCGACACTGAAGTGCTCGAAGGAGTGACGGCGCCTTCGGTTGCGTTGGAGCCGGTACCGCAGTAGTCGTCAAGCGTGCCGGGTGTCCCGACGACACCCGCTGCGTAGGGAGTGGCGCTCGAGACCGTTCCGGCCGAGGCGCCGGGGAACACCGCGAGGTTCGGCTCCGCCGATCCAGAGCTACTCGTACCCGCCGTCGTTCCGCCCGGGGTGTAGGTGGGGTAGATGGTTCCGACACCATTTGAGGTGTACGGCTGGGACTCGCTATCACCCTGATATTCGTTCCATGGGGCTTGCAGGGCACCGCCACCGCTCGTGATCTGAGCGAGCTCAGGGTTACCGATGGTAAAGCCACCTGACGACGGTGTCAGGGCCGCCGCTGGTTCCGACGACAGCGTGGTGGCGAGCGCGGGAGTCATCCCACCGATGAGACAGACGACAAGCACTGCGGTGCGAAATCGCGACATTAAGGCTCCTTGATTATCGATGGCGTCGTCAACCTAACAAAAGACGATTTCTTGCCTACGGGGCCTCATCAGGTAAAACCCAAACATTCACATAGAGTTCGAGTGGTTGTTTCCAAGTGTTGAAACGTTCGGCGCTCGTTCATTGGCGCTGGGCATTTGAGCAAAGCCGCATGTTTGCTCGAGACAGATCATCCATCATCAAGACGCCGAAGTCATTCGCGGGGAAGCGCACACTCTCTTTCTCGCCTCGCGTACTTCAGGAGATCGGCGAACATCTTCGAACATTCTCGCCGAGCCACGCCGACGAGCAGATTTCGGCGTAACGAAGTGACTTTCGTCACTGGAAGAGTCTGGGGGGAGGACTTACCATCTGGTTCGCAGGGAACTGTCAATGACTTCCCTAATGGCCGTCGATTGGATGGCGCGGTGTCTAGTTATAGGAATTAGGAGATGAGACATGGGAGCGAAGGAAAAGGCTGCCAACGAAGGACTGAAGATGAAGGGCAAGGTTGAGCAGCGGGCTGGAAAGGCTGTCGGGCGGGCTGGAAAGGCTGTCGGGCGGGCGCTCGAAGACAAGGGCATCTCCGACGAGGTTAGGGCGGACCTCCGCGCCGCCAAGGAGAACGTCAAGGATGCCGCAAAGAAGATCAAGAGCGCGAAGAAGAGTCGCAAGTCCGTTTGAGGGTTGATGGGGCGAGCATCACCTCACGCGCGCCGGCAGTCGACGTCGTCGTAGGTCTGCCAAGAAGAAGACCAACAACGCCAACGTCGCGCAGAGGGCGGCGAATGCAAAAGTGGCCCAGGGGGCGACGGCTGACCAGAGTATTCCCCCGATGATTGAGGCCAGCACCAGGCCGATGCTGATAACAGTCTGCAGGAGGCCATAGACGCCAGCGGCCTCCCTTTCATCAGTGATGAATCCACCCACCAACGCCCTGGACACGCTGTCGGTCAACGCGATGTAGACGCCGTAGACCGAGAACAGAATCCATACGCCCAACGTTGACTTGTTGATGGCAAAGCCAATGTAGACGGCCACGTAGATAATGACGCCCGTGATGTAGACGCGCTTTGGGCCGAACCTGTCCGCCAAACTTCCAGCGGGTGTCGAAGCGGCGCTGTAGACGAAGTTGTAGACGGTGTAGGCGAGGATGGTCAACGTGAGGCTCAGTCCAACGTTCTTGGCACGGAGGATCAAGAAAGTGTCCGAACTATTGCCGAGGGCGAACAGTCCGCTGGCCAGCAAGAAGGTCTTCAATTCCGATGACATTGTCGTAAAGCTGAGTTTCGGAGGCGAAGGCGCTGTCGCGGCCTCCTTCTCCTTCGCATCGGGCTTCTCTCCTTTGGATCGGGCCTCTTTCAGAAACGAGATGACCAGGACACCAATCAGCGAAGGTATAACGGCGATATACAGGACTGTTCGCACGTTGTTATCGAACGCCCGCAGAATGGCCAGTGCGATCAGCGGCCCGGCGACCGCACCGGCGCTGTCCAGGCTCTGCTGAACTCCGAATACGAAGCCACGGTTCGCGTCATTGGAGGCATCGAACAACAGGGCGTCTCTGGCGCCGGTGCGAGTGCCCTTTCCGAACTTGTCCAGGACTCTTCCAACGAGGACAAGACCCCACGTGCGCGACGCCGCCACGACGACCTTTGACACCGTGGAAGCCAGATAACCGTAGAGAACAAATGGCTTGCGTCTCCCAAGTCGATCTGACCAGAGTCCGAGGACCGTCTTGAACAGAGCGGCACTTCCCTCCGCCACACCTTCTATTAGACCAAGGATGGCTACCGGAGCGCCCAGAACCTGAGTGATGAAGATGGGCAACACGGGGTAGACCATCTCGCTTGCGACATCGTTGAAGAAACTAATGACCCCGAGATGCGGA
>JBAUSF010000074.1:0-12242 GCA_049581565.1 Acidimicrobiales bacterium
GGGATGATCCGAGCACGGTCCTAGCCATGGTGCACCAGGTTCGAAAGGTCGATCACCGCGTCACTCGCAAACGGACGATGCGTGGCGACGAGGCGAGTCATCGTCAGTTGGCTCACGACGCGCTCGACGAGCTCGGCGCTCGCACGATCGAGGTGGGAGGTCGGTTCGTCCAGCAACAACAGCGCGGGACGACGAACGAGACAGCGCGCGAGAGCCACGCGGCGGCGCTGGCCGGCCGAGAGCTCGAGCGCACCCTCGCCGAGCGGCCGGCCGAGGTCGAGCTCGAGGCCCACGGCGGCGAGCGCGGTGAGAAGCTGTTCGTCGCTCAGCGTCGTCGTGCCCATCCGCATGGCTTCGCCCACGCTCGCCCCGGGCAGCAGCGGATCTTGGGAGAGCCACGCTACGCGTGTTCGCCACTGCTCGCGCGAATACTCCGCGAGCTCGGTACCGTCGATGAGCACGTGACCGGAGTCGGGGACAGCGAGCCCGGCGAGGACCCGCAGGAGCGTCGTCTTGCCTGATCCGGAGGGACCGATAACCGTCGTCAGACTTCCAGCGGGAAGCACCGCATCGACGGTGAGGGTGTCGCGCCGGTCGGCGCGGACGATCGCCACGTGAGCCAGCTCGATCGTCGGCGCGCCGTGCGGTGGCCTCGCGGTGCCGCGATGACGGGGGCGCTCGACGAGATCGAGCAGCTCGTCGGCCGCGGCGACACCGTCGGCGGAGGCATGAAACTGCGCGGCGGCGCGGCGAAGGGGAAGAAACACCTCGGGGGTCACGAGCAGCACGGCGAGGGCGACGTTCAGGTGCAGTGAACCGTTGAGCAGTCTGAGTCCGAGGGTGAGGGCCACCATCGCGGTCGCGAGCGTGGAGAGCAGTTCGAGCGCAAAGCTCGAAAGGAACGCCACGCGCAACGTCGCCATCGTTGTACGTCGCAGCGAGGCGCCGACGTCGTCAAGGTGAGCCAGTGCGTTGCGCGAGCGATTGAACGACTTCAGCACCGTCATGCCGCGCACCACGTCGCCGAAGTAGCCCGCGAGCTGTTGTTGCTCGCGCCAGCGTTCGGTCATCTTCGCTCGCGCCTCCATGCCGAGCAGCACCATGAAGATGGGCAGCAGCGCGAGAGATATCGCCACGATGAGCGCGCTCAGCCAGTCGCGCCACCAGAGCCACGCGAGCAGCACCGCCGGAGCGAGCGCGGAGAGCATCAACGTCGGCACGAAGCGCGCCACGTAGTTCTCGACCGCGTCAACGCCGCGCGTGAGTAGCTGGACCGTGGCGTCGATGCCCCCGACGGGACCGTCATCGAGCACCGTCTCGAGCGTGCGTCGGCGCAGCTCGCGACGAATCGGGCGAGCGACGCGGGCGATCACGGGGTCGCCGAGACCAACGGCCATCGCGCGCGCGACGGTCGCCGCCACGAACCAGGTGACGTCGCGCGCCCACCCCGCGTCGGCGTGAGCGAAAAGGCCTCCGACGAGGGCAGCGAGCGCACTCGCCTGGACAACGAGTGCGACCGTCGAGATCAGTCCCGCGGCGACCGCGACGCCCACCGCCCGTCGCACGAGCGGCGACACTCGGTTCAGTCGGCCCAAGACCGCGACGGGGTTCTTCTGAGAACGTGTCCTAGACGCTGGCAACCGGGTCACGAGCGTCGTTCGTGTCGCCAGGACGCTGCACGCGCTTCCTAAAGATCCAGTACGTCCAACTCTGGTAGAGGAGGACGAAGGGCGTGAAGATCAACGCCACCCAGCTCATCACTTTCAAGGTATAGGGGTGCGAGGCGGCCGCCACGATGGTGAGGCTGTCGTGCAGGCTCACCGACGAGACGAGCACGTTCGGGTAGAGATTCAAGAACAACGTCGTGAAGAAGGCGACGATCACGAGGGCCGTGGCGATGAAGGCCCAGCCTTCGAGCCGATCTCGCACGAGCCAGGTGACCGAGGCGAGAACCCCGACGCCGACGATGGGAAGCAGCGGAGGAACGAGCCCCGTGTGGTGCATCGAGTGCGCCGACAGGTACGTCCAGAAGAGAAAACCGGTGACGACAACGAAGGTCA
Organism: Acidimicrobiales bacterium; assembly: GCA_049581565.1. Taxonomy (GTDB): domain Bacteria; phylum Actinomycetota; class Acidimicrobiia; order Acidimicrobiales; family RAAP-2; genus RAAP-2. Next base: position 2,061 of record JBAUSF010000074.1, read on the forward strand.
CCGGCGCGAGACGCGTGGCGATCAGACGGGCCCGCTCGCGAACGTCACCGGTCGCCTTCAGACCAAGGTACGTCGCCCCGTGCAAGGTGAACAGGGTGAGGGTGCTCACGCCGCCGAGCAGGGCGTAGGGCTTCACGAGATCGAAGAAGTTACCGGTCCAGGTCGCTCCCGCCGCGAGGGGCACGCCATGTATGAAGTCAGCGAAGGCGACGCCCCAGAGCAGCGCCGGCACCAGCGAACCGTAGAAGATGGCCCGATCCCACCACGCGGCCCAGCGTGGGTCGCTACGGCGGTGTCGAAACTCAAAGGCCATGCCGCGAAAGATCAGCGCGGCGAGCACGAGGAAGAGCGCCAGGTAGAACCCGCTGAACACCGTTGCGTACCACAGGGGGAAGGCGGCGAAGGTTGCACCACCGGCGGTCAAGAGCCACACCTCGTTGCCGTCCCACACCGGGCCGATCGTGTTGATGACGACCCTTCGGTCGGTATCGTCGCGGCTGACGAACGGCAGCAGCACCCCGACTCCGAAGTCGAAGCCTTCGAGGAAGAAGTAGCCGATCCACAGCACGGCGATCAAGGTGAACCAGAGTTGCTCGAGGCCACTCGGGGATGCTGCTGCGAGCATGTCGCCTCCTAGTAGATCAGCTCGGGGACGCGTTCGGGCTCGTCAGGGGCCTCCAACGCGGGAGGCTCCTTGGCGAGCTTGAACATCAGTCCGATTTCGATGATGGCGAGGAATGAGTAGATGGCCGTGAAGCCGACGAGGCTGGCCCCGACGTATCCCGCCGAGACGAGCGAGACGGCCTTTGAGGTCTTGAGCAGTCCGTAGACGACCCACGGCTGACGACCGACTTCGGTGAAGATCCAACCGAAGGTGTTGGCGAGGAACGGGGCGCCGATCATCCACGAAGCAAACCGAAGGAATCGCGGCGACCTCTCGAGTCGGCGCTTGCGCATCAGCCACAGCCCGGCTCCGCCCAAGATAAAGAGCAAGATCCCAAGGCCCACCATGATGCGAAACGACCAGTAGCAGAGCCAGATCACGGGGACGTAGCTCCCCGCCCCGTAGCGCTTCGACGCCGTCTTCTCGAGTTGGTTGATGCCCTTTACCTGTCCGTCCCAGGAGTTCGTCGCAAGCACGCTCAAGATGTGCGGCACCCGGATCTGGAAGATCGGATCGTCCTTCAAGTTGCCAATGGTGAGCAGCGAGAAGCTCGCTCCGTTTTCGGTGTTGTAGAGCGCTTCGGCAGCGGCCATCTTCATCGGCTGCTGGACTTCCATCTCCTTGGCCTGGTTGTCACCGAGGAACATCGTCGCGACGGCCGTCACCACCGTCACCACGATGGCGATTCGCGCGGCCTTGGCGAAGGCCGAACGGTCGTTGCCCTGGCGTATGTGCCACGCCGCGACACCGAGCATGAAGACGCCCCCGGTGAGGAACGCCGCGAACAAGACGTGCCCGTAGGCCGCGATGAAGGTCGAGTTGGTCATCACCGCCCAGAAGTTCGTCATCACCGCCTGGTGGGTCTTCGGATCGATGGTGTAGCCAACGGGGTGCTGCATCCACGAGTTCGCGGCCATGATGAAGGCCGCCGACAGAATCGTGCCGATGCTCGCGAGCCAGATGGACGCGAGGTGGACGCGCTTGCTGACCCGACCCTCGCCGAAGATCCAGATGCCGAGGAACGTCGACTCCATGAAGAACGCGAGCAGTCCCTCGATGGCGAGCGGTGCACCAAAGATGTTGCCGACGAACACCGAGTAGCGCGACCAGTCCATGCCGAACTGGAACTCCTGGACAATGCCCGTGACGACGCCGATCGCAAAGTTGACGAGAAAGAGCTTGCCGAAGAACTTGGTCATCCTGCGATACGCCGGATCGTTTGTTCGGTAGTACGTCGTCTGCAAGATCGCTACGAGCAGCGCCAGTCCGATGGTGAGTGGAACGAAGAGGAAGTGAAAGACGGTGGTGATGGCGAACTGCCACCGCGCCATCGAGAGCGTGGAAATACCGGCGAGGGAGACCATGATCAGGAAATTAGGCCCGCTCGCGGTCGTACTTCTAGGGACCTAGGTCACAATCTGCTGCGCAGTTCGACGACAACGTCGTCGTACTTGTTAGGCGAGTTTTTCGAGAAGGGCACCGAGCGAGGCGTCGATAACGTCTGGTGACCCGCTCGAATGAACTGCCGTTTCGGGGTCCTTCAGTCCGTTGCCAGTGAGCACGCACACGACCGTCGAGCCATGAGGTACGCCGTACTTCAACAGTCCCGCCACCGACGCCGCCGACGCGGGCTCGCAGAAGATCGATTCGTGACGCGCCACGTAGTGATACGCGTCGAGTATCTCGTCGTCGGTGACGGCACGGATGTCGCCCAACGATTCGTGGATGACTTCAAGGGCCGGCACCCAGCTCGCGGGGTTGCCGATGCGAATCGCCGTAGCGATGGTCTCGGGGTTGCTCACGGGGTGACCGAGCACGATGGGCGCCGCACCCGCCGCCTGCCACCCCCACATCTTCGGCAAGGTCGCACAGCGCTTCGCGAAGTGGTATTCGGTGAATCCGCGCCAGTAGGCGGTGATGTTCCCGGCGTTGCCGACGGGGATGGACAAAATGTCGGGAGCGTCGCCGAGCACGTCGACGATTTCAAAGGCACCGGTCTTTTGGCCCTCTATGCGATCAGGGTTGATGGAGTTCACGATCGTGATCGGGAGGTGCTGGGTCAGCTCGCGCGCGAGGTTGAGCGCCTGGTCGAAGTTCCCTCGAATCTGGAGCACCTGGGCGCCGTAGACCATCGCCTGAGCGAGCTTTCCGAGCGCGATCTTGCCCTCGGGGACGAGCACCACACAGTCCATCCCGGCCTTTGCGGCATAGGCTGCGGCGGCCGCGGACGTGTTGCCGGTCGAGCCACAGATGACGGTCTTTGCTCCAAGCGCCTTCGCCTTCGTGATGGCCATCGTCATGCCGCGGTCTTTGAACGAGCCCGAGGGGTTGAGTCCTTCGAACTTGAGCCAGATGTTCGCTTCAAGTCGCTCGGACAACGAATCAGCACGCAGCAGCGGCGTGTTGCCCTCTTGGAGCGTGACGATGTCGTGCACGCCATCGAGGTCGAGCCAGTCGGCGTACTCGACGAGCAGTCCGCGCCAACCGGTCACGAGATGGCCTCGTCAATCACGCGAATACATGCGCCCACCGAGTCGACCGACGAGAGCGCCGTGATCTCTGTCACCGTCGCCGCGACGTCGGCGCTGAGCACCCGGTGCGTCAAGAATGCGAGACGCGCTTCGTCGCCAAAGCCCGACTGGTCCATCGATTGGATCGACACGCCGTGACGACCAAAGACGCCCGCCACCTCGGCGAGCACACCCGGTCGGTCGAGCACGTCAACGCTCAGGTAGAAGACGCTCGTCAGTTCGCCCGCCTGCACGTAGTGCAGTGACCGGTCGCCGCTGAAGGGAACGTCGTGGCGATCGCTCACGCGGTTGCGCGCCGCGTCGAGCACGTCGCCGAGTACCGCGGTCGCCGTCGGCTCTCCGCCGGCCCCTTGGCCGAGCCACATCAGTGGACCGCTCCTCACGCCCTCAACGAAGACGGCGTTCATCGCGCCGTTCACCGACGCGAGTGGGTGGCCCGCGGGAATCATCGCCGGATGGACACGGCGCGAAACGCCCGACTCGCCGACGCGCTCGGCGACGCCAAGGAGCTTGATCACGTAGCCGGTGCGCTTGGCGAACTCGACGTCGACGGTGCGGATGCCCGTGATGCCTTCGCGGGCGATCTCTTCGCCACTGAGTCGCGTGCCAAAGGCGAGCGTCGACAGGATCTGCACCTTCGCCGCGGCGTCGAAGCCCTCCACGTCCGCGCTTGGATCGGCTTCGGCAAAGCCGAGCGCCTGGGCTTCGGCGAGCGCGCTCTGGTAGTCGCTGCCCTCGCTCGTCATCTTGGTCAAGATGTAGTTCGTCGTGCCGTTGACGATGCCCATCACCCGCGTGATCCGTTCGCCGGCGAGTGACGTACGCAGCGCTCGAAGAATCGGAATCGCTCCGCCGACGGCCGCTTCGTAGAAGAGGTCGGCTCCGTGTTCGTGGGCCAGCTGGGCGAGCTGCGTGCCACTCTCGGCCATGAGCGCCTTATTTGCGGTGACGACCGAGATGCCTCGCTTGAGCGCACTTTCGATGTAGCTTCGCGCCGGCTCGACGCCACCCGCCACCTCAACGAGGATGTCGAGGTCACTCGCAATGAGCGCCTCGACATCGGTCGTGATGAGTGCGGGGTCAATGCTCGACCGAGTCTTGCTCACGTCACGCACGGCGACCCCGACGAGTTCAAGCGGTGCCGTTGCGGCGTCCACAAGAGCCACGTGGCGAGAAGGGTCCCTCAACAGCGCCACCAGCGCGGCACCGACGAAACCTCCACCGATGACGCCGACTCGTACCGCCGGATTATCCATTAAACAAGGGTAACCGACGTGCGGCGACCTCTAGTTTTCTCTCTCGAGGCGAGCCATGTCGTCAAAGGTCTCGCGTCGAAGGACTTCGCGCACCACACCGTCTCGCACGAAGACGACGGCCGGACGTGGCACTCGGTTGTAGTTCGACGCCATCGAGTAGCCGTACGCGCCGGTGACCGGCGTCGCGACGATGCTGTCGACCCCGGTCTCTTCTGGAAGAAACGCCTTATCGATCAAGACGTCACCGCTCTCACAGTGCTTGCCGACGAGACGCACCCGTTTCGGACGTGGCGCGAGCGGGCGGTCCACATCGAAGGCCTCGTAGCCCGAGCCGTAGAGGACGGGCCGCGGATTGTCGCTCATGCCGCCGTCGACGGCCATATAGGTGCGTTGGGTCACGGGCTTCACGACGCCGACCGTATAGAGCGTGACGGCGGCCTGGGCGACGATCGCACGCCCCGGCTCGGCGAGGATGCGCACGTTCGGGCGAAGTCCGCTCTCGGCTGACGCGTCGCGGATCGCGAGCGCCCACTCCTTGATCGAGGGCGCCGACTCCCCTTCGACGTACGCCACGCCCAGTCCGCCCCCGACACAGAGCTCATCGAAGTCGTCGTTCGCCGTGAACTCCGCGAGGATCGCCATCGATTCGCGAAAGCCCTCGACTTCGAAGATCTGCGACCCGATGTGCGCGTGCACGCCGTGCACGGTCACCCCCGAGATCTCTCGCAGGTCGCTGATCGCGCGACGGGCGTCACCGGTCGCAACGGAGAATCCGAACTTCGTGTCCTCCTGCCCGGTGCGGACGTATTCGTGGGTGTGCGCTTCGACCCCCGGGGTGACTCGCACGAGGACGTTGAGCGGATGCTCGGGGCTCACCATCGTACGAAGTCGAGCGATCTCGTCGAAGCTGTCGACGACAAGGCGATGCACTCCCGCGGCGATGGCGTGTTCGATCTCGCTCACCGACTTGTTGTTGCCGTGCACGATGATACGGCTCGCCGGCACCCCGGCACGGAGAACGAGGTTCAATTCACCACCCGTGGCGACGTCGATACAGAGCCCCTCTTCGAAGGCGAGACGGGCCATGGCGCCACAGAGGAAGGATTTGGAGGCGAAGGCGACGCCGTCGTCAAAGACGCTCGCGGCCTCCAGGCAGCGAGCTCGCAGGGTCGCCTCGTCGTATACAAAGAGCGGCGTTCCGTAGCGCTCTGCGAGTTCGCGCAAATCGACGCCACCGACAGTGACGCCGTTCTCGCTCAGCACCGTCGTATCGGGGAAGAGCGATCCGAGGATCGGCGCAGTACTCATAGAAGAAGATTACGAGTTGGTGATCACCGACTCGGGATCACGACGTCGCCACCTTCAAGAGAGAAGAGCAGCACGTTCGCGATCAGAGAACACCAAGCGAACCCCGAGATCGCCCTAGAGCTCAATCCACCGGCATAAGCGCGGGATCCTCCGGCGTGCCGACGTCGGGATCGTCGAGCGTCCTCACCGGGCCCTTGAACGTCTTGTTGGCGCCGCCCACCCAGGCGATCCAGACTCCGAGCGCCAGAGCGATGGTGACGAGTGGCGCGTAGTTGAAGTCATCCCAGCTGAAGCCACTGTTCCAGGGAACCGCCGCGGGTGACGTCGGCAGGCAGAAGATGACCACGCAAATCACGACCCAGATGATGGCGATGGTGTTGATCCATTTGTAGTGCTTGCCCAAGTTCCACACGCCCGGCTCGAACCTGCTGCCCATCCGCAAGCGGAGAAAGACCGGCAAGATGTAGGCGATGTACAGCCCGATCGTCGTAATCGACGTGACCGCGAAGAACGCCACCGGGAGTCCGGCCTTGTTGCCGAAGAGCGCCGGGACCGTGATCAGGAGTGCGAGGACGACCACGAACAGCACCGCCCACGTCGGAGTCTGATGCCTGTTCAGGCGTCGCCACAGAGAGTGGCCCGGCACGGCACGGTCGCGCGAGAACGCGAACACCATGCGCGAGGCGGCCGCCACGCAGCCCATCCCGCAGAACAACTGTCCGATCGTGGAGATGTCGAGGACTAACTTCGCGAGGCCGGTGCTGAGCGACGACTCGACGATCGGAACCGCGCCGCCGCCGCCTGCGTTGATCGCGGCGATATGGGTCGCGGCGAACGTGAGCGAGAGCAGCAACACCCAGCCGCCGATCGCCGAGTAGGCGATCGCCGTCCACAGCCCGCGCGGAGCCGCGCGCTCGGCGTTATGGGTCTCTTCTGACAGGTGCGCCGAGGCGTCGTAGCCGGTGAAGGTGTACATGGTGAGCAGGAAGCCGAGCGGCAAGACCATGAACCAGTAGAAGTGACCCGAGAATCCACTGTTGTTGATCCGATGTGAGAACACCCAGGAGGCGCTCTGGTGGGTTGAAGGTCCAAAGATCATCACGCCCACGATCACGGCCACCCCGCCGAGCATCCACCAGGCCGAAATCCGGTTGAGCAGCGCCACCAGGTGCGACGAGAAGACGTTGATGATGCTATGGGCGGCGAGGATGATGAAGAACAAGATGAAGGTGTGTTGCAGGATCGTCGAGTTGTTCGTCGTCGTGAAGTTGAGGATGAAGTGGAGTCCATACAGGGCTAGCACCGAATTGAGGAACGACGCGCACCCGTAGTCGACGGCGGCGGTGATTGCGACCAGGCCGAGCAGGTTGAACCAACCGGTGAACCACGCCCAGCGGACGCCGCCAAGGCTGTACGCCCAGTAGTAGATGCCGCCTGCGGTCGGGAACTTCGAAGCGAGCTCGGCCATCGACAGTCCGACGAGGAGGACCAGGAGGCTGATCACGGGCCAGCCAATCGAGATCGCGATCGGGCCACCGTCGTTCCACGCCTGTCCAAAGGTTGTGAAGCAGCCGCTCAGGATGCAGATGATCGTGAGCGAAATCGCGAAGTTGGAGAACCCGCTCCAGCCGCGGTTGAGTTCCTGCTTGTAACCGAGGGCGGCAAGCCGCTCCTCGTCTGCCGACCGCGCCGTAGAACTATGACTCATCCGACCCTCCCCCTGTTTTTGCCCCGTGGGACCCGTTGCGACAAGCGACCCCCGCTCAACTTGGGAGGAGCATAACGCACGAGTCGCTGCCTGTCATAGGAAATTATCCAAAATGTTTCGCTCCGAATTGATGTTCACGGAGGCGTACGGACAGGCCGAACACCGAGCTGGTGGCCGACGACGGAAGGCTCATTAGCGCAGGGCAACGTGGCTCTTGTGACGGCGCTCGACGGCGTTGGCCGCTTCGAATCTGCACCAATGTGTCTTGACGCGTGTTCGGCTTCTTCAAACATTCATGGTGGGGGATAAACTCACTGTTTGTGCGAGCCCCCGTAGCTCAGCGGATAGAGCATTGGCCTCCGAAGCCAAGGGTCGCGCGTTCAAGTCGCGCCGGGGGCACGAGGTACTCAGAGGCTGACGCAGCAACATGACCGTGTCAGCGCGCCTCCTTTCTTGGCGGGCCATCGACCCGTGACGAGTCGCGTCGTCTGGCTGCGTCAGGTCGGCCGCGAGGACGAGACGCTCGAGGGACTCGTTTCTTGACCACACCGCTTCGGCGACAGATCGCGCAATCGGTCGACGGTTAACTCATTTCAGCGACTCCGATCTCGCGGTCAGCTCGGATACGAACGCAAACGCGTGGCACCCTCTGGCCGAGGCGGCGTTATTTCGGCGTGCCCCTCACTCGGCCACCTGGCCGCGCCAAGCCACGAATGGCGAGGCCGCTATCCACCGTCACCATGCTGCCCGTCATAGCCCGCGCCTCATCCGAGGCGAGCAGAGTGAACACTCCGTCGAAGTCCTCGACGGCCGGTACGTTCTGCAGTGGGAGGATCCTTTCCGTGCCATCCAAAACCGAATCCGAGGCCGACTGATTGAGTGAGGTCAGACCTCGTAGGCGAGTCGGCGCGACGCCGGGTGCGATCCCATTGACTCGCACGTCCGGCGCGAATTCGTACGCTAGTTGGCGCACGAGCCCCAAGACGGCGTGCTTGGACGAGGTGTAAAGCGCACCGCCACCCGCGGCGTTCGAGCTGGCGAACGACCCAGTGAGGACGACCGACCCACGTGTCTCGATCAAGTGCGACAGCGCTGCGCGCGCGCCGAGCATCATCGCGAGCACGTTGACGGAGAAGAGCTCGTGGAAGGCGGCCGGGAGGGTCGCGCCGTCTATATCCTCTAAAGCCCGAGCCCCGTCGGTGATGCCAGCGTTGCCTACAAACACATCCAACTTTCCCCATCGTTCGAGTGCGCACTGGACAGCGAGCACGTTTCCCTCCCACGTTGATACGTCGGCGACCACGGCCGCGACTCCATCGCCGAGGTTGGACGTCGCCTCGACCACGGCGGGAGAGATGTCGACCGCGACGACACGGGCGCCCTCGCGTACGAACCTTCGTACTGCCGACAGTCCGATCCCCGACGCCGAGCCCGTGAACACGATGACCTTGCCGAATAGCCGACCCCGCGCTTCTACCATCGTTGTCTCCTTTTTGAGTGTCTAACTGCAGTGTCTAAGTTCAGCGCTGCATCCTGGCCCGGGCGTCGCGACGAATAGCCCTCTCTTCGTCGGGCAGAATGCAGATGGTCAGTTGCTCGCCGTCGGGCATGTCTACTCGCAGGCACGTCTGCTCCCAGGGCGTGTCAACGACGAAGTGACGTCGCCCGCCCGCCCGCTCGAGCGTGGCGACCAGTTCGTGGAGCTGCTGGAGATCCTGAACTTCGACGCGAAGTCCATGATCGCGGGCTAGATCTTCGCCGCGCTCGACTCGGTCAACCAGTGCGGCCTGAGGGCCGTCAAAGATCTCGAGCGCGGCGGGCACCACCTCGAAGAGCGCCCCGCGCTCGCCGTCCGGATGGGTCCACGAGTCCACTATGGCAAGACCGAGGCCGTCGCGGTACTGGGAAACGGCGGCGTCAAAGTCCTCAACCCGGAGGCACACTCGCATCTCATCGAATCCGAGAGGCGTGGCCCGGGGGTCGGCCGGACGACGACAAACGAGCACGTAGAGGTAGCCGTCAGGAGCTCGGAAGTGCGACCACTGCGGTGACCACGAGTCCCCAGCGCCTTCGTGCACGTCGCCAACGAAGACGATGCCGAGACTCTCAAGGTGGGCTCGCACTTCCACGACGTCATCCACGAGAAATCCTGCGACGGGGTGATCGAAGAAGTTGTGCGCCGCGTCCGATACCTTGAATATCTCGAAGGCGCTTCCGTCAGGAAAGGCGAATACCCGCGCATTCGCCTGCTCCTTCTCAATTTCGAGATTGAGACCCTCGCGAATGAACGCCGTCATCTCATCAAAATGGGGACTGTTCGAGCCAAGCCACGCGAGCCCGAGTACCTTCATCGCTCAACCCTCTCACGGCTCCGCTGAATGCGAACGTCCCACCACACCGTCGCCCGAGTCGCCGGTGTCACGCATCTGCTACGCGCCCCGTTCACAGAATGACTCCTCCTTCGCACGGACGCGCCTCTCAGGACTCGGCGTGAGCGGCCGCAGAAATGGTGTGAATGATCTGGCGCCGCCGGTGTAGGAGCAACTGGGTCCGATCGATGAGCACTGCGAACAAGAGGAGTGTTCCGGTAATGATGAGTTGCCAATACGTCGCCGTGACGCCGATGAGATTGAGTCCCTTGTCAATTGTGTAGAAAAAGATGATCGCAATAGCCGTCCCAAAAGGCCCTCCCGACCCGCCTGCCAGGGCCGTCCC
>JBAUSF010000075.1:0-7625 GCA_049581565.1 Acidimicrobiales bacterium
GCCGCCGCGAGATCGACTTTCGCGGGGTCCTCTACGCGGGCGTGATGCTCACCGACCGCGGTCCGCTGCTCCTCGAGTACAACGTTCGCTTTGGCGATCCCGAAACCGAAGTGCTCGTTCCCCTCTATGGCGGCGAGCTCTTCGAGCTCTTGCTTCGTACCGCGGAGGGTCGACTCTCGGGCGCGCGGTCCGTGCCGCAGGGAGCCGCCGTGACGGTCGTGCTCGCGAGCGAGGGCTACCCCCAGCGCCCGAGGGTTGGCGACGTGATCGAAGGACTCGGTCCCGACGGGCAGCTCGCACAAGGGAGCGAGGGCGTCGTCGTCTTTCACGCCGGCACGACTCTTGACGAGGAGGGCCGCTTCGTCACGAACGGCGGACGCGTCCTCGCCGTCACCGGTTTCGCAGACACGCTCGCCGACGCTCGTCAGCGCGCGTACGAGGGGGCGGGACTCGTAACCTTTAGGGGGAGCGTTCGTCGAAGCGACATCGCGCTCCTGGCCACCAAAGGAGTCCCGTGATCCCGAGATACGCCCCGAAGGACGTCGCCGCGCTCTTCAGCGACGAGCACCGCTTTGAGACGATGCTCGAAGTCGAACTGCTCGCCGCCGAGGCACTCGGTGAGCTCGAGATCATTCCGATCGCTGACGTGAAGGCCCTGCGCGAGCGGCGCCCCGTCGTCGACGCCGACTTCGTGGCGGCGGTGAACGCGCGCGAAGAGATCACGAACCACGACACGGCCGCCTTCGTTGACGTTGTCCAGGAGCGAATCGGCCTGCCCGAGGGCGCCTGGGTGCACTACGGGCTCACCTCTTCTGACGTGGTCGACACGGCGCTCTGCTCGACGCTCGCCAGCGCCATGGACATCGTCATGAGCGAGACGACGAATCTGCGCGACGCACTCACCCGGCGAGCCCTCGACACGCTCGACACGCCGCTCGTCGGGCGCACGCACGGCATGCACGCCGAACCGACGACGTACGGAGCGAAGTTCGCGCTCTTTGCGCTGCAGGTGCATCGCGACCTTGAGCGAGCGACCAAGGCCCGCCGGGGCATCGCCGTTGGCAAGCTGAGCGGGGCCGTCGGTACCTTCTCCAACATCGATCCCGCCGTCGAGGAGTACGTCTGCCGTCACCTCGGACTCGAACCGGTGCCCGCAACGCAGGTGATCGCCCGCGACCGTCACGCCGAAGTGCTCTACGCGTGCGCCGCCATCGGGACCTCGATCGAGCAGTTCGCCCTCGAGGTTCGCCACCTCGCGCGCAGCGAAGTGGGCGAGATGGAAGAGCCCTTCGCCCCGGGGCAAAAGGGCTCATCGGCGATGCCCCATAAGCGCAACCCCGTGATCGCCGAGCGCCTCGTCGGCCTTGCGCGCGTGCTGCGCGGCTACCTCATCGCGGGACTCGAGGACGTGGCGCTCTGGCACGAGCGCGACATCTCACACTCGAGCGTCGAACGAGTGGTGCTCCCCGACGCCCTGCAGCTCACGGTGTACATGCTGAGACGGGCGACCTGGCTCGCCAACGGCGTCGTCATCCACGCCGAGCGCGCCCTCGAGAATCTGACCGAGGGCTCCCTCGGGCTCGTCTTTTCCCAGTCGGTGCTGCTCGCGCTCGTCGAGGCAGGAATGAGCCGGGACGACGCGTACCGGATCGTCCAGCGCGCCTCGCGCCGCGCGATCGAAGAACGGCGGAACTTCCGCGACGTCATCGAGAGCGACGACGAGGTCGCCTTGAGCGAGGACGCGATCAAGCGAGCCTTCGACCTCGACCGGCTCCTCGCGCACCGGCGCCGCGTGCTCGACGCGATGACGTGGCAGCGGTGAGCGACCTCTCGCTGCGTCACCTCTACTCGGGGAAGGTCCGCGACCTCTACGACGTCGACGACGACCTCATGCTCATGGTCGCCTCTGACCGCCTGAGCGCGTTCGACGTCGTCATGATCGAGCCGATCCCCGACAAGGGCCGGGTCCTCACCGGACTCACGGACTACTGGCTGCGCGAGTTCGCGCTCGACGTGCCGAGCGCGCTCGTGAGCTGCGACCCCGAGGTCATCGATGGCTCGGTCGCCGGGTTCGTCGAGCGCCGCGAGCTGCACGGGCGAACGATGCTCGTGCGAAAGGCCGTGATGTTGAACCTCGAGTGCATCGTGCGCGGCCGCCTCGCGGGTCAGGCCTACGACGAGTACGTGCGCGAAGGGACGGTGCACCACATGCCCGCCCCGCCGGGTCTACGGCTCACGGACCCGTTTCCCACGCCGATCTTCACGCCGTCGACCAAGGCGACGTCGGGACACGATCTCAACATCGATTTAGAAGAAGCCGCGCGCATCGTCGGAGACGAGCAGCTCGCCGTGGCGAGGGAACTCTGTCTCGACCTGTTCCGGCGCGCCGCGCAGAAGCTCGAGTCGGTCGGCCTCGTGCTCGCCGACACGAAGTTCGAGCTCGGGTTCGTCGACGGCGAGCTCGTCGTGTGCGACGAGGTGTTGACCCCCGACTCTTCTCGCATCTGGCCCGCCGACCAGATCCGACCGGGTGAGGTGCCGCCCGCCTTTGACAAGCAACCGTTCCGGGACTGGTTGAGCGCCAGTGGTTGGGACAAGACGCCGCCGCCGCCGTCGGTACCCGACGACATCGTCAACGAAACGTCATCGCGCTACGTTGCTGCCTATGAACGGGTGACCGGGCGGTCACTTCGAGAATGGTACGGTTTTTGCGAATGAACTACTCGGTTGTCGTCGACGTCACGCTGCGTGAAGGCATCGCCGATCCTGAAGGCGCCACCATCGAGCGTGCGCTGCCCGCACTCGGCTTTAGTGGCGTGTTCGACGTGAAGGCCGGCAAGTCGTTTCGCATGACGGTCGACGCCGAGAGCGAACACGCGGCCCTCGAGCGAGCGACGGCCCTCGCCGAGCGCCTGCTCTCAAATCCTGTGATCGAAGACGCCACGGCGCGCGTCGCGGGGATGCTCGCCTCGTGAGGAGAGTCGGCGTCGTCGTCTTTCCGGGTTCGAACTGCGAATACGACGCGGCGGCGGCCGTGACCTCCCTCGGAGCGACCGCCGAGTTCGTCTGGCACTCCTCGACCGACGTATCGACGTACGACGCCATCATCTTGCCGGGCGGATTCGCCCACGGCGACTACTTGCGTCCCGGCGCGCTCGCCAGGTTCTCGCCCGTCATGGACGCGGTCGCGCGCTTTGCCCGCGAGGGCGGGCCGGTGCTCGGCATCTGCAACGGCTTTCAGGTGCTCACCGAGGCGGGACTGCTGCCCGGGGCCCTGCAGAAGAACCGAGGACTCACCTTTCTCTGCCAGCCAACGACGCTCATCGTCACGTCGACCTCCTCGGTGCTCACGGCGCGCGCGACGCTCGGCGAAGAGCTGGTCGTACCCATCAATCACTTTTCGGGCTCGTACACCTGCGACGACGAGACCCTCCGCGAGTTGCGAGAGAGTGAGCGGATCGTGCTCACCTATAAGGACAACCCCAACGGTTCGCGCGGAGACATCGCGGGGGTCGCCAACGAGGCGGGCAACGTCGTCGGCCTCATGCCCCACCCCGAGCGCGCGATGTCCCTGCTGCTCGGCAGCGACGACGGACGCGTCCTCATGGAGAGCTTCGTCGCGGCGTCGGTTCCTGCGACGTCTCACTAGCGGAGGGCTTTCGTGTCGACCAGTAGGTTGGGTGCGTGAATTCGCCCGCGACTCTCCACGGAGCCCTCGGGTTGAGTGACAGCGAATTCGAGGACATCAAGACCGTCCTCGGTCGCGAACCCAACCACTTGGAGCTCGCGCTCTTCGGGGTGATGTGGTCCGAGCACTGCTCCTATAAGTCCTCGCGACTGCACCTGCGACGTCTTCCGACGACGGGCGCGCACGTGCTCGTTGGGCCGGGCGAGAACGCGGGCGTCATCGACGCGGGCGACGGGATCGCGGTCGCGATTCGGATTGAGAGCCACAATCATCCTTCGGCGATCGAGCCCTACCAGGGCGCGGCGACCGGCGTCGGAGGAATCCTCCGCGACGTGTTTACCATGGGTGCTCGCCCCCTCGCCGTCATGGACCCCCTCTTCTTTGGCGAACTCACTGACGCGCGCCAGCGCTGGCTCGTCGAAGGAGTGGTCTCAGGGATCTCGGGGTACGGCAACTCCGTCGGCGTGCCGACGATCGGGGGAGAGCTCACCTTCGACGACTGCTACCGCGGCAACCCGCTCGTGAACGTGCTCTGCGTCGGGGCGCTGCCGAAGGAACGTCTCGTGCTCGGCGTCGCCTCGGGTGTTGGCAACCTCGCCGTCTTGCTCGGTTCTCGGACCGGCCGCGACGGCATCGGTGGCGTGTCGGTCTTGGCGTCAGCGGGCTTTTCGGGTGAAGCCGCCGCGAGTGACGACGCGAAGCGCCCGAGCGTGCAGGTGGGCGACCCCTACGAGGAAAAGCGGCTCATCGAGGCCTGCCTCGAGCTGCTCGATCGCGGCTACGTCGTCGGCATTCAGGACCTCGGCGGCGCGGGACTCGTCTGTGCGACGAGCGAGACCGCGGCGCGCGGCGGGGTCGGGATGGACGTCGACGTGACGGCGGTGCCCCTCCGCGAGCGCGGAATGGTGCCCTACGAGATCATGACCTCTGAGTCACAAGAGCGCATGCTCGCCATCATCACGCCCGAGAACCTCGACGCGGTCACGGCGCTCTGTGAGAAGTGGGAGGTGCGCGCGAGCGTCGTCGGGCGCGTGGTCGACCCCGTCGTCGGTCCCGACGGGGTCTCGAGGGCGATGCTGCGCATCCGCGACGGCTTCGACGGGGAGATCTTGGCCGCCGTTCCCGCTTCGGCGCTCGCCGACGAGGCGCCGCTCTACGACCGACCGCGAGCACGCCCGGCGAACTTAGACGAGATCCGTGCCGACGACCCGACCGAGGGCGAGCCGATCGCCAACGCCAACGACGACCTGCTTTCGATGCTCGTCGATCCGGCGTGGGTCTATCGCCAGTACGACTCGCAGCTCTTTCTCAACACCGTCGTCGGTCCGGGCAGGGACGCCGCGCTGCTCCGCCTCGCGGGACCGGGGCTGCCCGTTTCCACGCGCGGCATCGCGCTCTCGACGGACTCCAATCCACGCTGGTGCGCGCTTGATCCGAAGGCCGGCACCGCGCTCACCGTCGTCGAAGGCGTGATGAACCTCGCCTGCGTTGGTGCGAGCGCGAAGGCCGTGGTCAACTGCCTCAACTTCGGCAACCCCGAACACCCCGAGGTGATGTGGCAGCTGAGCGAATCAATCGACGGCATGGCCGAAGCCTGTCGCGAGCTCGATCTTCCCGTCATCGGGGGCAACGTCTCGCTCTACAACGAGAGCGCGGGCTCGGACATCGATCCGACACCGGTGATTGGGTTGCTCGGCGTGGTCGACGAGCTCGTGGCGGCCCCGCCGGGCTGGAACTGGCGCGCCGGTGATGCGATCATGCTCGTCGGCGAGCGCCACGCGAGTGGAGAGAGGAAATTCCCGCTCGCGGGCTCGCGCTGGGCGACGCGTCGAGGTCGGCGCGGCGGCACGTTGGTCGACTTCGACCCCGAGAAGCTTCGAGCGACGATTCGCTTCGTGACGAGAGAGGTGTCGGCCATCTGTGCGGGGGAGCCGAGTGACCTCAGGGCCGTGCACGACGTGTCGGGCGGCGGGCTCGCGACGTCACTCGCCGAGATGGTCGCCGTCACGAAGGTCGGCGCCACGCTCTCCGAGCTCGAAGAGGCCGGCGAGCTGTTCAGTGAGATCCCGGGGCGCTTCATCGTGGCGACGAGCGACGCTGCGGCGTTCACGCGGCGCGCCGACGCGGCAGGCGTCGCCGTCTGCCGGCTCGGCTCCGTTGGGGGCGACGCGCTCGTTATCGGTTCGCTGATCGAACTTTCGGTTGCCGAGATCGCGAATCGACGCGAGGGCGCGCTCGTGGACGCGCTCGAGCTGCGCTAGCGAGCCGCTTTCAGTTCCTCGAGGATCTCGTCCGGCACGCGAAGATCGCCGGCGCGCCCGAATCCGAGGGCGACGTCCTCTTTGTAGTGGCCGTGGTAGTCCGAGCCGCCGGTTGGAATCATGCCCGCGTCGCGCGTCAGCTTCACCATCAGCGCTCGGGTCTTTTCGCTCGTGCCGCCGTAGTAGGCCTCGACACCCCTGAATCCGCGGGCGCGAAGGGAGCCGAGAATCTTCGGCATGGTCGACTCGATTGCGGAGCTCGAACCCTCCCCGACGTAGTTGACGAGCGGGTGGGCGATCGAAAAGATCGTCGACGACCCGGCGGCGGCGTCGACGAACTGCTCGATCGGCATGCTCGTCTTTGGGATATAGGCGAGCCCCGAGCCGCCGAGCCAGTCGATAAAGAGCTGGTTCCATCGCTCGTCGGTGCGTTCGCCGACGAGCTCGGGGTGCAGCTCGAACATGGCTCGGGCGAAGTGGGGCCGTCCGATCGAGTGCACGTTCCCCGACATCGTGGCGAGGTACTCGAGCGTGATGCGCGTGAAGCCGAGGTGGCGAAGCCTTTCGATGAGCTCCAAGTTCCGCACGTCGCGGTCGTGGCGAAGTCGTGCGAGCTGGCGCTGGAGCGGGTGGGCAGGATCCAAGGGCAGGAAGTAGGCGAGTACGTGGACGTTGCGGGCGACGAGCTGTCCGCCACGGGTCATTGGGAACTCGTTGTCGCGGAGGGACACCTCGACGCCCGGGACGAGTTCGATGCCGAGGCTCGAGGTGGCCCTCGCCATCTCCTCGAAGCTCCCGGTGGTGTCGTGGTCGGTGAGGGAGATCGCGTGGATGCCCAGCGCGGCGGCCTTGGCCGCCAGCTTGCTCGGCGTGTCCGACCCGTCGGAGAACGTCGAGTGGGTATGCAGATCAATCATCGACGTAGGTTAGTAAATGTGATCGAGGGCCTCGCAGGACTGTGAGAGACTGAACGGGTGCGCCGTTGCCTTCCGACCGTTAGCGTGCACTTGGTATGAAAGAAGCGTGTGGCGTCGTCGGCATCGTGGCGCCGGGAAAGCCCGTAGCCCCCTACTGCTACGACGCGCTGTACGCGCTGCAGCATCGCGGCCAGGAATCGGCCGGCATGGCGACGTTTCAGAACGAACAGATCACTGTCGTCAAAGACAACGGTCTCGTGAGCCACGTGTTCGCCGATTCGACGCTCCGGGCGCTCGGTGGATCGCTCGGCATTGGCCACACGCGATACTCGACGTCGGGCTCGGCCAACTGGACGGCGGCCCAACCGGTCTATCGATCGGCCGGAGCGTCGGGCTTTGCGCTCGCACACAACGGCAACCTGACGAACACCACGGCGCTCGCCGATTCGATCGGAATGGAGTTCACCTCGCTGCTCTCGGACTCGGACCTCGTCGCCGAGATGCTGAGCCTCGAGATCAACGCGGGATCGTCGCTCGAAGAGGCCCTGGGGACGGTCCTCGCTCAGGCGGAGGGCGCCTTCTCGATGGTCATCCTCGAAGCCCACAAGGTCCACGCGGTGCGTGACCCCTACGGCTTTCGCCCCCTCTGCCTCGGTCAGTTCGGCACCGATGACGCACCCGAAGGGTGGATCGTTGCCTCCGAGTCGCCCGCCCTCGACGTGGTCGGCGCCCGCTTCGTGCGCGAGATCAACCCGGGAG
>JBAUSF010000076.1:0-1965 GCA_049581565.1 Acidimicrobiales bacterium
CAACTTTTATGTCGACTGCGTGATTATGCCGACTTCCGGCCAGAGCGGTGACATTCGACCTGTTCGGCGCTGGTGGCGGAGATGAGAGAGTCGGCATAATCACGCCCAGCTGATCGATACTCGTTCCCTTGATCAAGGAGAAGGAGTATCGATGCCAATACGTAATCCCAACTACCCGGCCGGCGAACTTGCCGAGCACGTTTCGGGCTATCACGCCCACCTGCTCAAACTCGGTTACTCACGGTCGGCTGCCAATAAACACCGCCACTTGGTCACGCACTTGAGCAGGTGGCTCGAGCACGAAGGCGTGGCGACGCGCGAACTCTCGGTGTCGGCGACCGAGGGGTTTTTCCGCGCCCGTCGAGCGCGGGGGGTAGCAAACTTACGCACGTCACGTTCGCTTGCGCCGCTATTTGACTACTTGGCTCTCCACGGCGCCCTCGACCCCGTCGGGATCGCCGAGCCGAGCGACCCCGGGGAAGCCTTCCTCGATCGCTATCGACGTTTCTTGCGTGAAGAGCGCGGGCTCGTCGAGGGGACGATTCGCTTCTACGTGCACATCGCCGGACTCCTTGTGCGCGAACGACGGCGCGGTGACAGTGTCGACTGGTCGCTTCGTGCCAGCGACGTGACGCGCTTCGCAACCCGCACGTGCACCGGGCGCAGTCTGTCTTCGATTCGACAAGTGGTCTCGGCACTGCGGAGTGTTCTGCGGTTCTTGGCGCTGGAGGGCGTCGCCGACGTCGCACTCGATCACGCAGTTCTCTCGGTCGCCGGTCGGAGCGCATCACTTCCTCGGGGCATCAGTGCCCGCGACCTCGAAGCACTCGTGGCGGCGTGCGACGGCGAGAGTGCGATCGAACGACGGGACCGGGCGATCGTGCTCTTGCTGTGCCGGCTCGGGCTGCGTGGCGGCGAGGTGGTGGGTCTGCACCTCGACGACGTCGATTGGCGGACCGGCGAGATCATCGTGACGGGAAAAGGCGGACGGCGCGACCGGCTACCCCTGCCCGATGACGTGGGCGCCGCGCTGGCCAACTACGTGAAGGTCCGCCCGCGCGTCGAGGATCGAACGGTTTTCCTGCGCCAGTGTGCTCCACTGAGGGCCCTGGCCGACACCGGGTCGATCCGATCCGTGCTCGAGCGGGCGTGTGCTCGAGCGGGGATCGCCTACGTGAACCCGCACCGCTTGCGTCACACCTTGGCGACGTCGATGCTGCGCGCGGGTGTGTCGTTGCGCGACATCGGCCAGGTGCTTGGTCATCAGGCGACGGCCGTCACCGCCGTCTACGCCAAGGTCGACGTTGCAGCCCTGCGCTCGGTTTCTCGTCGCTGGCCGGAGGTGCGCTCATGAATGAACTCCGAACGGGTCTGGCCGACTACCTGGTGCTGCGCCGATCACTCGGCTACAAGCTCGCACGATCCGCCAGCGTGCTCGAGGACTTTGTGGGCTTTACCGAAGCGGGCGAATGGACCCATATACGCACCGAGGTGGCGCTGTCCTGGGCCCTTCGCACCCCCAACGCCGAGTCGCGTTGGCGAGCGGATCGCCTGTCGATGGTGCGAGGTCTCGCCCGCTACCTACACGCCATCGATTCCGACCACGAAGTTCCTCCCACCGGGCTGATCCCCGGTCGGCGTCGACAGCCCGCACCCTTTCTCTACTCTGATGAGCAGGTCACCGACCTGATGGCCGCCTCGCGCCGGCTCCGCTCGCCGATCCAGGCGGCCACGCTCGAGGCGGTAGTGGGGCTGCTCTGGGCGACGGGTCTTCGTGTCGCAGAGGCGCTCCGACTCGACAACTCTGACCTTGATGAGGGCGAGCACGCCCTTCAGGTGCGCGAGTCCAAGGGCGGCCGCTCGAGGATCGTCCCGGTTGACGAAAGCGTCATGGCGGCCCTGCTGGACTACCAGAGGGTGCGCGACGAGGCGTTCGCGCACCCTCGGTGCGCGAGCCTCTTCGTC